>JAKAFA010000261.1 GCA_021818185.1 Pseudomonadota bacterium | reverse complement strand
ACCCGGCACGCGCTGGAGGGGCTGAACCGGGTGCTCCGGACCATGGGGGCCGGCAACGAGGTCCTGATCCGGTCCACCGACGAAGGCGACCTGTTGCGGCGGATGTGCGAGACGATCGTCGTCACCGGCGGTTACCGCATGGCCTGGGTCGGACTGGCCGAGGAGGACGCGGCCAGGACCGTCCGCCCCGTCGCCTGGGCGGGGGCGGAAGAGGGCTACCTTTCGCGGGTCGGCATCTGCTGGGACGACGGGCCGCGGGGCAGCGGCCCGACCGGGCTGGCGATCCGCACCGGCAGTCCCCAGCTCAATCGCGATACCGCCGACAGCACGGCGATGACGCCCTGGCGCGAGGCGGCGCTGGGGCGCGGCTACCGGTCCAGCATTTCGCTGCCGCTGTCCATCGGGCGGGCCGAGCGCGGCTGCCTGACCATTTACGCCGACCGGCCGGACGCCTTCAACGACGAGGAAATCCAGCTGTTCACCGATCTGGCCAACGACCTGGCCTTCGGCGTGGCGGCCCTGCGCGAGCGGCGCCGGCGGGAGGAGATGGAGCGCCGTCTGCATCAGGTCCAGAAGATGGAGGCCCTGGGGCAGTTGGCGGGCAGTGTCGCCCACGATTTCAACAATCTGCTGGGCGCTATTCTGGGGTTTGCCCGCTTCATCCTCGAAGATGCCGGCCCCGAGGACCCCAATCGCCACCATGCCGCCCGCATCCTGGTGGCGGGCCGCCGGGGCAAGGCCCTGGTGGGGCAGATCCTGTCCTTCGCCCGCCGCGGCGAAATGAAACGCGAGCCCTTTGCGTTGGCCGACCTGATGGGCGAGATCCAGGCCATGCTCAACGCCACCATCCCGACCACCACCCGCGTGGTGGTCGGCTCGCCCGGCACCCAGGCGGTGTTGACCGGCGATCGCGACCAACTGACCCAGGTCGTGCTCAATCTGGCGATGAATGCGCATGATGCCCTGGACGGCAAGTCCGGGACCATGACCATCCTGGCCCACCCCCCGCGGCGCGACAACCCGGCATTCCGGCCCCGGCGGCGGGACGCCACCAACGATGACGGGATTCCGTTCGAGGTCTGGCAGGACGAGCGCGGAAATGCCTGCGCCGTCGCCGGAACCCTGGAGCCATCGGCCGATCACATCGTGCTGGCGGTGTCGGACACCGGCTGCGGCATGGATGCGCGGGTGCTGAGCCGCGTGTTCGACCCCTTTTTCACCACCAAGGCGAAGGGCTCGGGCACCGGCCTGGGGTTGTCGGTGGTCCTTGGCATCGTCCTGGCCCATGGTGGCGCGGTGGCGGTGGAATCCCGGCTGGGGTTCGGGACCGCGGTCGAGATCATCCTGCCCTGTGCCGCGGATGCCGTTTCCGCCGCGCCGGCCGACGATCGCAAGGATTGCGTTCCGGTGCCGCTGTCCGGCCGGATTCTGCTGGTCGATGACGACCCCGATTTCGGCCAGATGCTGCTGGCTGCCCTGGAGCGGCGCGGCCTGGAGGTCTCGCCGTGCTCCGACCCCTTCGAGGCGCTGGCCGGGATCCGCGAACATGGCAGGTTCTGGGATGCGGTGGTGACCGACCAGACCATGCCAGGCATGACCGGCATGGAGCTGATCCGCGAGATCAAGGCGTTGCAGCCGGACCTGCCCTGCGTTCTCTGCACCGGCTATGCCGAAGACGCTCTCGACGCTTCGCGCCTGCGCCGGGCAGGTGCATGGGCGCTGCTGCGCAAGCCGGTCGAAATCGACGATCTGGTGGAAGTCCTGGCGCGCGTCATCTCGGAATCCGCGGAAGAGCCGGCGACCGGCGGCGACGCTTCCGAGCCGGCTATGGCATGGGGAGGATGACGAAGGTCGGGTCCGATGGTCAGTCTCGGAAGCGAGCTTGAGGGACGGCAGGGGGGATGCCAGCCTCGGGTCAGCCCGAAAGGAACATGACCGATGCTGGCCGTTTCCGCTTCACCTGAACCGCGCCATACCGTACCGGCAAGGGCATGGCGCGTCCTGCTGGTCGATGACGATCCCGAGGCCGGCGAGCGGCTGCGGGCCGGCCTGGAGGGCCGGGGGATCAGGGTCTCCCGCCACCGGGACGGCATGGCGGCGCTGGCGGAGTTCCGCCAATATCCCGAATACTGGGACGGCTTGATCACGGCGCATCACCTGCCCGGCATGCGGGGCCCCGATCTCGTCCGCGAGGTCACGGCGCTTCGCCCGGCGATGGCCTGCATCATCCGCACCGCTTGCGCTCACCACGCCGACCAGGCTCCGCCGCTGCCGCCGGACCCTGCGGCATGGGTGCCCGAATCGGCGGCGGTCGACTCGCTGATCGCGGCGCTTGGCGGGCGCTTGGCCTGGGGCCTTGCCGCCGTACCGGTGCCGGCCGAGCCGAGTGCCGATGACTTTCCCGCCCATCTTGCCGATCTTCTGCCGGCCGGGGTGTTCGCCACGGATGCCGGCGGGCTTTGCGTCTATGCCAACGCCGCCTTCTCGGCGATGGTCGGCCAGCCGCCGGCGGCGCTGGTCGGCCGACGCGGTTGGCTCGACGCGTTTCATCCCGACAACATGCCATCGCTCAGCCTGGAGTGGGCCGCGGCGGTTCGGGCGGCGGTGCCGTTCTACGGCGCGTTCCGCTACCGGCGGCAGAACGGCGACGAATCCTGGGCGCACGCCCATGTCGTCCCCCATATCGGCGGCGAGGGCAAGGCCCGTGGCTTCGTGGGCGTGGTCACCGATGCCAGCGAATGCCGAGGGCCGCAGATGCGAATGGAATACCTTGCCCATCATGACCCGCTGACCGGGCTTCCCAACCGCCTGCTGGCCCGCGACCGCCTGTTGCAGGCCATTTCGTTCGCCGGCCGCTCCCATTCCTCGCGCGTCGCGCTGATGGTCGTCGACGTGGATCGCTTCAAACAGGTCAACGAGACGTTCGGCCATTCGGTCGGCGACGCCGTGCTGACCGCCATCGCCCGGCGGCTGGAAGGATGCGTGCGCGGCTCCGACACGGTCGGCCGCCTGGGCGGTGACGAATTCCTGCTGTTACTGTCCGACCTGCACAGCCCCGATTCGGTCGCCGTCGCTGCGGCGAAAATTCTTCAGCAATTCGCGGCGCCCCTGATCGTCGGCGACCGCGACCTGATCTCGTCGGTGTCCATCGGCATCGCCGTGCATCCCGATGACGGCTCGGATTTCGACACCCTTCTGCGCAAGGCCGATACCGCGCTCTATCAGGCGAAGGCCGCCGGCCGCAACACGTCGCGGTTCTATGCCGAGGAGATGAACGCGCAGACCGGCCGGCAGATCGAATTGCGCAGCCAATTGCGCCTCGCCCTGGAACGCAACGAATTCATCCTCCGCTACCAGCCGATCGTCGCCGTTGCCGATGGGCGGGTGGTGGGGGCCGAGGCGCTGATCCGCTGGCGGCATCCCGCCCGCGGCCTGATTCCGCCCGACGATTTCATTCCGGTGGCCGAGGACAGCGGCATGATCGTGCCCATCGGCGAGTGGACGCTGCGCGAAGCCTGCCGCGAGGCGGCGCGCTGGAGGCGGGCGGGCTTACCCCCGCTGTCCGTCGCCGTCAACCTGTCGGCGGTTCAGTTCAGCCGCGGCGACCTGGGAGGCAGCGTCGCGGCGGCGCTGGGCGAGTCGGGCCTCGACCCGGCGTTGCTCGATCTCGAAATTACCGAATCGATCCTGATTCATGACAATGAATCGCTGCGGGCGACCCTCCGCCGGATCGCCGGGGCGGGAACCACCTTCTCGCTGGACGATTTCGGGACGGGGTACGCGAGCTTCGCCTATCTGAAGCGGTTCGAGATCCAGAAGCTGAAGATCGACCGCTCCTTCGTGAGCGATCTGCGGCACGACGTCGGCAACGCCGCCATCGTCGGGGCGGTGGTTTCAATGGCACATGCCCTGGGCCTGCACGTCGTCGCCGAGGGGGTCGAGGACGAGGAGACGGTGGAATGCCTGCGGGGCTACGGATGCGAAATGGCGCAAGGCTACCATTTCGCCCGTCCCCTGCCTCCCGACGACTTCATGGCAATGGTGGCCAATCCCGCGGGCTGGTTTCCGCCCTGAGGGCGGCGGACGGGGGCGCACCGCCGTCAGCCGTCCCCGTCGGGGTGCTGGCACATTCCGAGATTGAAGATCACCTTGGGCGTGGCCTGGGCGAAGGTCAGCACCTCACCGCCGTAGCGCTTGGCGAACGCCTCGGCATCGGCGCGCGAGGCGAAGGAGGCCAGGGTCGGCCCCATCTCGCCATGCAGTTCCTTGGTCGGGACGTACCACGCCTCGCGGGCGTCGATCCAGTGGTCGACCGGATGGTTCCAGTCCGCCTGCGCCATGTCCTGGACATAGGCGGCCTGGAGCCGGTCCCGGTTTTCCGGCTGGAGGATGAAGCTGAAGAAATCCACGGTGCCGCCGAACTTAAGTACCCCCGGTTGGTCTTCAAGATAGGCTTCAGCCTTGGGGCCCGGCTGCTTGGCGATGGTCATGCCGCACACCGCGCAGACATCGTCGGGTCCGATGGGGACCGGCGGCTGGCTGGCGGCGGTGCCGTCCTTGCGGCACGAGGCCAGGAGCGGCAGGGCGGCGAGGCCGGCAAGGCCGGCGAGGAAACGTCGCCGGCAGGTGGGGCAGGCGGTCATGGCATATCTCTCCGGTCAGGCTTCACGGCGCTGGAAGCGCCTCAGGCTTCACGCCGCTGGAAGCGCCTCAGGCTTCACGCCGCTGGAAGCGCCTCAGGCTTCACGCCGCTGGAAGTGCCAGGCGGCAAGGCCGAACACGCCGGCCGCCCACACGGCCAGAGCGGCGACCAGCGTCGCCGGCGACAGGGTGTCGCCGGCCACCACCGTGGCTAAGCCCGCATAGGTGCGCGCCGGGGCGAAGC
>JAKAFA010000260.1 GCA_021818185.1 Pseudomonadota bacterium | reverse complement strand
GCGATGGCGATCACCACCCGGCCGCCCTCCAGCCCGACGGTCACTTCGACATGCCCGCCCTCGGGGGTGAACTTGGTGGCGTTGGCCAGGATGTTGACCAAGATCTGCTTCACGAGCCGCTCGTCGGCCCGCAGCCGCGGGAAGCGTTCGGCGATGGAAAAGGCCAGGGTCTGACCCTTGCCCGCCGCCACATGGCCGACCAGCCGCAGGGCGGCCTGCACCACGTCGCCGACATCCACCTCGCCCTCGCGCAGGGTCACCTTGCCCACCTCGATGCGCGACACGTCCAGGATGTCATTGATGACCCGCAGCAGGTGGTTGGCGGATTCGGAAATGTTGCCGAGGTAGCCGCCGTACTTCTCCAGTTCGCGGTCGCTCATCACCGTGGTCGCCAGTTCGGAAAACCCGATGATGGCGTTGAGCGGCGTGCGCAGTTCATGGCTCATGTTGGCGAGGAAGATGGTCTTGGCGCGGCTGGCCGCCTCGGCGGCATCGCGAGCGGCGCGGGCCTGGTCCTCGGCCTGGGCGCGGCGGCGGATTTCCTGGCGCAGCCAGCGGGTGCGCTCGTCCACCGCCCGTTGCAGTTCGTCGTGGGCGCGGCGCAGGTATTCTTCCGCCTGCTTGCGCTTGGTGACGTCGCGGGCGATGCCGACCAGCCCGACCACATCGTCGCCGCGGAGGATCGGCGCCTTGGTGATGGAAAACCAGGTGGGAGTGCCGTCCTCGTCCACCCGGGCTTCCACCGTGTCCACCTGGGGCAGGCCGCGTTCCAGGATGTCGCGCTCCTGAGCCTCGACCGGGCCGGCCGCCCCCGCCCCTTCCAATTCGGCCAGGCGGCGCCCCACCACGTCGGCGGATTCGTGCCGCCCCAGCAGACGGGCCTGGGCGCGGTTGACGCGGGTGAAGCGCAGGGTCTCGTCCTTGAAGAAGATGGCGTCGGGGACGTTGTCCATCAGCGCATGCAGCAGGTTGCGTTCTTCCGCCAGGGTACGGCCCAGCCGCCAGCGGTCGGCGGCGGTCCGCACCACCACCTTCAGCTCCAGCGGGTTCCATGGTTTGGAGAGATAAGCGTGGATCTGGCCCTCGTTGACGGCGCTGACCAGGGCGTCGAGGTCGGAATACCCGGTGACCAGCACCCGGGTGGCGTCGGAGTGCTCGCGCGCCCGGCCCAGAAACTCGGCGCCGTTCATTCCGGCCATGCGCTGGTCGGACAGAATGACCGCCATCTCCTCGGTATCGAGGATCCTGAGGGCGCTTTCGCCGTCGGTGGCCGTCCACACCCGGAACTCGTCCTCAAGCAGGTCGGTGATGGCGGTCAGGATCTGCGGCTCGTCGTCGACGACCAGCACGTTGTCCTTGCCCGCCTTGGCCACCATCACCCTGCTCCTAACCCTTGAGGTTGCGCGGAATCAGCACCCGCACCTCGGTGCCGCCTCCCACCGTGCTGTCGATCTCGATGCGGCCCTGGTGCGCCTGGACGATCTTGTAGGAAATGGCCAGGCCCAGCCCGGTCCCCTTCCCCACGTCCTTGGTGGTGAAGAACGGATCGAAGATGTGTTCCAGATGTTCCGGCGGGATGCCGCAGCCGGTATCGCGCACCGCCACCAGGAAGGTGTCGTCCGGGCCGAGACCGGTGCGTACGGTCAGCGTTCCCGGTTCGGGCATGGCGTCCACCGCATTGGCGACCACATTCATGATGACCTGATTCAGCTGGCCGGCATAGCAGGCCAATTGGTTGTCGGCGGCATAGTCGCGCACCACCTCTATGCGGTCGGCGGTCTTGTGGCGCAGGAACAGCAGCACCGATTCCACCGCCTCGACCACGTTGATCGCCTTGAACTCTCCCTCGTCCAGGCGGGAGAAGGTGCGCAGCTTGACCACCAGCTCGCGCACCCGTTCCAGCCCCTGGCCGGTGTCGGCGATGCGGGCCCGCGACTTTTCCAGCAGTCCGGCCACCGCCGGCGCGGCAGGATCGTCCCGAACTTCGGCCAGCCACTTCTCGACGGAAAAGACATTGGACAGGGCGAAGGACAGCGGGTTGTTGATTTCGTGGGCGATGCCCGCCACCAACTGGCCGAGCGAGGCCATCTTTTCCGACTGGACCAGCTGCACCTGGGTCTCGCGCAGCTTGCGGTTGGCCTCTTCCAAGTCGCGGTTGGCCCGTTCCAGTCCCTCGGCCAGGCCGGCGCGGGCCTCGGCGGCCTCCTTCTCGGCCTTGGCGCGCAGCGTCTCCATCTCGCGGGCACGGAATTCCTCGAAGATGCGCTCGTTCTGCTCCAACAGGAACTTGCGGCGCAACAGGGCGCGCAGCCGGGCGCGCAGCACGCTCATCTCGGTGGATTTGCCGACGAAATCGTCGGCGCCGGCCTCCAGCGCCCGGGTGACGTTCTCCTTGCTTTCATAGGCCGACAGCATCAGCACCACGATGGGCGCGCCCTCGGAGCGGCGCGAGGCCAGCTCCTTGCAGAACAGGATGCCGTCCATGCCCGGCATGACCATGTCGACCATGACGCAATCGTATTCGGTCTCGGCCAGGCGTTGCAGCCCGTCGATGCCGCTGGCCACCTGGGTGACTTCGCAGCCTTCCTCGCGCAACTCCTCGGCCAGGGATTCGCGATAGGTGGCACTGTCGTCGATCACCAGCACGCGGGCCCGGCGGAACAGCGAGCGCGCGACGTCGAGCATCGAGGCGTCGCGCGTGGATTTGCGCAGCAGGTTGTGGACGCGCAGCAGCAGGATCTCGCTGTCCTCGGACTTGGACACGAAATCGTCGGCGCCGCTCTCCAGTCCGTGCAGTTCGGTGGCCTGGGTCTCGTCGGCGGTCAACATCAGGATGGGGATGGAGCGGGTGGTCAGGTCCATGTGCACCTGGCGGCACAACTCGTCCCCCTGGATACCCGGCAGGTGATAATCGACGATGAGCAGATCGGGCAGGCGGCGATTGATCTCCTCCAGCGCCTCTTCCGCCGAGTAGCTGCAAATGGTCTCGAATCCCTCGCTTTCCAGCACATGCTGCAGGCGTAGCGCCTGGGTGGCGGAATCCTCCACCACCAGGATAAGCTTGCCCCCGTTCATCGCGCGCCTCCCCCCGCCAGTTGCCGCAGACGGCCGGCGATGGCCTCCAGCGGCAGCATTTCGGTCACGGCCCCCAGCTTGGCGGCGGCCGCCGGCATACCGAATACCACGCAGGTCGATTCGTCCTCGCCGATGGTATAGGCACCGGCCTTCTTCATGTCGGCCAAGCCTTCGGCCCCGTCGGCCCCCATGCCGGTGAGAATGACGCCGATGCCGCGCCGGCCGAATTCGCGGGCCAGCGAGGAGAGCAGCACGCTGCCCGACGGCCGCTGGCTGCACACCGGCGGCGTGGCCCGTACCGCCAGCCGCCCGCCCTCCATCACCAGATGACGGTCGGGCGGCGGCACATGGATGCGCCCCGGCTGCGGCACGGTGCCGGCCTCGGCGACCACCGCCTGGAAGGGAGTAACCCCCGACAGCCAGGCGACGAAACCGTCGAGAAAGCTGGCGGTCATGTGCTGCACCAGCAGGATGGGCAGCGGAAAGTCGCCGCCCAGGGCATTGAACAACTGGGCCAGCGCCTGCGGCCCGCCGGTCGAGGACACCACCCCCGCCACCGCATAGGAGCGCGGCGGCCGCGGCGGCGCCGGCGCGGCGGCAGTGCCGAAATTCAGCCCGCGGTCGATGCCCTGACGCACCACCTTGACCTGGCTCATGATGGCCAACTGGGTAGTCAGGCGCTCGGCCATGGCGGCAAAGGCGGCATTGGTCACCCCGACCGGCTTCTCCACCACCGACAGCGCGCCGGCCCGCAGGGCATTCATCGCGATGTCCAGTTCATCGTCGTCGACATTGGCGGCAACCACCACGATGGGAGTGGGCCGGCGAGCCATCACCTGGAGCGTGAAATCCAGCCCATTCATTCCGGGCAGGCGAATATCGAGGGAAATGACGTCGGGCTTTACCACCTCGAGTAGGGTCAGAGCCTCCTCCGCCCTTTCCACCGCCGCCACCACCTCGAAGCGGGCATCGGTGCCGATAATGTGTAGCAGCAACTGCCGCACCACCATCGAATCTTCGACGATAAGGACCTTGATCTTGCTCATCCCACGATCTGCCCGATGGTTTCCAACAGTTCCTTCTGGTCGAACTTACGCTTTACGACATAGGCGTCGGCGCCCAGCGCCAGGCCGCGTTCCCGATCCTCGCGCGCTTCCAGCGAGGTGACCAGCACGACCGGGATGCGGGCCAGGGCCTGATCGGCCTTGATGGCCTGCAACAGGCCGAACCCGTCCAGGCGGGGCATCTGGATGTCCGAGATGACCAGATCGAAACGCTCGGCACGCAGGCGGTTCAGGGCCTCCAAGCCGTCCACCGCAAGGCGGACCTGATAGCCGTGCGCTTCCAGGATGCTTTTTTCCAGGGTGCGGGTGGTCAGCGAATCGTCCACCACCAGGATGGTCGGCACCCGCGCCTCGGCCGGCCGTTCGACGGTGGTCAGCACTCGGATGCTTCCCGACTTGCGGAAGGTCTCGACGATCTCGAAGGGATTGAGCACCAGCGCGACGGTGCCGTCCTCCAGCAGCATGCCGCCGGCCACCATGGTGCCGCGGGTGGCGGGTACCCCGATATCCTTGACCAGCGCCTCGCGGATCGACAGGAAGCCGTCCACCGCCACCGCCACCCGCCGGTCGCCATTCTTCAGGACGGCCAGCGGCACGACGTTGCGGCTGACCTTGACGGCGCTTTCGCCCAGGGCCAGCAGATGGGCCAGCGACAGCAGCGGCAATTGCTGGCCACCCAGGCAGACCACCGACTTGCCCTCGACGGTCCTCACGTCCTCGGCCCGCAGGCGGTAGAGCCGGTCGATGCCTTCGGTTGGC
>JAKAFA010000259.1 GCA_021818185.1 Pseudomonadota bacterium | reverse complement strand
CAGGCCGTAGGACCCCTCCGGCCGCGTGGGGAGCGCCTCCTGCCCCCCGCGGCCGCCGGCGGCCCGCGCCAGGAGCTGGCGGGTGAAGCCGGCGCATTCGGCCAGCGGCGTGTCCGGCCCCAGGCCGGTGGCCAGGCCGCGCTCCACCACCCGCAGGATCAGTTCGGGGCGACCCGGCTGGCCGAAGATGCGGGCGAACACCTCGGCCCCCACCGCCTGATGGGCGGTGAACAGCATCACGGTCAGTTGCTCGGTGCTGAGCCGCAGCCCGGTCAGCAACAGGCGGGCCGGCGCCCCCCCCACCTCGCGCAGCACCGAGCCCACCCGCACCACGGTCTCGGCCCGGGGCAGGCAGGCCCGGACCTGGGGATTGAGCAGTGCCTCGTTGAAGGCTTCCGGCCGCAGGCGGCGGCCGTCGTCGCTGAGCAAGCGGGCGCACAGATCGCCGGCCGGGGCGGGCTCGGCCGGCGCCGGCGCCTCGTCCACGACGGCGGCCAGCAAGCGGTCGACCGCGGCGGGCTCGGCGATCAACTGGCGCAGATCCTCGGTCCGGCGGATGGTCAGCAGCCGTTCCCCCAGGGTCCGCACCAGTCCGGGGCTCATGTCGGCATAGGCGGGAACCAGCGGCACCTGCCACTCATGCAGCAGGTAATCCTTGATCGCCTCGTACAATTCGTCGGCGCGCGACGGCGCCGGGGCGGCCTGGCGCCCGGCGGCCGGCCGGGACACCGGCTTCGGGTCGAGGGTGCGGCGGAAATACCGCTTGGCGGCGGTGCGCACCACCATGGCCACCACCTCCTGCAAGGTGCGGCCGCAGGACAGCGGCACGTCGTCGGCCTCCACCGGCCGATGGCGGCCATCGACGACGATGTAGCGGAAATGCTTGCGTTCGCGCCGAAACGCCTCGAAGCAGCGTTCCAGCAGCCCAAGGTCGTTCAGCGCCCGGTCGTAGACCTGCCGCCGCGCCAGCCCCTTGAACTCGGGAAGCAGTTGCCCCATCACGTCGGCAACCGGCCCCTGGAGGGTGTCGTTGACGCGCCGAATGGCGGTGGCGCTGTCGATGGTTCCGGTGGCTGCGTCCATGGCCGTCGTCCCTGCGGGTACCCACTCGGACACAGCATCGCACCCGGACGGCCCCGCCGTCTGCGAACGACTTCACACAAGGGCCGGGGGTCGCCCGCCCGAGATCATCCGCCGGCCGGCGGCTCAGCCATAGGGCGGAAAATGGAATCCCTGGGGCGACAGGGTGAAGATCTCGCAACCGGTGGCCGTGACCCCGATGGAATGCTCGAACTGGGCCGACAGGGATTTGTCCTTGGTCACCGCCGTCCAGCCGTCCGACAGGATCTTGGTTTCGGACCGGCCGGCGTTGATCATCGGTTCGATGGTGAAAAACATGCCTTCCCGCAGGACCAGGCCGCGGCCGGGCTCGCCGTAATGCATCACGTTGGGCGGCTCGTGGAAGACGCGCCCCAGGCCGTGGCCGCAGAATTCCCGCACCACCGAGAAGCGGTGGCGCTCGACGAAGGTCTGGATGGCGGCACCGATATCGCCCAGTGTGGCGCCGGGGCGAACCACGTCGATGCCGCGCATCATCGCCTCGTAGGTCACGTCGACCAGCTTGCGGGCCTTCACCCCCGGCTTGCCGGCGAAATACATCCGGCTGCTGTCGCCATGCCAGCCGTCCAGGATGGGGGTGACATCGATATTGACGATGTCACCCTCCTCCAGCTTCTTGTCGCCGGGGATGCCGTGGCACACCACATGGTTGACCGAGGTGCAGATGGAGCGGGGGAAACCGCGGTAGTTCAGCGGCGCGCTGATGGCGCCGCGGGCGGCGACGAACTCGGCGCACAGGCGGTCGAGCTCGCCGGTGGTCACGCCCGGCACGACGTAGGGGGTGATGAAATCCAGCGTCTCGGCGGCCAGTTGGCCGGCCTTGCGCATGCCTTCGAAATCCTCCGGACCGTGCAGGGCGATGTGCCCCGGCTCCCTGTCTTCTCGTTCCATCGCGTCCTTCATCATTCCCCCGCCCGGCCGGCCGCGGCCAGCACGATGGACAGAGGGTCTCCGAGATCTATGCCGTCCAGGCCTAACCGGCAGGTATAGCAGATCGCCTCGACCCCGTCGCCTACCGCCTGGGCCAGCGCCGCGGCATAAACCGGGTCGATGTCGGCGGCCGGCCGGAAGCCGGCACAATCGCCGCGCTGGACCAGATACAGCATCACGGCGCGGCCGCCGGCCGCCACCACGTCGCGCAACTCGCCCAGGTGCTTGGTGCCGCGCGCCGTCACCGCATCGGGAAACTCGGCCCATCCGCCGCGCCGCAGGTGGACATTCTTCACTTCGACATAGCATGTGGGACGGCCAGCCGCCGTCAGCAACAGATCGATCCGCGAATTGCGGCCGTAGGCCACCTCGCGCCGCACGGCGTCGTAGCCGGCCAGTTCGGGAATCCGCCCGGCCGCCACCGCCTCGGCCGCCACTAGGTTGGGGTGCTGGGTGTTGACCCCCACCAGGCCGCCCTCGACGGTGCAGTATTCCCAGGTCCACCGCAGCTTGCGCGCCGGATTGGCGGCCGGCGACAACCAGACCTCCAGCCCGGGATCGCTGGTGCCGATCATCCCGCCGGAATTGGGCACATGGGCGGTGACCGCCTCGCCACCGTCCAGCACCACGTCGGCCAGGAACCGCTTGTAGCGGCGCACCAGGGTGCCGCGGACCAGGGGAGCGGGGAACTTCATCGGCGGTCAGGACGGCTGGGGCGGATCCTGCTCCAGCGCATCGGCCAGGGAGCAGGTCGCGGAGCCGGGAGCCAGCGGCTGGGGCTGCGACGGATGGGGCGCCCAACCGGTCAGGGTGAGCAGGTGGAAGGTGGCCGGCAGGCGGCCGTCGGGGCCGGCGAAGCGCTCCCGGTATCCGGACAGGGCGGCGAACAGGGTGGCACGGCGGGTCATGCCGCGGCGCCGTTCGGCGACGGCGTTGGTCTCGCCCATGCCGCGCAGATCGGCCAGCAGTCGCAGGGGGTCGCCATAGGTCACCGCCACGGCGTCGGTATCGGCCACCGGCAGGGTGAAGCCGGCCCGCTGGAGCAGCCGCCCCAGGTCGCGCACGTCGGCGAAGGGCGACACCCGCGGGCTGAACCCGCCCTCCTCCGCCAGTTCGGCGGCGGCCAGGGACTGGCGCAGTTCGGTCAGCGTCTCGCCGCCCAGCATCACCGCCAGGAACAGCCCGTCGGGCTTGAGCACCCGGCGGATCTGGGCCAGCGCGCCCGGCAGGTCGTTGACCCAGTGCAGCGACAGGCAGGACAGCACCAGATCGAAGCTGGCGGCGGCGAACGGCAGCCATTCCTCGTCGGCCGCCAGGGTGGGACGGCCGTTGGCGGCGGCACGGCCGGCCATGACCGGCGACAGGTCGCACTGCACCAGGGTCTCGATACCGCCCCGCCCGCCCAGGATCGCCGCCAGTTCTCCGGTGTGGCACCCCAGGTCGAGGGCCAGCGGAAAGCGCCGGGCCACGTCGTCCAGGCGGTCGGCCAGCCGTTCGGCCGCCTCGCGCACCAGGAAGTCATGGGCGGCGAAGTCGGCGGCGGCGCGGTCCCGCCGCTTGCGCAGCAGCCCGCGGTCGAAGATTCTGATGCCATCGGCCATGCCGGCTATATGGCACGAAGTGCCGGAATGCGGAAGGAGGAAAGGCGGTGGCGCGGGCTTTCGAGGCGATCGCGGCGGCCGGCCGCCTGGTGCTCGACACGGTGCTGCCGCCACTGTGCCTCTCCTGCCGCGCCATCGTCGCCGAACCGGGCAGCCTGTGCCCGGCCTGCTGGCGGGCCATCACCTTCCTGGGCCCGCCGCTCTGCGCCGGCTGCGGCCTGCCCTTCGACCTGGAGGCCGAGCCGGGGGCGCTGTGCGGCGCCTGCGCCGCCCAGGCGCCGCCCTTCCGGCGGGCCCGCGCCGTCTTCGCCTACGACGAGTTCAGCAAGAGGCTGATCCTGGCCTTCAAGCACGCCGACCGCCTGGAAGGCGCGCCGGCCTTCGCCGCCTGGATGGCGCGGGCCGGGGCCGAATTGCTGGCCGAGACCGATCTGGTGGCGGCGGTGCCGCTGCACCGCTGGCGCCTGCTGGCCCGGCGCTACAACCAGGCCGCCGTGCTGGCCGTGGCGCTGGGCCGGGCGACCGGCCTGCCGGTCATCCCCGACCTGCTGGTCCGCCGCCGCGCCACCCCGGCCATGGGCCGCATGAATCGGCGCGAGCGGGCCTTGAACGTCAAGGGCGTCTTCGCCCTCGCCCCCCGCCACGCCGCCGCCTTGGCCGGAAAGCGGGTGCTGCTGATCGACGACGTGTTCACCACCGGCGCCACGGTCGGCGAATGCGCCAAGGTGCTACGGGCGGCCGGCGCGGCGTCCGTGGACGTGCTGACTCTGGGTCGGGTGGTGCGCTGAGGGAAATTTGTACGCCCCGGCGCCGATCTGCGTGACTTCCGCCCCTCCCGTAGCCGGCCTGGAAACTGCTGTGCCGGAGCCCATCTGCTGATATCATCGGCCCCATGAGTGCGCTGCCCATGCCCGACCCCGCCTCCTTGTTCGATCCGGAAGACACGGACGCGAAGGACCGCGCCCTGGCGGCGGCCGAAGCCTCACCCGAGGCTGAGGATGTGCCGCTCGCGGACGTCCGGCGCTGGCTGGAAAGCTGGGGCAAGCCGGATGAACTGCCGCCGCCGCCGTGGAAGTAACGTTCACCCGTCTGGCGCTGGCGGACCTGACCCGGATTCGATCCTACATCGGCACCTTCAACCCGGCGGCCGCCGGCCGCATGGCGGCCCGGTTGCTGGCCCTGGCGGACGATCTAGTGCACTGAACCAGACAGAGGATTCACAACGGGCGTGATCCATGCGAAACTTGGTGCATGG
>JAKAFA010000258.1 GCA_021818185.1 Pseudomonadota bacterium | reverse complement strand
ACAGCTTTTCCGCGGTGGTGTTGACGTCGTTCTTCAACTGCCCGAACAGGCCGCCATAGGGTTTGGCGATGCGCCGGGTGAGGTCGCCCTGGGCCACCGCCCCCAGCACCGACGCCACGTCGGTCAGGGCCGCCTCGGTCAGCGCCACCAGATTGTTGATCCCCTCGCACAGGGTGAGCATGAAGCCGGCCTTGCCCGCTAAATCGATGCGGTGGTCCAACTCGCCCTGGCTGGCGGCGCGGGCGACATCGGCCACTTCCGCGATGATGGCGGCTTCCACCTGGCGCTGCGCCTGTTCGGCCTGGCGCGCCGCCTGGTCGGCGGCCTTGCCTTCCTCTTCCAGGCGCCGTTTGTCGATGGCGTTCTGGCGGAACACCTGGACCGCCTGGGCCATCTCGCCGATTTCATCGCGACGGTCCAGCGCGGGGACCGGGGTGTCCAGGTCGCCGCCGGCCAGGAGGGTCATGGCGCGGGTCATGCCGTTCAGCGCCTGGGTGATGGAGCGCCCGATCATGCCGGCCAGGCTCAGTCCCAGCAGGATCGCCGCGACGGCCACCGCCGCCTGCGTCGTCTCCCAGCGGTTCATGCGCGTGGCGGCCAGGTGCTGGATGTATTTCTGCGAGCCCAGGTAATGGCCGGGATCGGGATTGTCGCCCAGTTGCGAAGCCTTGAGGGCGGCCACCTCGTCGGCGAACTGCCCGCCGATGCGGGGCAGGTCGGTGTTGACGATCCGGGTCATCTCGGTCGTCGCCGTCACCGCGGCGGCGAACTGCTCCTTATAGGTATCGAGCATGTGGTCGGCGGCGTCCACCAGCGCCTTGCGGCCCGGCTCGGCCGCCCGGTCGCGCAGGGCCATCACCGATTGGTCGAAGGCTTCCAGGCGGTCGTTGGCCGTCTTCAGATTGGTGGCGGTGGGGGTGAGCAGGAAGTGCTGCACGCCGATGGTCGCCAGTAACAGGGCTTCCTGGGTCAGGCCGCCGTCGGCGGCGTCGCGTAGGTCGTTGTCGTCCATCGCCTGGCGGACATAAGCCGCGACTTTTCCCCGCAGGGCGATGCCGAGCGGATCGAGGTGCTGGTTGATCAGCGCATCGCGCCGCTGGACGGCGGCTACGGCAACGTCCAGCTTCGCCCGGTAATCCCGCAGGATGGCCGCCAGATGGGCGGCCAGGTCCTTGCGCCGGGGATTGATCGCGCTCTGGCGGAACGACGCCACCGCGGCCACCAGGGTGCGGCGCCCCTCGGTCATGTCCCGCAGGGTGATCTGGGTGGGGTTCAAGGTGTAAGCCAGCACCGACCGGCGGAAGCTTTGGGCCAGGCTGTCGATCTCGGTCACCTTGAGGGTGTTGCCCGAGACCCGCGCCACGTCGGACAGATCGTCCTTGGCGCCCTGGAGGGCGACGATGCCGGCGGTGGCCAGACCGGCGGCCAGCAGCAACACCATCGCGAAACCGCCCCGGATCCGGGCCTTCACGGTCAAGGTCCTGGCCATGCTGTCCTCCTGTGGCAGGCACAGGAAAATTATCTCTTCCCGGTAGGACGGGGAACCCCCAACGTAATTATGGTTTTAGCTTGCCGCCGGCCGAGGGGGCCTGCGGCGGCCCGGCGCCGCCCACCGCGACCGGCGGCGTCGACGGCGGGCCGCCATGGGGGGCGCCGTCAGCCGCTGCGGACCTCCGATAGGAAGCCGTGCACTTCGCCGTCCAGCCTTCCGCTGTCCTCCGACAGGGTGCCGACGAGCGTGGTGACCGTACGGGCCATGGTTTCGGTTCGTTGCGACAATTGCGCAATCTGGCCGAGATTGTCGGAGGCGCTGCGGGTGCTTCCCGCGGCACTTTCGACGTTGCGGGCGATTTCGTTGGTGGCGGCCCCCTGTTCCTCGACGGCGGCGGCGATGGCGGCCGCCATCTCGTCGATGTGGCTGATGGTCGAGCCGATATGGCGGATCGCGTCGACCGCCAGCCGGGTCTGGCTCTGGATGGACGAGATCTGGCTGGAAATGTCCTCGGTCGCCTTGGCGGTCTGGTTGGCCAGATGCTTGACCTCGTTGGCCACCACGGCGAAGCCCTTGCCCGCTTCGCCGGCCCGCGCGGCCTCGATGGTGGCGTTCAGGGCAAGGAGGTTGGTCTGTGAGGCGATGTCGGTAATCAGTCCGACGATCTCGCCGATTTTGTCGGCGGCGGTGGACAGGCCATCGATGGTCGCGTTGGTGTTTTGCGCCTCGTCGGCGGCCTCGCGGGTGATGGCCGCCGATTCCGCCACGCGCCGCGAAATCTCGTTGATCGAGGCGGTCAGTTCGGCGCTGGCCGACGCCACCGCCTCCATTCCCATGGACGCATCGGCGGTGGACAGGGCGGCGCTCTCGATCCCCCGGCGGCTCTCGTCGGCCGAGGCCACCAGATCCGAGGCGGTGGAACGGATCTGGCCGACCGAGCCCGCCAGGACCGTGACAATGTCCTTGACCCGCCGTTCGAACGACGCCGCAAGGCGTTCCTGCATCTGCTGGCGCTCCGACAGGACCTTGCGGGCACTCTCACGCGCTTCCACCAGATCGCCGATTTCGTGGAGGAAGACCAGCAGGTAGGTCTTGCCGCCGATGGCCACCGCGACCAGGGTTACCGAACAGGGCAGAGGGGTGCCGTCCAGGCGCTGGTGCAGCCACTCGAAGCGGTTGAACCCGCTTCTCAGGGTGGAGTCGATCAGCTCCATCGCCTTGTCCCCCGACGGGCGGCCGTCCGGCTGGAACTGGGGGGAAAAGTCGGGCGGGGTCAGGCGCAGGGCCTGATCGCGGCTGGAGGCGCCCAGCATCTTGAGCAGGGATTCGTTGCACTCGACGATCCGGGGACCGTCCAGCAGGAAAATGGCATCCTTCGAGGAATGGAACGCCAGCCCCTCCACCGCCGTCCGGACGTTTCCCGCCCCGCCGCCGGTGAAGAAGACCACCATTTGGATGACCGCGGCGACGGCGGCCACGGCGGCCACGGTCATGCCCCCGCCGGGGGCGCCCGCCACGCCGAGAACGGCCGCCACCAAAGTAAGACAGGCGCCCGTCGCCAGGGCTGCGCGTCGTGTCGTTATCTGCATTTCTTCCCCCGTGCAGCTGTGCCGATCATTGTTCGGGCCAGATCCCCCGCGGGCAGACCCGGATCACGTGAGATTCCCCGGCGCAGGGCTGATACCTGCCGCTCTCGCCGGCTACAGGGCTGGAACAGGTAAAATGAAAAGCCGTCGCATTGTTGCTCCCGACCTTCACGTGACGTCCCCGGACGGGGCGACTACTGCTCCCGTCTTTTCCGGATCGGCGGCAATTCACCCCTCCGGTTGATGTCAGAGTAGTCGGATTCCCGTCCGTCCGAAAGGTGGAATGGAGGGCGTCGTTTCACTTGGCGGGGGGCGTGATCCGGATGGGGATGGCCGGACGATGGCGTTCGGCCCACTCCACCTCGGCCCAGTCGACGCGGTCGGCGGCCGGGCCGGCGGCGGCGATGACCTGCTCGCGCAGGCCGGCGACGGGGCGGATGGGCATGGGCTTGCGGTCTTCGACCGCGTCGGCCTGACCTTGGTCGGGATTGATCTGCAACCAGAGCGCTCCGCCGATCCACGCCAGCTTGGCCGGCTGGTCGATGATGGTGACCCGCGTTCCCGCGCCGACCTGGGGGAACAGGTGGGCGATATCTTCGGGGTACAGCCGCAGGCAGCCGTGGCTGGTCCGCCGGCCGACGCCGTCGGGCAGATTGGTGCCGTGAATGCGGATCAGGCCCAATCCCAGGTCCAGGCTGTAATCCCCCAAGGGGTTGTCCGGCCCGGGCGGGACCACGGCCGGCAGCCAGGGCTTTTCGGCGCGGATGGAGGGTGGTGGCGTCCAGGTGGGATGGACCCGCTTGCCCACCACGCGGGTGGTGACCGACCTCAGACTCCAGCCCTCGCGGCCGATGCCCATGGGAAAGCTGAGCGGTTCGGCGCCCGGGGCGCGCAGCCAATACAGCCGCATGTCCCCAAGGTTGGCCGTCAGGCCGGGGCGCAGCGGTTGCGGCGGGAGGTGGACGGTGGGCAGGATCAGCCGGGTGCCGGGCGCCGGCAACCAGGGATCGACCCCCGGATTGGCGGCCATGACCTCGACGAAGCCCAGGTCGTTGGCGCGTGCGATGTCCTCAAGGTTTTCGCCCGGCGCCACGATATGGGAAGCCGCCATGGCGACCGGCGGTTCGGCCGCCTCTGCGGCGGCCGAACCGCCGCTCAGGAAAAGGGCCAGGGCCGCCGCGGCCAGCGTTCGGACCCGGCCCCCCATGCCCTATTTCCGCAGGTTGCGGTTGTAAAGGGTTTCGGCCCGCTCACCCGCGGCCGATGCCTGCTGTTGCGCCGCCGTGGCCTGCTGCTGGGCTGCGCTTGCCGTCTGTTGTGCCGACTGAACCTCCTGACGGAGTTGGGCGACATCGGACCGCAATTGGTCGACGTCGGATTTGCTGGCGCAGGCGCCGGCCAGCAGGGGAAGGGCGGCAACCAAGAACCAACGGCCATACCGGGTCATTGCGTGCTCCTGTGAAAGCCCAAACCTCTAGCCAAAGATCGTGACACAGAGGCCCGCGGCCATCAGAAGCCTTGGCGGTAATCCCCCAGCAAGGGCCGAGCATCGTATGAACAGGGGGGCGGCCGGCGGGTCCACGGACGCCGGCGGCCTGATCGCCGGGGCGGGCGAAAACGGGGGTTCTCGACCTTCCGCAAGTTGGGATACCATGCCGGCCAGATCGGCGGGGATTGGCTGGTCCATGCTCTGGTATCGGCCAGTAAAGGCTGGGTGGCGACCACCAATAAAAGAGATCCCGTAAACCAGCCTACTCCTGCCGCAAGGGGGAGACAGGGAGAGACACAGTGAGCGAAACGACAAAGTATTAGGCTCTATTCGCAAGCCGCATTGATCTCTGC
>JAKAFA010000030.1 GCA_021818185.1 Pseudomonadota bacterium | reverse complement strand
GCGTCAGGGTGATCTATTACTACTTCGATCAGGACAATCCGCTCTATGCGGTCTTCATCTACGGCAAGGGCGAACAGGCCAACCTGACGCCCGACCAGAAACGGGCGGTGGCCGCGTTCGCGGCCGGCATCAAGGCGACGGCCAAGGCACGGAGGATGGAATGAGCACCGGGAAGAACGTCGGCGACGAGCTGGTTGAGGCCATGGGCGAGGCACTGGCCATCGCCAAGGGCGAAGCGGCGCCGGCCGCCGTGCATCAGGTCACGGTGGAGATGGACATTGACGTACGGGCGTTGCGTAGCCGCTTGGGGCTGTCGCGCGAGCAGTTCGCCCAGCGGTTCCGCTTCCCCGCCCGGACGGTGCAGGAATGGGAGCAGGGACGGCGCCGACCCGATCAGTCAGCCCGAGCATATCTCACCGTCATCGACCGCAATCCCAAAGCGGTCGAGGAGGCTCTGGCGGTACGGGGGTAGCCTTTTATCCGATGATCTCCCCCGTCTCCAGGTCATAGGCGGCGCCATCGGGGAGAGTCCCTCGCCGGACAGTTAGGCTACTGGTGTGAACGGTAACCGGCGGCGGCTGGCCCCGCCGGGCCAGCGCCTCGGCCAAGACCCGCTCGAAGCCGGCCCGGCCGTCCGCCTCGACGGCCTCCAGCATGGCGATGCGGAGGCCCGCCCGGACGACAGCCCGCCATTCCGCCACTGTCATCCGCCCGACCTCTTCCGCAGGGGAATGGCACTCCGCCGCCTCGGCGGCAGCGGCCAACTCCTCGTCGGTCTTGTCATCGATGCCGGCCTTCGCCTTGAGCCCCCGGCTCCAGACCAGCAGCCGGCGGCCTTTCGTGGCCTTGGCATACTCGACCCACAGCCGTTCCGCGTCCGCTTGGCTGAAGGCCGCATCCGGTTGTCCAGCTGCGCCAGCCGCGATGGCGAGTAGTTGCCACGGGGTCCGGCCCTTGTCCGGGTCCTGTGAGCCCTTTTCGGTGCCGAGAGTCAGTTCTTCCGCCGCGCCCCACTTCGTGATGTAATCCCCAGCTTCCGCCGCCCCACGCACATCAAAGCCGTGGTCATTGCAGTCCAGACCTTCTTTCTCAAGCGCTTCTTCCCAAGCTGGGCGTAATCCAGATATTAGGCGGATGGCCTCATCTTCAGTCTCCGTTCTGCAAATAATTATGATGTGATAGTGTGGATGCCAGCCGTTTTTCTTGCTGCATGGAATTTCCTTCACCACTACCTGCCCATCAATATTTCCTGCGATAGCCCGCCAAGCGCGGCTTTGATGCAGCCGCTTTTTCGCCGACTGAATCGCCGCCAGCAGCCACTGCAATCTGTGGTGGCGCATGTGTCGAGCGGTCAGGGTCAGCATAACCGGGCGCAGCGCCTGCGCCCGCGCCCATTTCAACAGCTTGTTTGCCTCGGTCCGGCGGCCGGACATGATCTTCGGTGAACAGCATGGACACAACCAAACATTGTCGCACGTCTGAAGGCCGGCGATCCGCGCCCGGCCAGCGGAGAGGACGGCGGAGACGGCCGATCCGGTCGGCCGCCGCTGGCACCCGGCTACTCGCTCGGCCGGAGCCAGACGCGCAGCGGCGTCGAGCAGCCCGGCGCGACGCCGCCGCCTGTCCCGGCGCCGCCCCTCATCGGCGGCGGCGTCAACCGATTTCGCCACTGTACCAAGGGCCGGCCCATGGCCGGCCTGAAGGCCAGAGTTGACGCCATCATGGCGAGGATGAGATGAAAGCGTAGGCGCGCCCCTGGGCGCGCGCACGCGTGCGGCCGTCGCCGCGTCTGCCGCCGGCAGCATCTGGGATCAGCAGATGCAGCAGGATCAGACGTCGGCGGCGGCTACCGCCGCCGGCTGAGGCTTGCCGATACCGGGCTTGCGCGGCCGGCCGACAGGCCGGCGGGGCTCAGCCGCTCGGCGGGCCGCCTCGGCCCGCTCAAGTGATGCGGCCTTGCCGGCTTCGATCCACGCCCGGAAGTCCTCAGGATCGACTCGCGGCGAGTCGCCGATCTGCACGCTTGCTATATCGCCGCGCGCGAGCATGCGGCTCACGCTTGAGCGATGCACACCAAGCGTCTCGGCAATATCCTGAATGGAAAGAAATTTTTGGCGGGAGAGCATCGGGCAGACTCCGACTGGAGCCTGGCCTCCCCCTCTCGGGTCCGCTACGCTCACACAACCTGTGCGTGAAACTTGGGCGCAGACAGTGAATTTTACCACGTATTGGGCGCGCACGAGTGGAACGCGCGTGCAGGATGATCCTGCACGCGCCGCGCGACCTGCGCAATTATGACTTAGGTATGTGGCGCTGCTTTGCGTCGATGCGACGCCATATCTCCTCGTACACCGCCGGCGGCCTGGTCGCATCGGGATCGGGCGACCGAAGCAGTTCAAGAATCGCACCGCGCAGTCGCAATTTTTCTGCCTTTCCGGCCCCACGACGCTGGGGCTGATCCCATAGCTGGAGAAGATCGGCCCGTGCCTCCGCAACAAAACGATCCCACTCGGCAAGGCAGGAATTTGCCCTGTCCATGAATTCCATCGCGGCCCTTGAAATAACCGTCTCGTGCTCCAGAGAATTCGGCAAACCGGAGTACGCATGCCGCATTTCGAACAGCGCCGCTTCCATCGTCCACCGGAATGGAAGTGGCGGCGGATGATCCGGATGCCAGTCGAAATCAAAGTAGGCGCGCTTGGCCGTGAATGTGCTTTTTGCCTCGCCCCATTTGTCGAGGCAGTCTTTTACGGCTTGGACCCAATGGGCAACGGCTGGATTGACCTGCTTAACCATGTTCCCCTCGAACAGGCATTGCCACGACATCGCCGACCACCGCCTTCTTCGGCCTCCCGCGCTTCGCTGCCGGCGCCGTCCCCGGCGCCGGGGCAGCCAGTTTGGCCGCCAGATCAGTCGCGCGCGGGTGCGTATACCGCTTCAGCATCTGCATGCTCTTATGGCCGGTGATCGCCGCGACCTCAACCACCGTAAACCGCCCCGACTCGACCAGGCGAGAAGTCGCCTCATGGCGCAGATCATGGAAGGTGAAGTCATCCAGGCCCGCCTTTGCAACGGCCCGGCGGAACGTGTGCTCCAGGGTCTTGCCGTCCAGTGCGAACACCCGGCCGTCTATCGACCGGGGAAGGCCGTTCAGTATCTCGACGGCGGCCGGCGACAACGGCACGTCGCGGCTGTCGCCGTTCTTGGTGTCGATCAGCCGGGCGACCCGGCCGGCAAGGTCGATGTCGCCCCACCGCAGGCCGACCAATTCCCCACGGCGCATGGCCGTTTCCAGGGCCAGCTTGACCACGGGCAGCAAATGGCGAGAACGGGATTCCTCGCACGCATTAAAAAGCCGCGCCTGCTCATCCTTTTTCGGATCAGCGTCGCGGATCAGGCGGCGCGTCCGGCCGCCGGGCAGCTTTGGTTTGTCGATGTTGGCGAGCGGGTTGGCCGTCAGCCCCATCCCCCATTCGCGGATTGCCTTCCGGAACAGGTGGGACACCAGCGCCAGTTCGATGCGGACGGTGTTGGGGGACTTCCCCTCAGATAGCCGGGCGTCACGGAAGCCAGCGAAATCCCCCGGCCGCAGGCTGGCCAGCGAACGGGACGCTAAAGCGTGGCGTTTCCACCTGGCGATGACATGGCGCTCGCTTTCAGCCGATTTCTTGGCCGGTGTCACCTCCCGCTCGTAGCGCTCCAGCGCCTCTAGGAGGGATGTCCGCTCGGCCTCCCGCCGGTCCACCCAAGTCCCCGAGTTCATGTCTCGCAGGGTGTCGATAGCGAAGCGCTCAGCGTCGGCCTTCCGGTCGAACTGGCGGCTGATGCTCGGGAACCCCGGCTTCCGGATTTTGACTTGGTAGCCCATGAGGCGGCCGTCTTCCGCCCGCCGGTCGAAGATTGGGAGTTTTCCGCGTGCCATCGGGACACTCCGGGACAGTCACTGTCCCTAAAGTGTCCCGAAAACTCGGCTCGCTGTCAACGGGCGGGGCATATAATGCCGCAACCCCTTGAAAACTTTGGTGTGCCCGCCGGGACTCGAACCCGGGACCCCATGATTAAAAGTCACGTGCTCTACCGACTGAGCTACGGGCACGCCGGCAGGGGGCCGACCATAGGCAGTCGGCCGCCCGCGGTCAATGCTGGATCTTGCCGTCCTTCATCCGGTCGGCTTCGACCCACATGTGCACGATGTGGTCGGGGTTGTCCACCCGGCCGGTTTCGGGGTCGCCCTTGGTGATCTTGTCCACGTTCTCCATGCCTTTGACCACCCGGCCCCAGATGGTGTAGTGGCCGTCCAGGCTGGGGGCCGAGCCCAGCATGATGAAGAACTGGGAATCGGCGCTGTTGATCGACATCGGCGAGCGGGCCATGCCGACCACGCCGCGCACGAAATGCTCACCCGAGAATTCGGCGTTGATCCGCTTTCCCGAGCCGCCGGTGCCGGTGCCGGTGGGGTCGCCGCCCTGGGCCATGAAGCCGTCGATCACCCGGTGGAACGGCGTGCCGTCGTAGAAGCCCTTGCGGACCAGTTCCTTGATGCGGGCGCAGGTGTTGGGCGCCAGGTCGGGGCGCATCTCGATCACCACGTTGCCCCAGGGCAGTTCCATGATCAGGGTGTTTTGCGGGTCGGTATCATAGGCGGCGGCCGGCCGCACGGCCAGCAGCAGCACCGCGGCGAAGGCGACGGCCAGGAGCTTGGCGAGCTTGTCCATCCCGGTCACCCCTCGATGTCCGCGGCCACGCGCAGGCGGATGATGCGGTCGGGGTCGTCCACCACGCCGTTGTCCATCCGGTCGCCGGCCTTGATGGCATCCACATGCTCCATGCCGTCCGTCACCCGGCCCCAGACGGAATACTTGCCGTCCAGGTGGGGCGAGCGGTCGAACATGATGAAGAACTGGCTGTCGGCCGAATCCGGGCTGGCGGCGCGGGCCATGGAACAGATGCCGCGCACATGCTTCTCCTTGGAGAACTCGGCCTTGAGCTTGACGCCCGAGCCGCCGGTCCCGGTGCCGGTGGGATCGCCGCCCTGGGCCATGAAGCCGGGAATGACCCGGTGAAAGGGCGTGCCGTCGTAATAGCCCTGACGGGTCAGTTCCTTGATACGGGCGACGTGGTTCGGCGCCAGTTCGGGGAGCATCTCGATGACGACCGTTCCGTCCTTCAGCTCCATGATCAGGGTATTTTCGCGATCCACCGCCCTCTCCTCCGGTTGTTATGTGCCGCCCAGGCTCTAGCTGTTTTCCGCGGCGAATTTCTCCATCAGCCGCGCCTTGATCCGTGGGCTGACGAACGACGAGATGTCCCCGCCCAGCCGGCCGATCTCCTTCACGAAGCGCGACGAGATGAACTGGCAGCGCTCGGAAGCCATCAGGAACAGGGTCTCGATCTCGGGGTCCAGGCGGGCGTTCATGCCGGCCATCTGGAACTCGTATTCGAAGTCGGACACGGCGCGCAGGCCGCGCACGATCAGCTTGGCGCCGCAGGCGCGGGCGAACGAGACCAGCAGCACGTCGAAGCCGCGCACCTCGATGGGCGTGCCGATGCTTTCCGACAGGCCGGCCACCTCGTCGCGCACCAGCGCCACCCGCTCCTCGTACTCGAACAGCGGGCCCTTGCCGGCATTGACCGCCACGGCGACGATCAGCCGGTCCACCACGCGGGCGGCGCGGGCCACGATGTCGAGATGGCCGTTGGTGATGGGATCGAAGGTCCCGGGATACAGACCGATACGCTCACTCATGCTCGCCTCCGGGCGCGGTGTCGTCGCCGGCCCCTTCTTCCCCTTCGCCGTCGCCCTCCGGGCCCTCTTCCGCGGAGCCGTTGAGGTCGCACAGCCGGGCGGCCGACACCACCCGCTCGCCGTCGGCGGTGCGCAGCAGGGTCACCCCTTGCGTGTCGCGAGCAGCGATACGGATGTCATGCACCGGCATGCGGATCAGGGTGCCGCCGTCGCTGACCAGCATGATCTCGTCGTCGTGGTCCACGGGGAACGAGGCAGCGACCGGGCCGTTCTTCTCGGTTACGTCGATATTGGTGACACCCTGCCCCCCGCGTCCGGTCGTGCGGTAGCGGTATGACGAGGTCCGCTTGCCGAAGCCGTTCTCGGTCACGGTCAGGATGAACTGCTCCTCGCCCGCCATGCGGTCCCTCAGGTCCGCGGCGACCTCGTCGCGCAGATAGGCCTCGCGCTCCTCGACCGTATACTCGGCATGCCGCAGGATCGACATGCTGATGACCTCGTCGCCCTCCTCCAGGCGGATGCCGCGCACGCCGGTGGAATCGCGGCCCTTGAACACCCGGACCTCGGGCACGGCGAAGCGGATGGCCCGGCCGCCGCGAGTGGCCAGCAGCACGTCGTCGGTCTCGCTGCACGGCTGGACGGCGATCAGCCGCTCGCCCTCGCCCAGCTTCATGGCGATCTTGCCGTTGGCGCGGATGTCGATGAAATCCGACAGCAGGTTGCGCCGCACGTCGCCCTTCGAGGTGGCGAACACCACATGCAGGTCGGCCCAGGCGGATTCGTCCTCGGGCAGCGGCATGATGGTCGAGATGGTCTCGCCCTCGTTCAGGGGCAGCAGGTTGACCATCGCCTTGCCGCGGGCCTGCGGCGTGCCCAGCGGCAGCCGGTAGACCTTCATCTTGTAGGCGATGCCGGTCGAGGAGAAGAACAGCACCGGCGTGTGGGTGTTGACCACGAACACCTGGCTGAGGAAGTCCTCTTCCTTGATGGCCATGCCCGAGCGGCCCTTGCCGCCGCGCTTTTGCGCCCGGTAGGTCGACAGCGGCACCCGCTTGATGTAGCCGGTGTTGGTCACCGTCACCACCATGTCCTCGCGGGCGATCAGGTCCTCGATGTCCGCTTCGAACTCGTTGTCCTCGATG
The DNA here is from genome assembly GCA_021818185.1 of Pseudomonadota bacterium. Taxonomy (GTDB): domain Bacteria; phylum Pseudomonadota; class Alphaproteobacteria; order Rhodospirillales; family Magnetospirillaceae; genus JAKAFA01. The sequence goes on along the minus strand of JAKAFA010000030.1, from coordinate 16,954 downwards.
GTGGTGCGCCGCGGGGTGGCGAACTGGGTGCGGATCTCGATCAGCTCGTTGCGCAGCACCTCCAGCAGCTTGGGGCGCGACGACAGGATTTCGAGGAACTCGCGGATCTGGCCGCCGATCTCGCGCAGTTCGTCGCCGATCTTGTCGCGCTCCAGCCCGGTCAGGCGGTGCAGGCGCAGATCCAGGATGGCCTTGGCCTGGGCCTCGGACAGGGAATAGGTGCCGTCCACGATGCCGCGGCCGGGCTCGTCGATCAGCTCGATCAGCGGCGCCACGTCGCCCACCGGCCAGGCGCGGCCCATCAGCTGCTCCCTGGCGGTGGCGGGATCGGGAGCGGCGCGGATCAGGGCGATCACCTCGTCGATGTTGGCCACCGCGATGGCCAGGCCGGCCAACACGTGGGCCCGCTCGCGCGCCTTGCCCAGCTCGTAGATGGTGCGGCGGGTGATCACCTCCTCGCGGAAGGCCAGGAAGGCGGCGAGGATGTCCTTCAGGGGCATCATCTCGGGCCGGCCGCCGTTCAGCGCCAGGGCGTTGACCCCGAACGAGGTCTGGAGCGGCGTGAAGCGGTAAAGCTGGTTCAGCACCACGTCGGCGATGGCGTCGCGCTTGATCTCGACCACCACCCGCACGCCTTCGCGGTCGGATTCGTCGCGCAGCTCGGCGACACCCTCGATCCGCTTGTCGCGCACCAGCTCGGCGATCTGCTCCAGCATGCGCGCCTTGTTGATCTGGTAGGGGACCTCGGTGACGACGATGGCCTCGCGGTCCTTGCGGATCTCCTCGACATGGACGCGCCCGCGCATGATCACCGAGCCGCGCCCGGTCAGATAGGCGGCGCGGATGCCGGCCCGGCCGAGGATGGTGCCGCCGGTCGGGAAATCGGGGCCGGGCACCAGTTCCATCAGGCGATCCGCGGTGATCTCCGGGTCGTCGATCATGGCGCAGCAGGCGTCGATCACCTCGCCCAGGTTATGGGGCGGGATGTTGGTCGCCATGCCCACCGCGATGCCGCCGGCGCCGTTGACCAGCAGGTTGGGATAGCGGGCCGGCAGCACCATCGGCTCGACGGTGGAATCGTCGTAATTGGCCTGGAAGTCGACGGTTTCCTTGTCGATGTCCTCGATCAGGAAATGAGCGGCGCGGGCCAGGCGGGCCTCGGTGTAGCGCATCGCCGCCGGCGGGTCGCCGTCCATCGAGCCGAAATTGCCCTGCCCGTCGATGAGCGGCAGGCGCATCGAAAAACCCTGCGCCATGCGCACCATGGCGTCATAGATGGCGGCGTCGCCATGGGGGTGGTACTTACCCATGACGTCGCCGACGATGCGGGCCGATTTGCGGAACGGCTTGTTGTAGTCGTAGCCGTTCTCCTTCATCGCATACAGGATGCGTCGATGGACCGGCTTCAGCCCGTCGCGGACGTCGGGCAGAGCGCGCGACACGATCACGCTCATGGCGTAATCGAGGTACGAGCGCTTCATCTCCTCTTCGATGGTGACCGGGGTAATGTCGAACTGCGGCGCCGCGGGCGGATTGGTCAACGCGTTCTTCCGTCGATGTTCCGAAACTGCAATATGGGCAGGGCTGCCCTGGGCTGCCGTGCGGGCGCACGCTACCAGATATCGTGCAGTGCGACAACCGTGTGGCCGACCGGTATAATGCCGGCCGGCCAACCCCTGGGACAAGGGCAGGATGATGCGCTTTTTCGCCGCGGACAAGGTGGTGGCGGCACGGCTGTCGGATACCGGCGATTCCGCCACCTTCGTGCTGGCCGACGAGGGCGGGGCCGAGGTCAGCGTCTCGCTGCCGGCCGGCCAGCTGGATTCCCTGGCCGCCACCGCCCAGTCGCTGGCCGGCCGCCTAGCCGAGGCGGCGCCGGCCGGCCAGGTCCCCGGCGGCGCCATTCCGGTGGAGCGCTGGGCAGTGCGTCCCGAGCCGGACGACGAGCATGTCGTGCTCGCCTTCCGCCTAGCCAAAGGCGTGCAGATCGAACTGCGCCTGACCCGCGCCGCCGCGCAGGGGTTCACCCGCGCCCTGTCGTCGCTGCTGGGGCGCCTGACGCCGGCCGCGCCGTCCAAATCGCGTCATTAGATAAAGGACGAAGCCGGGCATCGGCGGAGGTAACCCCTCCGCCCGCCGCGCCTCCCCCCTTGCGCCGCCCCGCCGGCGCCCGCGCCGCCCTACCATCCGGGGCTTCCGGCCCCCCCTTCGGCGGGCCGTCCGAATGGAGGCTCGGATGCGCGGATTGCTGGTCGCCCTGTGGTGTGCGGGCCTGCTGGCCGGCTGCGCCGCGCCCGGAACGGGCGGCGGGCCGCCCGACGCGGTGCGGCTGACCGGACTGCCGTTTCATCCGCAGCGCGGCTTCGTCTGCGGTCCGGCCGCCCTGTCCACCATGTTGGCCGGTGCCGGCGCCCCGGTCGCCCCCGCCGACCTGGAGGGCCGCTTCTACGGCGCCGACGGCGACCCCCGCCCCCTGATGATCGACATCGCCCACACCTATGGCCGATTCGCCTATCCCATCCAGGGGGTCGAGGCCATGCAGGCGGAGCTGGTGGCCGGCCATGCGGTGCTGGTGGTGGAAAACCTGGGCGTGGCTATCAAGCCGCTGTGGAACTGCGCGGTGGCAGTGGGCTACCGCGACGGCGGCCGCCATGTGCTGCTGAACGACGACGGCGACGAGGCGCGGCCCACGGCCCGCCGGGTGCTGCAACGGCTGTGGACGGAAACCGACGAATGGGGAATGGTGATACTGCGCCCCGGCGAGTTGCCGGCCACCGCCGCCGAGGACCGGATGGTCGCCGCGGCGCGCGGATTGCAGCGGACCGGCCACCTGAAGGAGGCGGTCCTGGCCTACGACACCACCCTGACCCGCTGGCCCCGCAGCGCCCCCGCCCTGATGGGGCTGGGCGACAGCCTTTACCTGCTGGGCGACGTGAAGGCCGCCGTCAGCGCCTTCCGTTCGGCCGCGGCGGTGGCCAAGGACCCTGCCCCGGCCCAGGCCGCCCTTGACCGCGCCCTGGCCGAGTTGGGCCGCATCTCGGGCGGCGCCGCCGGCCCGGCCCGCCACCTGCACGACATCTCCGCCATCGTCTATCCATGACGACAAAACCCTGTTGCGCCGCCCCGGCGTTCCGTTAGAGTTCCGCCCCTAACGAACGGCACAGCGAGGCGGACATGGCGGGCAGCGTCAACAAGGTGATCCTGGTGGGCAATCTGGGGCGCGACCCGGAAGTGCGCACCACCCAGGACGGCTCGAAGATTGTCAACCTGTCCATCGCTACCTCGGAACAGTGGAAGGATCGCGCCTCGGGCGAACGCAAGGAAAAGACCGAATGGCACCGGGTGGTGATCTTCAATCCCAACCTGGCCGACGTCGCCGAGCGTTACCTGCGGAAAGGCAGCAGCGTCTATGTCGAAGGGGCACTCCAGACCCGCAAATGGACCGACCAGCAGGGGGTGGAACGCTACAGCACCGAAGTGGTCATCGGCCGCTTCAAGGGCGAACTGACCCTGCTGGGCGGCCGCGAGGGCGGCGGGGGCGGCGGCTATGACGACGCCGGCCCGCAACGCGGCGGCTACGGCGGCGGATCGGGCGGCTACGGCGGCGGCGCCCCGGGCGGCGGCGGCCGCGGCGGGTCCGCCGGCGGCGGTGGGGGCGGCGGCTGGGAACCGCCGGCCGACCTGGATGACGAAATCCCCTTCTGAGTCACACCGCCTTCGGGCGCCATCGTCGCCGGCCGCGGTGAGGCGGCCGGCGACATGGTGAGCCCCCTCGCCGGCGGGCGATCATGACGCGCCCCCAACGTCTGACGTTCGTCGCCGCCGGAACCGCCCTTTACCTTGGCCTCGCCATCCTGGGACGGGGCGGCTTCGCCCCGTTCTTCGCCCAGCCCCCCCTCGTCGCCCTGCTAGCGGTCACCGTCACCCTGTCGGCGGTGGCGGTATTCGCTGGCGGCAGCCTGAGCCCCGGCGTGCGGGAGGACCGGGGCAACCGCTGGGTCATCGGCGTTTTCACCGGGCTCGGCCTGCTGGATGCCGTCCTGCCGGCCTGGTCGGACCGCACCGGCATCCTGACCGTCGACGGCGGGCTCATCCGCTGGCTGGGAGTGGTCGTGTATGCGGCGGGCGGCGGGCTACGGCTATGGCCGGTCTTCGTGCTGGGCGACCGCTTCAGCGGCTTGGTGGCCATCCAGCCCGGCCACACGCTGGTCACCGGCGGCCCCTATCGCATCATTCGCCACCCCAGCTACCTCGGCTTGCTGATCGGCATGCTGGGATGGGGCCTGGCCTTCCGCTCCTGGCTCGGCGTGCTGCTGGCCGCGCTGATGATCCCCCCGCTCCTTGCCCGCATCGCCGCCGAAGAACGTCTGCTGCGGCAGACCTTCGGCGGCGCGTATGACGCCTATCGCGCGCGGACGTGGCGGCTGTTGCCGGGCGTCTACTAGGGAGACAAAACGGCCCGCCGGGGGCGGAATGGGGCGGTCAACGGCGATGCCTGCCCCCGTGGTGTGGGGATGCGGCCCCCCTGCAACGCAGATTACCGATTCAGCAGGAAGCCCGGCCTCCGGGTGTCGCGGTGCGGTATGGCCTAGGTCCGCGGCACCGGCCCGTCGACAAGGGCCTGGAAGCAAAAAGGGGCCGTGTGCTCAGCGGAGTTCTGGTACTCGGCATCGCCAGCGGGATGTTCGTCAACGACGAAGCGCTGCGGCGGCGCATCCGCCGGAAGGCCAAACTGGGCCTCGTGTTGCGGACAACTCGAATGGATGAGGGCGTGCGGCCCGAGCAAGGCGTCGATCAGCGTCGGCACCGGGCAGGCTAGATTGGCAGACCTTGTCGTTGACAAACTTTGCCAAGTGGCCACATCTTTACCTGCCCACCAGAGGAGCGCCCGATGGCAACCATGAACGTCAGCCTGCCGAACGATATGGTCGAGTTCGTGGACGGCGAGGTGGCCACGGGCGGCTACGCGTCGTCCAGCGAAGTGGTGCGTGACGCGCTGCGCCTGCTCCAGCACGACAAGGCGCTCGAACAGGAGAAGCTCGCCATCCTGCGTCGTGAGGTCAACATCGGGCTCGCGGACGCCGCGGCGGGGCGCTTCTCCTCGAAGACGGTGAAAGAGATCGCCGACGAGGTGAGGCGCGAGCACTTCGGCGGATGACCTACGAAGTCACCGAGGCCGCCGAGCGCGACATCAAGGGAATCCTCGCCGAGACCCTCAAGCGTTTCGGGACGCGTCAACTCGACGCCTACGCCGAGATCATCGAAACCGGCATGGAAATGGTCGGCGACGACCTGGAGCGGTCGGGATTCATCGACCGCTCGGAGATTGCGCCGGACGTGAGGCTTTTCCACCTCGAGCACGCGGCGGGGCGGAGCGGTGGCGCCTCGCATTGCCTCTACTACACGTCCGGGCGGATGTCGAACGGCGTCGTGGGCACCATTATCCTCCGCGCGCTCCATGAGCACATGGAACCGCGCTACAAGGTGGTGAGGTCGCTCCGAAGGCATGAGCGCCAGATCCAGCCGGACTCGGTTCCGGGGTGCGAGCCGCCGCCAGGGGGCGGGCGGCCGCGGTAGCCGACGAACGGGACAGCGGGGTCGAGCGACGACGGCCTGCTCCCCTCCGGCGAACGGCACCCAGATAACCGCCTTACCGTATCAGGTGCGACCGGTCGATCGACGGCCTGATGGCCTCGACCACCTCCTTCGCCCGCTTGAGCGCGAGCCCCTTGTTGTAGGTGCGGGCGCCCTCCGACGCGTGTTCGCCCACATGGCCGCGCGCGATTTCGCGACCCTGCGGGAAGAGGTCTTCAGCGAGCGCCAGATCTCCCTCTGGTCGAGGGCCGGCCGAAGGCTTTCGGGCACGCGGCGGCGGAAATGGTAGGTGGTCCCTTGCAGCACGAACATCGGCGCGGGCCTCCGGGTGTGGAGTAGCCGCGTAGAGTAATTCTGGCGCGGCGTCCGCGGCGCCGACCCGTCGACAAGGGCCTGGAAGCAAAAAGGGGCGATGTCCCAAGGACATCGCCCCTCTTTTGGCTCCGGAGGAGGGATTCGAACCCCCGACCAGCCGGTTAACAGCCGGCTGCTCTACCGCTGAGCTACTCCGGATCAGAGGCCGGCGCCAGGGCGGCGGCTTCTGGAAACGCTCACTCACATCGTCGGGCCGATCCGCGAGGCGGATGGAGGCCGGGGCCGGAATTGAACCGACGTTCGCGGATTTGCAGTCCGCTGCATCACCACTCTGCCACCCGGCCCGCGCGGCCACCGGCCGACGTGAGGACCGAGCTTTTAATCGCTGCCGCGCCCCCTGTCAAGCCGCTCTCGGCACATTTTTGCCGGGGCAATTGTGTTTGCCGCGGGCCGCCTTTATAAGGGGTTTGCCCATATTAAGGAATTCGCCCCCACCAGGAGCCGCCGACATGGATTTCGCCACCGCCCGTATGAACATGGTGGAAAGCCAGGTCCGCGCCAACGGCGTGCAGGATGGCGCCGTACTGGCCGCCCTGGCGGCGATCCCGCGCGAATTGTTCGTCCCCAAGCCGTTGCGGCCGCTGGCCTATGTCGATGAGGATCTGGACATCGGCGGCGGCCGCTGGCTGACCGAACCGCTGGTGCTGGCCCGGCTGTTCCAGGCCGCCGCCATCCAGCCGACCGACGTGGCCCTGGTGGTGGGCGACGCCTCCGGCTATGCCACGGCCCTGGCCGCCCGTCTGGCCAGCTATGTCCTGTCGCTGGATATCGAATCCGAAAGTGCCCAGCGTGCCGCCCCGGTCCTGACCGAACTGGGGCTGACCAATGTCGATTTCGTCCTGGGCCCCCTGGCGGCCGGCCACCCGGCCAAGGCCCCCTATGACGCGGTGGTCCTGGCCGGGGCGGTGGCCGAGGTCCCGGCCGAATTGGGCCGCCAACTGGCCGAAGGCGGCCGCCTGGCCGCGGTGGTCCGCGGAACCGCCGGGGCCGGCAAGGGAATTCTGGCCGTGCGGGTGGGCGACACCGTCAGCCGCCGCCCCCTGTTCGACGCCGCCACGCCGCTGCTGCCGGGCATGGCGCCGCACCCCGGCTTCGTCTTCTGACCAGCCCGCCCCACCCGGACGGCTAGCCGGGATTAACTCTTGATCTTCGGACCGGGACGACTAAGTTTCGCGGGGTTCCCCGCCCTTCGATGCCTTTCGATGCGATGGCGGGGGACGGCCCGCGAACGGGGCCGCACGGCACGGAAGGTAGCGATGAACAAGAAGAAGACCTGGGGAATCGTGGCGGCGGCACTGCTGGTGGGGACGGGTGCGGCGCGGGCCGAGACGCTGGAAGACGCTCTGGCCACCGCCTACAACTCCAACCCGACCCTGTTGGCGCGCCGCGCCCAGTTGAAGGCCACCGACGAAACCGTGCCCCAGGCCCTGTCGGGCTGGCGCCCCACCGTGACCCTGTCGGGCAGCCTGGCACGGTCAGATTCCTTCAGCAATTTCAATGGCTTGTTCAATAGCCCGACGCCGCCGTTCTCCGGCTATCAGGACACCACCTGGAGCACGCCGCGCACCTATGGCGCCACCCTCACCGAACCGCTGTACAGCGGCGGCCAGACGGTGGCCCAAACCCGCCAGGCCGAAGCGACGGTGTTGGCCACCCGCGCCCTGTTGGACGCCACCGAGGAACAGGTGCTGCTCCAGGCCGCCACCGCCTTCCTCGACGTGGTGCGCGACCAGTCGGTGGTGCAGCTCAACATCAACAACGAGCAGGTGCTGCGCCGCCAGTTGGAGGCCACCCAGGAACGCTTCCGGGTCGGCGAGATCACCCGGACCGACGTCAGCCAGGCCGAGGCTCGCCTGTCGCAGGCCACCGCCGACCGCATCGCCGCCGAGGGCAACCTGCAAGTGTCGCGCGCCGCCTTCATCGACGTGATCGGCCGGCCGCCGGAATCGCCCAAGCCCCCCGCCGAACCGGCCGCCGTCCCTGCCTCGTTCGACGAGGTCAAGACCGAGGCCCTGGCCCATAACCCCAACGTGGTCGCCGCCGATTACAACGCCAAGGCGGCCAAGGAAGGCATCGAGGCGGTGGCCGGCAAGCTGCGGCCCAGCCTCTCGGCCAGCCTCGGCTACACCCGCTCGCTGGATTCCCAGTTCTACAACAACGACATCCACACCTCGCAAGCCATGCTCAACCTGACGGTCCCCCTGTACGAGGGCGGGGCCATCTGGTCGCAACTGCGTCAGCAGAAGCAGACCTGGGGCCAGCAACTGATCCTGGCCGACCAGACCCGCCGCGACGCCCTGCAAAGCGCCAACCAGGCGTGGGAAACCCTGTCGGCCGCCCGGGCGCGGGTGAAGTCGTATACGGCGCAGATCTCCGCCAATGAACTGGCCCTGGCCGGCGTCGAGGAAGAGGCCAAGGTCGGTGCCCGCACCGTTCTCGACGTGCTCAATGCCGAACAGGAACTGTTCGTCTCGCGCGTCAGCCTGGTCACTGCCCAGCACGACGAAATGGTCGCGACCTTCCAGTTGGATGCCGCGCTGGGCCGGATGACCGCCCGGAGCTTGCATTTGCCCGTCGATATCTACGATCCGCGCCAGCATTACGAGGATGTGCGCGGCCAGTGGATCGGCAGCGCCATCGACAAGATCCCCGGCCACGACGAATAGGCCTTCCCTTAGGCAAAGCGGGCGGGCGCCCAAGGATTTTAATGATTTATTTCGTGTCGTCGGGCATGATGACGGCGATTCGGCACCAGGGGACCATCCGACAGTCGAACCATGAGCGACGACAAGGCAAGCCAAGAACCTTCGATGGAGGATATCCTTGCCTCGATCCGACGTATCCTGTCGGAAGACGAGGCAGAGGAAAAGGCCAAGGCCCCTCCTCCACCCCCGCCTCCTCCGCCCGAGCCGGTGTTCGAGCCCGAACCGGAACCCGAACCGGTGTTCGAGATGCCCGAACCCGTATTCGAGCCCGAACCGGTATTCGAGCCCGAACCCGAGCCGGTGTTCGAGATGCCCGAGCCGGTGTTCGAGCCCGAACCGGAAGAGGATATCCTTGAACTGACCGACGACATGGTGTTGGAGGAACAGCCCGAGGAGCATCCCTTCAGCATCGACGATTTCAAGGCCGATTTCGACGAGCCGCTGATGGCCCCGCCGCCGCCGCCGCGCCGGGCGATGGAGGACGACGACGCCCTGATGTCGCCTCCTGCCTCGGACCGTGGTGCCTCGGCCCTGTCGGCCCTGGCCCAGGCGGTGGCGCGCGAACGGATGATCGCGCTGGGCAACGGCGCCATCACCCTCGAGGATCTGGTCCGCGAGATCCTGAAGCCCATCCTCAAGGATTGGCTGGACCAGAACCTGCCTTACATGATCGAGCGGATCGTCAAGAAGGAAATCGAAAAGATGGTAAACCGCGCCGAGACCTATTAGGGTCGGGCGGTTGCGTGGATGGGGCGGCCCCGCAGCGGGCCGCCCTTCTCGTTTCTCCCATCCCGTCAAAGCAATATCGGAAGCGTGGTCATGCTGGAAAAGACCTATCGTCCCGCCGAGGTCGAGGCGAAGCATTACGAGCAGTGGGAAAAGAGCGGCGCCTTTGCCGCCGACACCGCGTCGGACAAGGTCCCCTACACCATCATGATGCCGCCGCCCAACGTCACGGGCAGCCTGCACATGGGCCACGCCCTGACCTTCACGCTCCAGGACGTGCTGGTTCGCTTCTGGCGCATGCGCGGCCGCGACGCCCTGTGGCAGCCGGGCACCGACCATGCGGGCATCGCCACCCAGATGGTGGTGGAACGCCAGTTGGAGGCCAAGGGCGTCACCCGTCACGACCTGGGCCGCGACCGCTTTATCGAGCGGGTCTGGGAGTGGAAGGGTGAATCGGGCGGCACCATCACCCGCCAGCTCCGCCGCCTAGGCGCCTCGCCCGACTGGGCGCGGGAACGCTTCACCATGGACCAGGGCCTGTCGGACGCCGTGCGCACGGTGTTCGTCACCCTGCACAAGCAGGGTCTGATCTACCGCGACAAGCGCCTGGTCAACTGGGATCCCAAGCTGCACACCGCCATCTCGGACCTGGAAGTGGAGCAGCGCGAGGTCAAGGGCCATATGTGGCACTTGAACTATCCCGTCGACGGCCTTGAGGACACGTATATCACCGTTGCGACCACCCGCCCCGAGACCATGCTGGGCGACACCGCGGTCGCCGTCCATCCCGAGGACGAGCGCTACCGCCATCTGGTGGGAAAGAGGGTGCGGCTGCCCATCGTCGGCCGGCTGATCCCCATCGTCGCCGACGAATATTCCGACCCGACCAAGGGCACCGGCGCGGTGAAGATCACCCCGGCCCACGATTTCAATGACTTCCAGGTCGGCAGCCGTCACGCCCTACCGATGATCAACGTCCTGGATCGCGACGCCAGGATCACCGGCCCGGTTCCCGCCGAGTATCTGGGGCTCGATCGCTACGAGGCCCGCAAGAAGATCGTCGCCGCCTTCGAAGACCTCGGCCTTCTGGTCAAGATCGAGCCGCACACCCACATGGTCCCCTACGGCGACCGCTCGGGGGTGGTGATCGAACCCTGGCTGACCGACCAGTGGTTCGTCGACGCCGCCACCCTGGCCAAGCCGGCCATCGAAGCGGTGGAAACCGGGCGTACCCGCTTCGTGCCCAGGCATTGGGAAAACACCTATTACGAATGGATGCGCAACATCCAGCCGTGGTGCATCTCGCGCCAGATCTGGTGGGGTCACCAAGTCCCGGCCTGGTACGGCCCCGACGGCCAGGTCTTCGTCGAAATGGACGAAGCCGCCGCCCAGGCCGCCGCCGCCGCCCATTACGGCAAGCCGGTGGAACTGACCCGCGACCAGGACGTGCTGGACACCTGGTTTTCGTCGGCGCTGTGGCCGTTTTCGACCCTGGGCTGGCCGACCCAGACCCCCGACCTCGCCCGCTACTACCCCACCGACGTGCTGGTCACCGGCTTCGACATCATCTTCTTCTGGGTCGCCCGGATGATGATGATGGGCCTGCACTTCATGGGCGACGTGCCGTTCCGCGACATCTACATCCACGCCCTGGTCCGCGACGAGAAGGGCCAGAAGATGTCGAAGTCCAAGGGCAACATCATCGACCCCCTGGAGTTGATCGACCGCTACGGCTGCGACGCCCTGCGCTTCACCCTGGCGGCGCTGGCCGCCCAGGGCCGCGACATCAAGCTGGCCGAAGGCCGGGTCGAAGGCTACCGCAACTTCGCCACCAAGCTGTGGAACGCCGCCCGCTTCTGCCAGATGAACGAATGCCGTCCGGTGGCCGGCTTCGATCCCCGCACCGTCCGGCAGACCGTCAACCGCTGGATCGCCGGCAAGGCCGCCGAGGTGGCCGACAAGGTGGCCCAGGCACTGGAGGCCTATCGCTACGACGCGGCGGCCGGTACGGTCTATCAGTTCGTCTGGGGCACCTTCTGCGACTGGTACCTGGAATTCGCCAAGCCGATCCTGCAAGGCGGTTCCGAGACGGAGGCGGCCAAGGCGGCCCAGGCCGAGACCCGCGCCACCGCCGCCTGGGCCTTGGACGTCATCCTGCACCTGTTGCATCCCTTCATGCCCTTCATCACCGAGGAGCTGTGGGAGCAGACCGGCAGCCGCGACGGCAGGCTGATGACCCGCGGCTGGCCGCGCCTGGAGGGCCTGCACGACGCGGCGGCCGAACAGGAAATGGACTGGGTGGTCCGCATGGTTTCCACGGTGCGCGGCGTGCGCTCCGAGATGAACGTGCCGGCCGGATCGCAGGTCGACCTGTTGGTCGGCGGCCTGGACGCCGCCAAGCAGGGTTGGGCCCGCACCCATGGCGACCTGGTCGTCCGCCTGGCCCGGCTGGCCGCCTTCGAACCGGCCGCCGCCCCCGAACGCGTCGCCCAGGCCTTCTCGCACGGCGCCGCCCAGATGGTGGTGGACGAGGCGACCCTGGTGCTGCCGCTGGCCGGCGTCATCGACATCGACCGGGAACGTGCCCGCCTGGACAAGGAAATCGCCCGCCTGGAGGCCGACATCGCCAAGGTGGACAAAAAGCTGGGCAACGCCGATTTCGTCGCGAAGGCCCCGCCGGAAGTGGTAGAAGAACAGCAGGAGCGCCGCGCCGATTGGAGCGCCGCCGCCGCCAAACTGCGTGAAGCCCTGGCCCGGCTGTCGGGAGCGTAAACACCGGCTCGCCTGACCGCCCCCAACCATGCTATCAGTTGTCGAGAAGCCGCCATCAGCGGACGCCGACGGGGTGGGAAGGGAATGGTTCAGTTCGGGGAACACATTGCCCGGCAATTGACGGCCCGTTACCTGGCGGTAATGGCCATCGTCGGGCTGATCGCCCTGGGGGCGTTGGGACATCTGGGCCACGCCCTCGGCGACGTTGCCGCACGGATTAACACCCGCCAGGATTCCGACCGGCGGCAGGGTCTGGAAGCCTACGCCGCCCTGGCCGCCACCCGCCTCGCGGTGTCGGCCGACGGCGCGGAGCAGGCCGCCTTGCGCGCCGGACTGCTGCGGACCCTCGACGCCCTGAAGGCGATGCCCGGAACCGCCGTTTTCGTCGCCCGCGGCCGGGCGGTAGCCGGTCGCGCCCCGCTGCGTCCCGACGACGGGGACCTGCTTGTCCTGCAACGGCTGGCCGGGCCGCCGCCCCCGCTCCTGCCGCGCGACACCTTCGCCCAGCCGCTGGCGATCCAGGCCGTGGCGGTGACGGTGATTCTGCTGCTGCTGGCCTTTGCCGCCTGGGGAGTGTTCCTGCCCCTGGTCGAGCGCATCCGTGCCGGCATTGCCGAGAGCGAGCGTGCCGCCCGCAGCCTGCGCGAGAGCGAACAGCGGCTGTGGCGCATCCTGGAGGAATGCCCGGTCGGGGTGTCGGTATCGCGGCGCGGCGACGGCGCCGTGGTGTTCGCCAACACCCGCTTCTGCGAAATTCTGCTGACCGACCGCGACGCGGTGGTGGGCGGCCAAGCCCGTAACCATTTCGTGGACGACACCCAGCGCCGGCAGGTCATCGCCGCCCTGAAGGCCGAGGGCCGCATCGACGACCACGAAGTGGAATTCCGCCGCCGCGACGGTTCGCCCTTCGCCAGCCTGCTGACCATCCGCCCCACCCGCTTCCATGGCGAAGAGGTCAACCTCGCCTGGGTCTACGACATCTCGAAGCTGAAGGCCGCCGAGGAACGCCTGCGGCTGACCGCCCAGGTGGTCGATACCGCCAGCGAGGCGGTGGTCATCACCGACAGCGCCAACCGCATCCAGTTCGTCAACCCAGCCTTCGGGGTCATCACCGAATATGCGCCCGAAGAGGTGCTGGGCCAGGACCCGTCCATTCTCAGTTCCGGCCGCCATGACGGCGATTTCTACCGTGCCATGTGGCGCACCCTGCGGGAAACCGGCCGCTGGCGCGGCGAGATCTGGAACCGGCGCAAATCGGGGGAATTCTTCGCCGAGCAACTGTCCATCGTCGCCATCAAGGATGCGGCCGGCGCCACCACCCACCACATCGCGGTGTTCTCGGACATCACCCACCGCAAGGAGGACGAGGAACGGGTCTGGCGCCAGGCCAATTACGACCTGCTGACCGGCCTGCCCAACCGCTCGCTGTTCGTCGATCGCCTCAGCCAGGCGGTGCGCCAAAGCCGGCGGGAGGAACGGCCCTTCGCCCTGATGTTCCTCGACCTCGACGGCTTCAAGCGGGTCAACGATACCCTGGGCCATGCCGCCGGCGACCTGCTGCTGCAACAGACCGCCGAGCGGCTGACCCAATGCGTGCGGGCCAGCGACACGGTGGCCCGCCTGGCCGGCGACGAGTTCACCATCATCATGCAGGGGCTGGGCGACCGCGAGGATGCCGCCCGGCTGGCCTCCAAGATCCTAGATTCCCTGTCCCCGCCCTTCGACCTGGACGGCAGCCGTGCCGAGGTGCGCGGCTCCATCGGCGTCGCCCTGTTCCCCGACGACGCCGCCGAGGGGCCGGCCCTGCTGGAACTGGCCGACCGCGCCATGTACAGCGTGAAGCGCCACGGCAAGAACGCCTACGAATTCGCCGCCGCCCCTCTGCTCACTCCCTGAGGCGGTCGGCGTCGTCCTCGTCGCCGCCCAGGTCCTCGCCGCGCAGATCGTCTTCATCAGTTTCGTCGCTGAGCACCTCGTCCTCGGCGAAGGCTTCCGCCTCGCGCGGTTCCTCGTCGGGCAGGACCGGCTCGTCGCGATGCGGCTGCGCCCGTCCCAGGCCGCGCACCGGCGGCCGTGGCCCGGCGACATAATCGGCATGGCATTTGGGGCAGATGATGGGCGTCCGGTCGAGGTCGTAGAAATTGGCGCCGCACTGGCTGCACCGGCGCTTTGTCCCGCGGTTGATTTGCATGGTGGATCGGCTTTCCCGGCTCTTTCCCGGCATATGGGGTGGCGCCGCGCCGCCGCCATGGCCCTGCCGAACACCTACGACAAAAGCCCGTCGCTCGAATTGAGCATCTGTCCCCAAATGGAGATTTTACGGCCGAGAGGTCACCCCGAACTATACGAGTGGCATATCGATCACGCTGATCGGAGCAGCTGCCTTTCCATCACCGTCGCCCTGCCCTTTCATCGGAGATAACGTGATGTTCGTAGACAACCTCCGAATTTCTACCAAAATCAATGCCATCGTCGCCATGTTCGCCGTTATCTTCCTGGCTGCCGTGTCCTTGGCCGGCGTCCGGATGAAGGCCATCGACGATGCCTATTCCGACACGATCGCCCGGGTCGACAGCTCCACGACCCTATCGATGCGCGCCGCCCGCCATCTGGAAGCATATCTGTCGGCCGCCTACCAGTTGGCCGCGGAGCCGACGGAGCAAGGCAAGGCCGACCTCCGCCGCGAGGTCGCCGACAATCAGCAGCAATACACCACCATCATGGGCAGGGTCCGCCAGAACCTTCCGGAAAAGGCCCGCGAAACGGCCGCTTTGGATGCCGCCGTGCACAAGGCCTTCACGGCCTGTGACCCCATCATCCGCTTGGCCGTCGCCTCGACGGGGAACTCGCTGCAGGCAGCCCAACAACTCAAGGCGGAGTGTCGGCCCCTGGCCCGCCGGGCCCTGGACGACTTCACCGCCGCCAACGATCAGCTCCTCGCCTATGCCGAGAAGGTATCCGACAGCTTGACCGATCACACCAACGCCTCGATCACCACGCTTCTGGCCTTGGCCGGCAGCGGGTTGGCCCTTACCCTGGCGGCCTCGATGTTCCTTGCGATCAAGGGCCTGTCCAACCCAATCCGGCGGCTGAAGGAGGTGATGGAGCGCCTGTCGCGGAACGAGCTGACCGCCGAGATCCCCGCCACGACCCGGCGCGACGAGGTCGGCGAAATGGCCCGGGCGGTCGCGGTGTTCAAGACCAATGCCCAGGAAGTCGAACGCATGCGGGTCGAACAGGAGACCCAAAAGCAGCGGGCCGCCGAAGAGCAGAGGCAGGCGCTTAACCGGATGGCGGATGCGTTCGAGGGGAAGGTTCTGGACGTCGTCGCCCGTGTCTCCTCCTCCTCCGCCGCCTTGCAGGGCACCTCGCAGACCATGGCCCTGGCCGCCAGCCAGTCCGCCGCCCAGGCCAGCGCGGTGGCGGTCGCCGCGGAACAGGCCACCGCCAATGTCCAGACGGTGGCCTCGGCAACCGAGGAACTGTCGGCCTCCATCTCCGAGATTTCCCGGCAGGTGACGGAATCGGCCCGCATCTCGGCCACCGCCTCGGAAGAGGCGGAGCGGACCAACCGCCTGGTCCAGACCTTGTCCGCCGCCGCAGGCCGTATCAGCGAGGTGATCAAGCTGATCAACGACATCGCCAGCCAGACCAACCTGTTGGCCCTGAACGCCACCATCGAGGCAGCCCGGGCCGGCGATGCCGGCAAGGGCTTCGCCGTGGTCGCCAACGAGGTCAAGGGCCTGGCCAACCAGACCGCCCGGGCGACCGACGAGATCGGCCAGCAGATCGCTGCCGTCCAGGAGGAAACCCGCCGCACGGTCGACGCCATCAAGGGCATCGCCGGTACCATCGAGCAGGTCCGTCAGATTTCGACCGGCATCGCTTCGGCGGTCGAGGAACAGGGTGCCGCCACCCGGGACATCGCCAACAGCATCCAGCAGGCATCGGCGGGAACCTCGGACGTATCGAGCAATATCGGCGGCGTGTCGCAGAGCGCGGCGACGACCGGTACGGCGGCGGAGCATGTGCTGTCCTCCGCCACCGACCTTGCGGCCGATTCCGACCGGCTGCGCATGGAAATTCAGAGCTTCCTGGGATCGGTGCGCCGGGCCTGAGCCGGCTGGCTTAGGCCAGCCGCATCAGGAAGCTGCGGAACGAGCGGTCTTCGGTGCGGATGTGGTCCAGCAGCCACGTCCGCATGTACTCGGCCACCGCACCGACCCGCTCGCCATCCACCTCGGCCCAGTGAGCCCGCAAGGTTTCCGCCTCGACCATCAATCGGCGATGCTCCGCCTTGTGCGAGGCCAGGGCGGGGTAGCCGGCCCGGTCCAGGATCCGCTCCTCGGCATCGAAATGGGCGCGCGCCCGCCCGATCATCGCCGCCAGGAGGGGCTCCAGCCCGTCGAGGGCCACCCCCGACCGAACGCCGGCCAGCAACTGGTCGCAGAGATCCAGCAGAGCCTGGTGATCGGCATCGATGGCCGGCACGCCGACCCGCAACTCGGCGCAATGGTCGATGGGCGTCGTCATGGCGCCGCCTCCCGAGTGGTCCTACCAAACGGAAAGCTTAGCCCAAATCGGTTAGCAATGTTCTAAGCGACCGCCTCCAGCAGGGCGGCGATCGCGGCGTGGAACATGGCCTCGGTCAGACGGCCGGTATTGGTGTTGTAGCGCGAGCAGTGGTAGCTGTCGCCCAGCACCAGCCCGCCAGGCAGACGATGGATGCGGCCATGGCCGAAGGGATAGGAGCTCTTGCGCAGGCCGAACACCGCCAGTAC
>JAKAFA010000029.1 GCA_021818185.1 Pseudomonadota bacterium | reverse complement strand
GAGCAGCTGGTGCTGCAGCGCGAGCGCGACAAGCTGGAGCGGGCGCTGGGCGGCATCAAGGACATGGGCGGGCTGCCCGACATCCTGTTCATCATCGACACCAATAAGGAATCGCTGGCCGTCGAGGAAGCCAACAAGCTGAATATCCCGGTGGTCGCCATCCTGGATTCCAACAGCAGCCCGGCCGGCGTCACCTATCCGGTGCCCGGCAACGACGACGCCATCCGCGCCATCCAGACCTATTGCGACCTGATTTCCGGCGCGGTCCTGGACGGCATCCAGGCCGAGATCTCCCGCTCGGGCGGCGATATCGGCGCCGCGGCCGAAGCTCCGGTGGAGGTGATTCCCGAGGTCGTCGGGACGGGCGAGGAAGCTCAGCCCGGCGCCTGAGGCGCCGCTCCGCGCCTTGCCGATGGCGGCGACCTCCCGTCGCCGCCATTTGCTTACGTGTTTTTCGAGACCGAAGACTTTCACGAGAGGAAGATTCCCATGGCCGAGATCACCGCCTCGCTTGTCAAGGAGCTGCGTGAAAAGACCGGCGCCGGCATGATGGATTGCAAGAAGGCGCTGGGCGAGACCGCCGGCGACCTGGAGGCCGCAATCGACTGGCTGCGCAAGAAGGGGCTGGCCGCCGCCGCCAAGAAGGCCGGCCGCGTCGCCGCCGAAGGCTTGGTGGGCATCGCCACCGCCGGCACCAAGGGTGTGGTTGCCGAGGTGAATGCCGAGACCGACTTCGTGGCCCGCAACGACCAGTTCCAGGGTTTCGTCGCCACCGTCGCCAAGGTCGCCCTCGAGGCGGGTGCCGAGGTCGAGGCGCTGAAGAAGGCCGCCTATCCCGGCGCCGGCAAGACCGTCGAAGAGCAGCTGACCACCCTGATCGCCACCATCGGCGAGAACATGAACCTGCGCCGCGCCGCCCTGCTCCAGGTGCCCCAGGGCGTGGTCGCCAGCTACATGCATTCCTCGGCCGCTCCCGGCCTGGGCAAGATCGGCGTGCTGGTCGCCCTGGAATCCGCCGCCGACCCGGCCAAGCTGGCCGAGCTGGGCAAGCAGATCGCCATGCATGTCGCCGCCGCCAATCCGCTGTTCCTGGACGCCTCCTCGGTCGATCCGGCGGCGCTGGACCGCGAGCGTGCCGTGCTGACCGAGCAGGCCGCCGCCTCGGGCAAGCCCGCCAACGTCATCGAGAAGATGGTCGAAGGCCGGGTGCGCAAGTACTATGAGGAAGTCTGCCTGCTGGAGCAGGTGTTCGTCATCGACCAGGAGACCAAGATCGCCAAGGTCGTCGAGAATGCCGGCAAGCAGCTGGGCGCCCCGGTGAAGCTCGCCGGCTTCGTCCGCATGGCGCTGGGCGAGGGCATCGAGAAGGAAGAGAAGGACTTCGCCGCCGAAGTGGCGGCCCAGCTCGGCCACTGACGCCCGACGTTCGAGCGGTTGCCGCCCTCTCGCGAGAGGGGGCGACAGCCGTCGGACTCTATGTGTATGATCGGCCCGCCCCAAGCGGGCCCGGCCCCTTCCAGCCGATGAGAGGCAGCATGGCCAGCGATGCCAAGTACCGCCGCGTTCTCCTCAAGATTTCCGGCGAAGGCTTGATGGGGGACCAGGATTACGGCCTGGAGGCGGCGACCGTCGATCGCATCGCCCGCGAAGTCAGATCCGTCCGCGACCAAGGGGTGGAAGTGTGCTGCGTGGTGGGCGGCGGCAACATCTTTCGCGGCGTCTCGGGCGCGGCGGACGGCATGGAGCGCGCCGCGGCCGACTACATGGGCATGCTGGCGACGGTGATCAACGCGCTCAGCCTGCAAAACGCCATCGAACGCCTGGGTGTGCCCAGCCGGGTGCAGTCGGCCATCACCATGCCGACCGTGTGCGAATCCTATATTCGTCGGCGGGCCATCCGCCATCTGGAGAAGGGACGGGTGGTGATCTTCGCCGCCGGCACCGGCAATCCGTTCTTCACCACCGACACCGCCGCCGCCCTGCGGGCGGTCGAGATGGGCTGCGACGCGCTGCTCAAGGCGACCCAGGTGGATGGCGTCTATTCCGCCGACCCCAAGAAGGTCGCCGATGCCGAACGCTATGACCGCCTCAGCTTCCGCGAGGTGCTGGCGCAGGATCTCAGGGTGATGGATGCGGCGGCCGTGGCGTTGTGCCGGGAAAACCGCGTACCGATCCTGGTCTTCAACCTGCACCAGGACGGCGCCTTTGCCGACGTGGTCCGTGGCCGCGGACGGTTCACCATCATAGCCGAAGAGGGTTGATGTCGTGTCTGTAACCAACTGGAACGAACTCCGGAAGGATATCCAGCGGCGGATGGATTCCGCCGTTGACGTGCTGAAGAAGGAATTCTCCGGCCTGCGTTCGGGACGGGCGTCGACCAGCCTGCTGGAGCCGGTCGTCGTCGAGGCCTACGGCAGCGCTATGCCGCTGTCCCAGTGCGGAACCGTCGGCGTGCCCGAACCGCGCATGCTGACTGTGCAGGTGTGGGACAAGGGCCTCGTCAAGGCGGTCGAGAAGGCGATCCGTGATGCCGGCCTGGGCCTCAATCCCGCCGCCGACGGCCAGTTGGTGCGCGTGCCGATCCCGCCGCTGAACGAGGAGCGCCGTAAGGAGCTACAGAAGGTGGCCGGCAAGTACGCCGAACAGGCGCGCGTCTCGGTGCGCAACGTGCGGCGCGACGGCATGGACGGCCTGAAGAAGCTGGCCAAGGACGGCCACATCTCCGAGGACGAGACCCACAAGCACGAAAAAGACATCCAGTCGCTGACCGACGAGACCATCAAGAAGATCGACGAATCCTTGGCCCACAAGGAAAAGGAGATCATGCAGGTCTGATGGCGATGGAACCCGCCCCCTCCCACGCCGATCCGTCGCCGCCGCCCCGGCACGTCGCCATCATCATGGATGGCAACGGCCGCTGGGCGAAGGCGCGCGGGCTGCCGCGCTCGGCCGGGCACAAGCGGGGCGCCGAACGGGTGCGGCGCACCGTCGAGGCGGCGCGGGAACTGGGCATCGCCTATCTGACGCTGTATGCCTTCTCGTCGGAGAACTGGAAGCGGCCGCTCGGCGAGGTCACCGACCTGATGGGCCTGCTTCGGCTGTACCTGCGCAACGAGATCGCCCATCTCAACAAGAACGGGGTGCGGCTGCGGGTGATCGGCGACCGTGGGCGGCTGGGCCGCGATATCATTTCCCTGATCGATCACGCCGAATCGGCGACCGGCGGCAATACCGCGCTGACCCTCAATCTGGCGCTGTCCTATGGCGGCCGGCACGAACTCGTCGAGGCGGCCCGCCTGCTGGCGGCGGAGGTTGCGGCCGGGCGCATGGAGCCGGCCGACATCGACGAGGCGGCGGTCGCTGCCCGCCTCTATACCGCCGGCATGCCCGATCCCGACCTGGTGATCCGGACCTCGGGGGAAAAACGCATTTCCAACTTCCTGTTGTGGCAATCGGCTTACGCCGAACTGGTGTTCCTCGACGTGCTGTGGCCGGAATTCGGGCGCGAGCATCTGGAGGCCGCGGTGCAGGACTTCCATCGTCGCGAGCGCCGTTACGGCGCTTCGGCCGGCTGAGCCCGCGCACGTGTTCCGAACCCGCGCGCTGTCCGCCCTGGTCCTTGCACCGCCCGCTTTGGCTGCGGCGTGGATGGGCGGGTATGCCTTCGCCGCCTTGGCGGCGCTGGCCGCCGGCCTCATGTGCTGGGAATGGCACGGCATGGTCACCCGCCGGTTCGACGCCTCGGGCCGCATCGCCGCCCTATGCTGCGCGGCGTCCTGCGTGCTGGCGGTGGCCCGGCCGCAATGGGCGGTGGGGTTGGTGGCCGCCGGCGCCGCGGCTTCGGCCGGGCTGGTCGCGCCGGCCCTGCGCCGATGGGCGGCGGCGGGGGCGGCCTATGCCGGCTGGCCGGCGGTGGCGCTGGTCTGGCTGCGCAGCGGCGCCGCCGGAGGGCGCGATGTGCTGTTCTGGCTGCTGCTGGTGGTCTGGGCCACCGATATCGGCGCCTACGCCTGCGGCCGGCTGATTGGCGGGCCGCTGCTCGCTCCCGCCATCAGCCCCAAGAAGACCTGGGCGGGCCTGTTGGGCGGCATGGCGGCCGCGGCCGGCGTGGGCGCGGCCTTCGCCGCCCTGTCGGGCCGGGGCGTACCGGCGCCGCTGGCGACGGGCAGCGCCTTGCTGGCCGTGGTGGCCCAGGCGGGCGATTTCCTGGAAAGTTGGGTCAAGCGCCGCTGGGGGGTGAAGGATGCCAGCAGCATCATCCCCGGCCATGGCGGCGTGCTCGACCGGGTCGACGGCCTGCTGGCCGCCGCTGCGGCCGTGGCCATGGCCACGTTCGCCAGCGGAACCGATGTGCTGGCGTGGAATTGGTGAACGGGAGTAAGGCATGATGGCGGGGTCCGGGTACGACAGCGATGGCCGGCGCGGCATAACCATTCTGGGGTCGACCGGATCCATCGGGCGCAACACCGTCGAACTGGTGGAGGCCCGTCCCGACCTGTACCGCGCCGAGGCGCTGGTCGCCAATTCCAGCGCCGATCTGCTGGCCGAGCAGGCGCGCCGCCTGCGGCCGCGCCTGGCGGTGGTCGCCGATCCCGCCCACCGTGGACGCTTGGCCGATCTGCTGGAGGGCACCGGCATCCAGGTGGCCGCGGGGCCGGACGCGGTGGTCGAGGCGGCTCAGATGCCGGCCGACTGGGTGATGGCCGCCATCGTCGGCGCCGCCGGCCTGGCGCCCACCCTGGCAGCGGCGCGACGCGGCGCCACCGTGGCGCTGGCCAACAAGGAATGTCTGGTCTGTGCCGGGCAGCTGATGATGGCCGAGGTGGCCCGCCACGGCGCCACCTTGTTGCCGGTGGATTCCGAGCATTCGGCCATCTTCCAGGTCTTCGATTTCGACCAGATCGACAAGGTGGAAAAGATCATCCTGACCGCCTCGGGCGGGCCATTCCGCCGCCGGTCCCTGGCCGAGATGGCGGGGATGACGCCGGAACAGGCGGTGGCCCATCCCAATTGGTCGATGGGCGCCAAGATCTCGGTGGATTCCGCCTCGATGATGAACAAGGGTCTGGAGCTGATCGAAGCCCACCACCTGTTCACCATGCCCGAGGACAAAATCGACATCGTTGTCCATCCCCAGTCGGTAATCCACTCGGCCGTGGCCTATGTCGATGGCTCGGTGCTGGCGCAGATGGGGTCGCCCGACATGCGCACGCCCATCGCCTATGCCCTGGGATGGCCGCGGCGCATCGCCGCGCCGGCGCCCCGGCTGGATCTGGCGGCGATTGGCCAACTGACCTTCGAGGCGCCCGATCCCCAGCGCTTCCCGGCCCTGCGCCTGGCCCGGCTCGCCTTGCAAACCGGCGGATCGGCCCCTACAGTCTTGAACGCCGCCAACGAGGTGGCGGTTCAGGCCTTCCTGGACCGGCGCATCGGCTTCCTCGACATCGCGCGGGTGGTCGAGGAGACGCTGGCGGCCGTCGACCATGTGCCGCTTGGGTCCATCGATGACGTCATGGCCGAGGACGCGCGGGCGCGGCACGCGGCCGGCGCCATCGTCCGTCGTAACGCCTGAGGAAAGAGATCGGGTCATCAATGGACTGGCTGGCGGGTTTCTGGAATTACGTTATCGTCTTCCTCATCATCCTGACGGTGGTGGTCTTCGTCCATGAGATGGGCCATTACCTGGTGGCGCGCCGCAACGGCGTGAAGATCGAGGTGTTCTCGGTCGGCTTCGGCCCCGAACTGTTCGGCTGGAACGACCGCCACGGCACCCGTTGGCGGGTCAGCGCCCTGCCGCTGGGCGGCTATGTGCGCATGTTCGGCGATGCCGACGAGGCGTCGGCCACCGCCGATCCGCGGCCGATGACCGATGAGGAAAAGGCCGCCTCGTTCCGTCACAAGCGGGTGTTGCAGCGTGCCGCCATCGTGGCGGCCGGTCCCATCGCCAATTTCGTGTTCGCCATCGTCGGGCTGGCGGTGATGTTCATGGTGCTGGGCCAGCCGATCGCCGAGCCGGTGGTGGGCCAGGTGCAGGCGAACAGCGCCGCGGCGGCCGCCGGCCTGCGGCACGGCGACCGCATCGTGCGGATCAACGGCACCGCCATCGCCCGGTTCGAGGATATCCAGCGCATCGTGCGTCTCGATATCGGCCGGCCGCTGGACCTGGCGGTCGAACGCGGCGATCAGCGGCTGACCATGGTTGCCCAACCCAGGGTAATCGAACGCAAGAGCATCTTCGGCGATCTGGAAAAAGTACCGATCCTTGGCATCACCGCCGATCCAGCCCGGATGCGGGTGGTGCGCCACGGGCCGGTATCGGCCCTGGCCGAGTCGCTGCGCGAAACCGAGGGTATGGTCACCTCGACCTTCGTCGGCATCGGGCAAATGATCAATGGGACGCGCGGCACCGATGAGCTGGGCGGGCCAATCCGGATCGCGAAGGGGGCGGGCGAGGCTGCGCAAATGGGCCTGTCCAGCGTGGTCTTCTACACTATCCTGTTATCGCTCAACCTTGGCTTGATCAATCTGTTTCCCATCCCTGTCCTTGACGGCGGACATCTTCTTTTTTACACCATCGAAGCACTGCTTGGCCGGCCTTTGGGGGAACGGGCGCAAGAATATGGTTTTCGAATCGGCCTGTTTCTGGTATTGGCCTTGATGGTGTTCGCGACGCGCAACGACATTGTTTCATTGCCGCTGTGGAGCACGTTGAAACACCTGTTTTCGTGAGCCGGCCAGGGGGGCCTTGATGAGTTTCGTGGGCCGAAGTGCGCTGTTGGCAAGCGTCGTCATGGTCGCTGCCATGCCGGCGGCCGCCCAGCAGGGCATCCGCATCCGGCAAATCATCGTTCAGGGGACGCAGCGCATCGAGGTGGAAACGGTAAAGTCCTATATGGACATTTCCGTCGGCGACCCCTACGACCCGGTGCGAGTGGACAAGTCGTTGAAGACGCTGTTCAACACCGGCCTGTTCAGCGACGTGACCATCCGCCGCGACGGCGATACGCTGGTGGTGCGGGTGGTGGAAAATCCCATCATCAACCGCCTGGCGTTTGAAGGTAACAAGAAGATCAAGGAAGAGGACCTCAAGAACGAGGTCCAATTGCGGCCACGCTCGGTCTATACCCGGACCAAGGTTCTGGCCGACGTCAAGCGCATCCTGGATCTGTACCGCCGCCAGGGGCGATTCGCCGCCACCGTCGATCCCAAGATCATCCAGCTGGATCAGAATCGCGTCAATCTGGTGTTCGAGATCAACGAGGGTCCGGCCACCTACGTGAAGCGCATCAACTTCGTCGGCAACCACTTCTACGACGAGTCCAAGCTGCGCGAAGTGCTGATGACCAAGGAGGAGCGGTGGTACCGCTTTCTGTCGTCGTCCGACACCTACGATCCCGACCGCCTGACCTATGATCGCGAACTGCTGCGCCGCTTCTACCTGAAGCATGGATTCGCCGACTTCAAGGTCAGTTCGGCGGTGGCTGAATTGACCCCCGATCGCGAAGGGTTCTTCATCACCTTCACCATCGACGAAGGCCAGCGCTACAAGTTCGGCAAGTCGGTCATCGACAATCACCTGAAGGGCCTGAAGACCGCCGAACTGCAACCGATCATCACCGCCAAGCCGGGTGACTGGTACAACGGCGACGAGGTCGAGCACACCGTCCAGCACCTGACCGACGCGCTGGGCAGCCGGGGCTTCGCTTTCGTCCAGGTCCAGCCCGAGGTCAAGCGCAACCGTGAAAACCGGACGGTCGACGTCACCTACAACATCCAGGACGGGCCGCGGGTCTATGTCGAGCGCATCGACATCACCGGCAACGTCCGCACCCTCGACAAGGTGATCCGCCGCGAATTCCCGCTGGTGGAAGGCGACGCCTTCAATACCGCCAAGCTGCGCCTGGCGCAGCAGCGCATTCGGAACCTGAACTTTTTCGACAAGGTCGACGTCACCAACGTCCCGTCGGAATCGGCGCCCGACCGGACCGTCATCAAGGTGAACGTGAAGGAAAAATCCACCGGCGACCTGTCGTTCGGCGTCGGCTGGTCCAGCGTGGTCGGTCCGCTGCTCAACGTCTCGCTGCACGAGCACAACCTGCTGGGCCAGGGTCAGGACTTCTCCATCGGCGGGTCGATCGGCTACCTGATGAACAACCTGACCCTGTCCTTTACCGAGCCCTACTTCATGGACCGCCGAATTGCCGCCGGCTTCGACATCTTCGGAACACAGAACATGTTCCAGATGTATAGCGGCTTCGATTCCACCGAGATCGGCTTCGACCTCCGGGCGGGGTATCAGCTCACCGAAAACCTCCGCCAGGATTGGCGGTACATGTTGAAGCAGGACACGGTCACCAACGTGATCACCGGCTCGTCGCCCTATATCCTGCAACAGGAGGGAACGGCCAGCGTGTCCTCGGTCATGCATACGCTGACCTACGATCGCCGCGACAGCAAGGTCGACCCGACCGATGGCTACGTGATGAGCATCTCCGACGAGGTTGCCGGCCTGGGCGGCACCGAGAAGTTCGTGCGCCAGAACATGGGCGGCTCGGAATACTTCCCCCTGGCCGAGCAGGTGGTGGGGTCGCTCACCGGCAACGGCGGCGTGATCAAGGGCCTGCTCGGCAGCCCGATCCGCATCACGGAGCGCTACTATCTGGGCGGCGACACCGTGCGCGGTTTTGCCCCTATGGGCATTTCGCCCCGCGACCTCGCCAGCCAGGACCCGTTGGGCGGCCTATGGGATTACTATGGATCCGCCCAGGTCAACTTCCCCATCGGCCTGCCGCAGGAATACGGGGTGGCCGGGCATGTGTTCTCCGACGTCGGCGCGACCGGCCCGACCGACACGTCCTATGGCAACACCGGCATCCAGTCGTCCATGGCTCCGCGCGTGTCGATCGGCTCCGGCCTGAGCTGGAAGTCGCCCATGGGGCCGATCGCCGTCGATCTGGGCTTCCCGATCATCAAGCAGAGCTACGATAAGATCATGATCTTCAACTTCAACTTCGGCTCGAGGTTCTAGGGCATGAAACGGCGGTGCGTGCGGATCGGCGGGGCCCTGCTGTCCGCCCTGCTGTGGTGGTCCGCCGCCGCAGCGCCGCCGGCCGCCGCCACCACCCTGCCGACGCCGGTGATCATGGTGGTCGACCCCCAGGCGGTGCTGCAACGCTCCAAGGCCGGAAAGGCCATCCGGGCCCAGCATGACCATTACTTGCAGGCCATGCAGTCGGAGCTTGAGTCGAATCGCAAGGCGCTCAAGGACACCGAGGCCGAACTGATGCGGCAAAAGGCCGTCCTGCCCCAGGATACGTGGCAGCAGAAGGCGCGCGATTTCGAGCAGCGGGTGGTGGAGATGAACCAGCACTATCAGCGCGGCGCCATGGCGGTGGAAAAGTCCTACCGCACCGCCATCGAGTCGCTGACCCGTGCCTTCGATCAGGTGACCGAGGAGGTGGCGAGCGAGGTGGGCTGCAACCTGATCCTGCCCATCCAGCAAGTGGTGCTGCACGACCCGCGCATGGACCTGACCAGCGCCATCATCGACCGAATGGACCGTCAATTCCCCTCCGTTGATTTCCCCCCCCCCGAGACCGAGGCCCAGTCCGGGCCGCCGGCCGCCGGCCAACCTCCCAAGAAGTGACCATGGCAGATCCCCGCTTCTTTCCCCTGTCCGGCCCGTTCTCCCTGGGCGAGCTTGCCGCATGCTGCGGGGCCGACGTGGCGCCCGGCGCCGATCCGGCCGCGCGTTTCGTCGACGTGGCGCCCCTGGACACCGCGGGCCCGCACGAAATCAGCTTTCTCGACAACCGCAAATACGCGGCCCAGTTCGAGGTCAGCAAGGCCGGGGCGTGCATCGTCCAGGCGGAGATGGTCGGGCGGGCGCCGGCCGGCATGGCCTTGCTGGTCGCCGCCGATCCCTATCGCGCCTATGCCCAAATCGCCCGCCGGTTCCATCCGCAGCCGGCGCCCGAACCGTGGATCGCCCCCACCGCCTGGATCGACCCGATGGCAACGCTGGGCGCCGGGTGCCGCGTCGAACCGGGCGCGGTGATCTCGGCCGGCGCCGAACTGGGCGAAGGGTGCTGGATCGGCGCCAACGCCGTCGTCGGTTCCGGCGTGGTGCTGGGCGAGCGGTGCGTCGTGGGGGCCAACGCCACCATTTCCCATGCGGTGGTCGGATGCCGGGTCAATATCTACCCGGGGGCGCGCATCGGCCAGGACGGGTTCGGCTTCGCCATGGGGCCTCAGGGGCACCTGAAGGTGCCGCAACTGGGGCGGGTGATGATCGGCAACGATGTCGAGATCGGCGCCAATACCACTATTGACCGCGGAGCCGGCCCCGATACGGTGATCGGCGACGGCTGCATGATCGATAATCTTGTCCAGATCGCCCACAACGTCCAGCTGGGGCGGGGGTGCGTCATCGTTGCCCAGGTGGGCATTTCCGGATCGACCCGCCTGGGCGATTTCGTCGCCGCCGCCGGCCAGGCGGGCATCACCGGGCATCTGCACATCGGCGCCGGCGCCCGCATCGCCGGCCAGGCGGGGGTGATGCGCGACGTTCCCCCAGGCGGAACGGTCGGCGGTTCGCCGGCGGTGCCCATGTCGGAGTGGTTGCGCCAGTCGGCCTTGCTGGGCAAGATGGCCCGCCGCAAGGGATAACAGCAGGATTTCCGGCCGACGGGCTTAGGCACCGCGGCCAGCGAATGAGGGGATCGATGCAGAGCATGACGAGCGAAGGCTCGAAAACTATCGACATCAACCGCATCGTGGAGATGATTCCGCACCGCTACCCGTTCCTGATGGTGGACCGGGTCATCGACGTGGTGCCGGATCAGAGCGCGGTCGGCGTCAAGAATGTCAGCATCAACGAGCCGTTCTTCCAGGGACATTTCCCGCAGCGGCCGATCATGCCCGGCGTGCTGATCATCGAATCCATGGCCCAGACCGCCGCCGTCCTGGTGGTCGAGACCCTGGGCCCGTCGGCCGAGGGCAAGCTGGTCTATTTCATGAGCGTGGACAACGCCCGCTTCCGCAAGCCGGTGCAGCCCGGGGACCAGTTGCACATCCATGTCCGCAAGGAACGCTCGCGCGGCAATGTCTGGCGGTTTCGCGGCGAGGCCAAGGTGGGCGACACGCTGATGGCGGAAGCGACCTACGCCGCCATGATCATGGACAGCTGATGGCAGTAATTCATCCCTCCGCCGTCGTCGATCCCGGGGCCCGCATCGGCGATACGGCGCGCATCGGCCCGTTCTGCGTGGTCGGTCCCGATGTGGACCTGGCCGACGGGGTCGAGTTGATCTCGCAGGTGGTGGTGGCTGGCCGCACTCGCATCGGCGCCGACACCCGTATTTTTCCTTTCGCCTCCATCGGGCACCAACCGCAGGACCTGAAGTACCGGGGGGAGCCCTCGACGCTGGAAATCGGCGCTCGCAACCAGATCCGCGAATACGTCACCATCCAGCCCGGCACCGCGGGCGGCGGCATGGTGACGCGGGTCGGCAACGACTGCCTGTTCATGGCCAGCGCCCATGTGGCCCACGACTGCCTCCTGGGCGACCACGTCATCATGGCCAACAACGCCACCCTGGCCGGCCATGTGGTGGTGGGCGATCACGCCTTCCTGGGCGGGTTGTCGGCGGTGCACCAGTTCGTGCGCATCGGCAAGCACGCCATGATCGGTGGCATGTCGGGCGTCGAGGCCGACGTGATCCCCTTCGGGATGGTGATCGGCAACCGCGCCCATCTCAACGGGCTGAACATCGTCGGGCTGAAGCGCCGCGGCTTCGCGCGCGAGGATATCCATACCCTGCGCAACGCCTATCGCCTGCTGTTCGCCCCCGAGGGCACCCTGCAGGAGCGGGTGGCCGACGTCGAGGAGCAGTTTGCCGGCAACGCGGTGGTGATGGAGATCATCGCCTTCATCCGCGCCGAGTCCAACCGGCAGCTCTGTACCCCGCATTTCGGCGGCGATGCGGCCTAAGCTGGGCATCGTGGCGGGCGGCGGCGGCTTTCCGGGGCTGCTGATCGCCGCCTGCCGCGCCGAGGGCCGTCCTTTCCACGTCCTGGCTCTTTCCGGCCATGCCGATCCGGCGGTGATCGCCGACGCGCCGGCCGATTGGATCCGCCTGGGCGAGGCGGGCAGCGGCTTCGTGCGCCTGCACGCCGCCGGCGTCGAAGAGGTGGTGATGATCGGGCCGGTCCGCCGGCCGGCCCTGCGCGAACTGGCCCCCGACCTGCGCACCGCCCGCTTTTTTGCCAAGGTCGGATTGAAGGCGCTGGGCGACGACGGCCTGTTGCGCGCCGTGGTGCACGAACTGGAAGAGGAGGGGTTCCGGGTGGTCGGCATCGATGAGGTGCTGGCCGATTGCCTGGCGCCCGCCGGCCTGTGGACCCGCCTGGCGCCGGACGCCCAAGCGGAGGCCGACATCCGCCGCGGCCTGGAGGTGGCCGCCGGCCTGGGCCGGCTGGACGTCGGGCAGGCGGTGGTGGTGCAGCAGGGCATCGTGCTGGGGGTCGAGGCGATCGAAGGCACCGACCGGCTGATCCGCCGCTGTGCCGACCTGCGGCGGGAAGGACCCGGCGGCGTACTGGTCAAGGTCAGGAAGCCCGGCCAGGACCGCCGCATCGACCTGCCGACCATCGGCCCCGCCACCCTGGCCGGGGCCGCCGCCGCCGGCCTGCGCGGCATTGCGGTGGAGGCGGGGGGAAGCTTGGTCCTCGGCCGGCCGCAGGTGATCGACGAGGCCGACCGTCTGGGGCTGTTCGTCGTGGGGGTGCTGGGGTGGAGCGGCTGATCTACATCATCGCCGGCGAGCCTTCGGGCGACCTGCTGGGCGGGCGGCTGATGGCCGGGTTGAAGGCGGCCGGCGGCGGCGGGCTGCGCTTCGCCGGCATCGGCGGCGAGGCCATGCGCGCCGAAGGCCTGGACTCCTTGTTTCCCATGGCCGAGCTGGCGGTGATGGGGCTGGTCGAAGTGTTGCCGCGTCTCCCCCGTATCCTGCGGCGGATCGACGAAACGGTGGCCGACATCGCCGCCCGGCGGCCGGCGGCCGTGGTCACCATCGATTCCTGGGGCTTCACCGGCCGGGTGCAGAAACGCTTGCAGCGCGACCTGCCCGACATTCCCCGCATCCACTACGTCGCGCCCATGGTGTGGGCGTGGAAACCGGGGCGCACCAAGACGCTGGCGGCGGTGCTTGACCTGCTGATGACCCTGTTGCCCTTCGAGCCGCCATGGTTTGAGAAGGAGGGGCTGCGCACCGTGCATGTCGGCCATTCTGTGGTCGAAAGCGGCGCGGGGCGGGGCGACGGTGCCGCCTTTCGCCGCCGCCACGGCATCGTGCCCGACGCGCCGGTCGTGGTGGTGCTGCCCGGCAGCCGCCACTCCGAGACCTCGCGCCTGTTGCCGGTGTTCGCCGCTGCGATCGCCCGCCTGGCGCCGCGCCATCCCGGGCTGACGGTTGTGGCGCCCACGGTCGAGACGGTCGCCGCCGAAGTCCGGTCGGCGCTGGCCGCCTGGCCGCTGCCCACCGTGGTGGTGGAAGGCCGGGCGGAAAAGTATGATGCCTTTGCCGCCGGCAATGCCGCCCTGGCCGCCTCGGGCACCGTCGCCCTGGAACTGGCCCTGGCCGGCCTGCCGACGGTGATCGCCTACAAGGTCTCGCCGGTGTCGGCGTTTATCGCCACCCGCTTCCTGGGGCTGAAGCTGAAATATGCGACCCTGGTCAACATGGTGATGGACGCGCCGGTGATGCCCGAGCTTTTGCAGGATGCCTGCCGGCCCGAAAGCCTGGCCGAGGCCGTGGCGACGCTGCTCGACCGGCCGGAGACCGCCGCCGCCCAGCGTCAGGCGGCGGCCGAAGCCATGCGGCGCCTGGGGCTTGGCGGTCCCAGCCCCAGCGCACGGGCGGCCGGCGCCGTACTCGATCTGATTGCCCAACGACAGCGGAGAATATGACGATGTCCACGGATTGGCGCTTTCTGCACACCATGATCCGGGTCGGCGACCTGGACCGTTCCATCGATTTCTACACCCGCCTGCTGGGCATGACCCTGCTGCGGCGCACCGACTATCCCGAGGGGCGGTTCACCCTGGCCTTCGTCGGCTACGGCGGCGAGGCCGACCACACGGTGATCGAACTGACCCACAACTGGGATACCGCCGGCTACGAGCTGGGCACGGGCTTCGGCCATCTCGCCCTGGCCGTGCCCGACATCCATGCCGCCTGTGCCGCCCTGGCCACCGAGGGCGTCAAGATTCCCCGCCCGCCGGGGCCGATGAAGCACGGCAGCACGGTCATCGCCTTCGTCGAGGACCCCGACGGCTACAAGATCGAGCTGATCGAGAAGAAGTAGGGGCGGCTTTGACGGGGGATTACCCCGCCGCCAGCCAGCCGGCCAGATCGGCCAGGGCGCGGCGGCTGTAGAGGGTCTTGCGCTCGCGGCCCTTGACCCGGCGGCCGGTTTCGTCGCGCTCGGGCACCGGCGGGAACAGGCCGAAATTGACGTTCATCGGCTGATAGGTCTCGATGGTGCCCGCCCCGGTGACATGGCCGAGCAGGGCGCCCAACGCCGTGGTCAGCGGTGGCGGCACCAGCGGCCGGCCCAGGCATTCGGCGGCGGCGAATCGCCCGGCCAACAGGCCCAGTGCGGCGCTTTCCACATAGCCTTCGCAGCCGGTGATCTGGCCGGCCAGGCGCAGACGCGGCTGCGTCCTTAGACGAAGAACGCTGTCCAACACCTTGGGGCCATTGACGAAAGTGTTGCGGTGCAGGCCGCCGAGGCGGGCGAATTCCGCCTGTTCCAGACCGGGGATGGTGCGGAACACCCGCGCCTGCTCGCCATGGCGCAACTTGGTTTGGAAGCCGACCAAGTTATAGAGCGTTCCCAAGGCGTTATCCTGCCGAAGCTGAACCACAGCATAAGGTTTCGGCCCGTGGGGGTTGGTCAGGCCGACCGGCTTCATCGGTCCGAAGGCCAGGGTCTGGCGGCCGCGCGCCGCCATCACCTCGATGGGCAGGCAGCCCTCGAAATAGGGCGTGTCCTTTTCCCAGTCGTGGAACTCGACGGTGGAGGCCGCCAGCAGGGCGTCGATGAAGGCGTCGTACTGGTCGCGGCTCAGGGGGCAATTGACGTAATCGGAGCCGCTGCCCTTGTCGTAGCGGGACTGGAACCAGGCCTTGCCGAAATCGATGCTGTCCTTGAACACGATGGGGGCGATGGCGTCGAAGAAGGCCAGCCCGTCCTCGCCGGTCAGACCGCGGATCGCCTCGGCCAGCGGCGGCGAGGTCAACGGGCCGGTGGCGACGATCACCGATTGCCAGTCGGCCGGCGGCAGGCCGGCGATCTCCTCGCGGCAGACGGTGACATGGGGCAGGGCGGCGAGGCGGGCCTCGATCGCGGCGGAAAAGCCGTCGCGGTCAACGGCCAGGGCGCCGCCGGCCGGCACCCGCTGGTCGTCGGCGGCGGCCAGGATCAGCGAGGAGCTGCGCCGCATTTCCTCATGCAGCAGGCCGACCGCGTTGTATTCCCAATCGTCGGAGCGGAGCGAGTTGGAGCAGACCAACTCGGCCAGCCCGCCGGTGGCGTGGGCGGGAGTGGTACGGTGGGGCCGCATCTCGTGCAGGACGACGGGGATGCCGGCTTGGGCGAGCTGCCAGGCCGCTTCACAGCCGGCCAGGCCGCCGCCGATCACATGGACGGGCGCGTTCATGCCCCTGACTTAGAGCCCGGAACGCCGAGAGTCCAGCCGGAACGTTTACTTGATGCCGCTCACGACGCCTGGCGCCGCCTGGGCCTGGGCGGCCCACGACGTGGCGCGCTGGACCATGCCGGTGGCGGCGGTCTGGGCGGTCGCGGCGAGGGTTCCGGCGTTGGCCGATGAGCCCAGGCCGGCAGTGGCGGCGTTGACCGACCCCACCAGGCCGGCCAAGCCGGCGCTGACCGACCCCAACCCGGCCGTGGCGGCGGTGGTCAGGGCGGTGCGGGCCTGGTCCGCGGTCGTCGAGATGGCGACGCCGGGAGCCGACTGGACCTGCGCCACCCACGGCATGGCGTGCTGGGAGGTGCCGTAGGTGCCGGCGGCCGGCTTCAGGTCGCTCTTGGCGCGGTCGCCGGTATTGGCCGGGCCGAAGCCGTAATCGGCGAAGGCGGTCTCGGTGGCGTTGCCCTGCTTGCGGGTCGAATGGCCGGCTTTGCCGCTCTGGTGCTGGTAGAGCAGGGCTTGGACGGGTATGGTGTTGGTGGGCGTCATGGCAGCCTCCGGGACAAGGGTCATCCCGCCTCATGCAGTCCCCGTGCCAGAAGGGAAGGGCGGCAAAGCGCCGGCCACCGGGAGCCGCCCGGCAAAAACTGCCGGGACCCCACGGATGCGCAAGGGCATTTCTTCCTCCCCCACCTTGCGCTATAAGACCGGGCTGCCACCCTGTCGAGTAGGATAGATACCACCATGGCCGAGCAGTATTACGTCGTCGGCGGCGAATATGCCGATACCACCTTCACCCAGATCGCCCCCGGCCATGTCGAGGAGCGGTTCGGCCCCTTCGCCGAGCGCGAGGCCCATGAATGCTGGCGGGCGCTGACCGGCAAGACCGTGGACAACGCCATGGTCCGCTACTTCATCCGCCGTGCGGACGAGGCGGAAACCGACGGCTGGTATGTGGTGGGCGGCGAATATGCCGACACCAGCTTTACCCGCATCGCCGAAGGCCACCGGTTCGAAACCTATGGTCCGTTCAGCCGCAAGGAGGCGCTGAATACCTGGCGGGCGCTGACCGGCAAGACGGTGGACAACGCCATGGTCCGCTACGACCTGTGCACCGCCGAGCAATTGGACCAGCGCGCCCGATGACCCGTATCGGCGGTTAGCCCCGGCGATGCACCGTCAGGCCGGCGGGGGCTTGGCAGGTGGGCATCATCTCGATGCGGTTGATGTTGACGTGGGCGGGCAGGGTCGTCGCCCACACCACCGCCTCGGCGACGTCGTCCGCGGTCAGGGGCGTGGTGCCCTCGTAGACCTTGGCCGCCTTGCCGGCATCGCCGTGGAAGCGCACGGTCGAAAACTCGGACCCCCCGCACAGGCCGGGTTCGATATTGGTCACCCGCACCCGGGTCTTGACCAGATCCGACAGCAGGTTGAGCGAGAACTGGGCCACCGCCGCCTTGGTGGCGCCGTAGATGTTGGCGCCGGGATAGGGATAGGTGCCGGCCGTCGAGCCGAGATTGACCACATGGCCGCAATCGCGCGCCACCATGCCGGGCAGCACGGCGCGGGTGACGTACATCAGCCCCTTGAGGTTGGTGTCGACCATCACCTCCCAATCGTCGAGCGCGGCCTGGTCGGCGGGCTCCAGGCCGAGCGCCAGGCCGGCATTGTTGACCAGGACGTCCACCGCCCTGAATTCGGCGGGCAGGGCGGCCACCGCGGCTTCCACCGCGGCGCGGTCGCGCACGTCGAGGGCTAGGCGGTGCACCGGCACCACCATCTCCTCGGCCAGTTCGGCCAGCCGGTCGGCCCGCCGGCCCAAAAGGACCAGGCGGGCGCCCAGGGCGGCATAGCGGCGGGCGATGGCGGCGCCGAAGCCGGCGGTGGCGCCGGTAATGAAGACGGTACGGCCGGTCCAGGCGGTCATGGCAGGGGCCTCTCAGGGTCGGGGTCGCGGATCATCACCAGGTACGGCATCGGCGACAAGGCGTTTTCGATGTTCCAGATATAGACCTTGTACTGCCCGAAGGGCCGCACCTCGGTGGCGTTGTTGGACACGACATTGGCGTCGGTGGTGATGCGGAAGCTGCCGTGCATGGTGTAGCCGGCCTCGGTCATGGCGTCGGCGTCGGTCGGTCGCAGGGAATTGGCCGAAATGATGATGCGGTTGTCCGGCTCGGACTTGATCATCAGGATGCGGGCGTCGCGGCGCAGGATGGCGGTCAGCTGGTCGCGTCCCATCCGTCCCATGCGCTCGTAATGCACGCGGAAACGGCCCTTGCCCTCGGAGACCGCCGATTTGACGGCGGAATCGCGGATCAGGTCCTTGCGGATTTCGTTCAAGCGGCGGGCTTCGTCCGCCGGATCCACCTTGCCCTGCTGGTAATCGTAGAGGATGGGCAGGTAGAGCAGGTCGCCGTCGAAGGTGAGGTCGTAGTCGCCGTAGCGCGACAGCCGCAGTTCGGAGGTGAAATTGTCGGGGGCGTAGCAGGAGGTGAGGGTGAGGACCGCCACCGCCGCCAGCGCACTCAGCGCGCGCCTTACCGTCCCACCCCGCATGTCACTCCTCCCCGGTCCGCCGTTCGTGGCGTTTGGCG
This sequence comes from Pseudomonadota bacterium, assembly GCA_021818185.1. GTDB lineage: Bacteria > Pseudomonadota > Alphaproteobacteria > Rhodospirillales > Magnetospirillaceae > JAKAFA01. The sequence continues at coordinate 5,613 of JAKAFA010000029.1, read as the reverse complement.
TCCTGCCACAACGCCTCCATCTCGGCCAGCGAGGCGTCGGCCGGCACCCGGCCGGCGGCGGCCAGTTCGGCCTCGATATGGCGGAAGCGGCGCTCGAACTTGGCGTTGGCGCGCCCGAGCGCCCGTTCGGGGTCGATATTGAGCTTGCGCGCCAGGTTGACGCAAGCGAAGAGAACGTCGCCCATCTCGTCCTCCAGACGGTCGAACGGCGCGGCGGTGGCGATCTCGTGGCCGATCTCGCCCATCTCCTCGCCGATCTTGTCCAGGATCAGGGCGGGGTCGTCCCAATCGAAGCCGACCCGCGCCGCCCGCTTCTGCAGCTTTACCGCCCGGGTCATCGGGGGCAGGGTGCGGGCCACGCCGTCCAGCACACCACCCGGCGTTCCATCCGCCTTTTCCGCCCGTTCCGCCGCCTTGGCCTCCTCCCAGGCGACGGTCTGCGCCGCGGCGTCGGGGATATCGGCCGCGCCGAACACGTGGGGATGGCGGCGCACCATCTTGGCGGCGATGGCCTCGGCCACCTCGTCGAAGCCGAAGGCGCCTTGCTCGCGCGCCATCTGGGCATGGAACACCACCTGGAGCAGCAGGTCGCCCAGTTCCTCGCGCAGCGCCGCCATGTCGCGGCGCTCGATGGCGTCGGCCACTTCGTAGGCTTCCTCGACGGTATAGGGCGCGATGGAGGCGAAATCCTGCTCGCGGTCCCAGGGGCAGCCCCGCTCGGGGTGGCGCAAGGTGGCCATGATGTCCAGCAGGCGGTCGATGGGGCGCATGGGAAGGGCCGGCGGTGGTTGAGGGGCGGCGACACCGTAGCAAGGCGCGGCCGCCGCGGCCACAGCCTTTGCAATGGCGCCGGCCGCTCCCATAATGGCGGAGAGACGGCTGGGAGGAGCGGGAGATGGATCAGGTCGGCGCCGTGCGGGACAGCAAGATCCCCGAAGTCACCCTGGTGTTCTGGCTGATCAAGATTGCCGCGACCACCCTGGGCGAGACCGGCGGCGATGCCCTCAGCATGTCGCTGAACCTGGGCTACCTGCTCAGTACCGCCATCTTCACCGTGATCCTGGTGACGGTGGTCGCCGCCCAGATCGCAGCGCGGCGCTTCCATCCGTTCCTGTACTGGGCGGTGATCGTGGCGACCACCACCACCGGCACCACCCTGGCCGATTTCGCCGACCGTTCCCTCGGCATTGGCTATGTCGGCGGCTCGCTGCTGCTGTTCGCCCTGCTGCTGGCGGCGCTCGGCCTGTGGTACTGGCGGCTGGGCTCGGTGTCCATCCACAGCGTGACCACGCCCAAGGCCGAGGCCTTCTACTGGGCGACCATCATGTTTTCCCAGACCCTGGGCACGGCGCTGGGCGATTTCCTGGCCGATACCTCGGGCCTGGGCTACGAGGGCGGGGCGCTGGTGTTCGGCGCCGCCCTGGCGATTGTCGTCTTCGGCTATTTCGCCACCCGGATCTCGCGCACGCTGCTGTTCTGGTCGGCCTTCATCCTGACCCGGCCGCTGGGGGCGACGGTGGGCGATCTGCTGGACAAGCCGCATGCCGATGGCGGCTTCGCCCTTGACCGCTTCGCCGCCTCGGGCGTGCTGGCCGCCGCCATCATCGCCGCCCTGATCTTCCTGCCCCAGCGGGCGGGAAGCCATCCCGGCGATGGGGCGGCGGAGTAGGGCCGCCGGAACGGCGGCGTGACGCGGTCACGGCCGGTGGAGTGCGGTTTCACGCATGGCCGATTGTCGCATAATCGATATTATGGAGACAACGGTCGCGCGGTCGCCGTGACCGTTGTTCCCGCAGCCGGGACAGATCGTGCGCCATATCAGAAATGGCGTCTATCGCATTGGCCGACAATGATCTTTCCTCCAGGGCCAAGGGCCATCTTTCGCCATCCGAAACCCCGCTGACGAGGTAGCGGGATGCCAACCCTTCGGCTCGCCCCTACCTGACGGTGGAGTAAAATCCGTACGGACGTCCTTCGCCAGAGGGGCGAGCGAGGGGGTTTATGAACGTTGGTGATGACGAGTTGAAGATCCTGGCCTCCGCCCCGCAGGCGTGCATCCCGGCGAGGCGGTTGTCCGCCTGCCTGCGGCTGGCGGCGCTCTGCGGCGCGCTGGCGGTGTTGGTGGGGGTATCGGTCCTGGTGGGCTGGGCCATCGGCAGTCCGGCCCTTCGGGCCTGGGTGCCCGGCTGGGTCGGGATGCAGCCCTGGGGTGCCGTCGCCTTCATTCTGTCGGGGATCGCCCTGCTGGCCCATCTCCGCGCCGCCACCGGTCTGGAGATCGGGGTCGGCGGGCTGGTGGCGCTGATTTCGCTCATGTCGCTGTTCAATCATTTTACCGCGATGGAGATCCCCTTCGAGCGGCTTCTGTTCACCGCCGAGGTCGAGCGGCAGGGATCGCCCCATCCCGGCCGCATGACCGACATGACCACCGTCCTGCTGTTGGTGTTCGTCCTCGGCCTGTGGGCCGCCTCGGGCGACCGGTTCGCCCGGCTGGCCTGGGCCATCAATTCCCTGGGGCTGGCGATCGCGGCGACCGGCGCCATGGGCTACCTGTTCGGCGCCCATCGCCTGAGCCAGTTGGGCGCCTTCGACCCCTTCGCCCTGCCCGCCACCTCCACCTCGGTCCTGTTGTTCATGGGCGCCAGCCTTGCCGCACCCTATCACGGCTGGATGCGCTCGGTGATCTCGCCCGGCCTGGGGGGAACGGCGCTGCGGCGCCTGGCCCCGGTGGCGGTGGGGCTGCCGGTCGCCTCGGGCCTGCTGATCCACCGGAGAGTGTCGCCCGTCGACCTGCAACCCGGTTTCGGCATCGCGGTGGCCATGCTGGTGGTGATGTTCGGGCTTTGCGTCACCTTCGTCTGGTTCGCCCGCCAGCTTGACCGCGTCGACGCCTTGCGGATCCGGGTCATGGCTGACCTCGAACGCTCCGAGGCCGCCTTCCGCGCTTCACAGGATGTTTCGCTGTTCGGCATCATGTTCCTGGACGCGATGCGCGAGGCCGGAACGATCGTCGATTTCCGCCAACGCTACGTCAACCCCGCCGCCCTGCGGCTGATCGGGCGGGAGAAGCCCCAGGAGAATATCACCCTCAGCCGGTGCGTCCTGCACGGCGATGGCGGCATGCTTGCCGCCTGCATTCGGGTGGTCGAGACCGGTGAACCGCTGGATGCCGAATTCCGCGTCCAGTGCCACGGCCAGACCCGCTGGTTCCGCAACATGGCCGTCAAGCTGGGTGACGGCGTAGCGGTTTCCTTCTACGACATCACCGACCGCCTGGTCGCCGAACGCGCCCTGGCCCGGGCCGAAGCCCATCACCGGGCGGTGGTCGAAACGGCGGCGGACGCCATCGTCGTCATCGACGAAGCGGGCCGGGTGATGGCGTTCAACCGTGCGGCTGAGCACATCTTCGGCTATACGGCCGCCGAAGCCCTGGGACAGAACATCGCCTTCCTGATGCCCGAGCCCCTCCGTTCCGCCCATGACGGCTACCTTCGATCCTATAAGTGCACCGGCACCCCCGGAATCATCGGCATCGGCCGCACCGTGACAGGCCGACGCAAGGATGGGGCGATCGTTCAGGTCGATCTGGCGGTCGCGGAATGGCGCGATGACGGCGAGCGCTTCTTCACCGGCATCATGCGCGATGTCTCGGCCCGCCACCAGGCCGAGGAGGCGTTGCGGAAGAGCGAGGCCCGCTTCCGCACCATCCTCGACCAGGCGGCGGTCGGCATCATCCAGGTTTCGCTGACCTCCACCCGCCTTCTGGGCATCAATCGCCGCTTTTCCGCCATGCTGGGCTACGATGAGCACGAGTTGATCGGGATGTCGCTGGCCGAGCTGGTCGCCCCCGAATATCGGGCGGCCGACGCCGCCATGGCGGACGAGCTTCGCGGCGGGCGGCAATCCTCGCCGCCGACCGAGAAGCAATTCCTGTGCAAGGACGGCAGCCGGGTCTGGGTGCGCGTGACCTCGTCTGTGCCGGAGGGCGAGGCCGACTTCCATATCTCGGTGGTCGAGGACATCTCGGAATACCATCGGACGCTGGCGGCGCTGCGGCGGGCCCGCGACGAGGCGCAGCAGGCCAACCGGGCCAAGAGCACCTTTCTTGCCGCGGCATCCCACGACCTGCGCCAGCCGGTGCAGGCGATGGTGCTGCTCAACGAGGCCCTGCTCGGCCGCCTCCGCGACCATCCGGCCCGCAGCATCGTCAGCCGCCTCCAGGCCTCGGTCAACGCCCTGCAAATGCTGCTCGACGGGCTCCTGGACGTGTCGCGCCTGGATGCCGGCGTCGTCGAGGTCCACCGGACCGACGTGCCGGTGGGCGTGATCCTGGAACGCCTGCACGCCGAATACGCCGTGCGCTGCAAGCCCCGGGGCCTGCGGCTCCGGGTGGTGCCCTGCACCGCCTGGATGCACACCGATCCGGCCCTGTTCGAACGCGTCCTGCGCAACCTGATCGAAAACGCCATCCGCTACACCCGGACCGGCTCGATCCTGGTCGGCTGCCGCCATGCCGGGCCCGACCTGCTGGTCGGCGTCTACGACACCGGGATCGGCATCCCCCCGGACAAGCAGGAGCTGATTTTCCAGGAATTCTATCAGATTTCGAACCCGGAACGGGATCGTGAGAAGGGCCTGGGGCTGGGCTTGTCCATCGTCAGCCGCCTGGCGAACCTGCTCGGCCATTCCTTGCGGGTCGCCTCGGTCCCCGGCAAGGGATCGGCCTTCGTCATCCGGGTCCCCCGGGTCGAACCGGCCGCATCCCCGCCGCCCCGCAAGCGGCCCTCCGCCGCCCGCGTTTCCGCCGATATCCTGGTGATCGACGACGAGGCCCTGATCCGCGACAGCCTGGCCGCCGTGCTGGAGGCCGCCGGGTGGCGGGTCCGCACCGCCGGAGATGCGGCCGAAGCGGTCCAGGCCGCCGCCGCCAGCCCGCCCGACATCATCCTGGCCGATTACCGCCTGCGTGAAGGGCGCACCGGCATCGCCGCCGTCCGCGCCGTCGAATCGGCCTGCGGCCGCGCCATCCCGACCATCGTGCTGACCGGTGACACCGATCCTCTGCGCATCGCCGAAGTGACCCGCAGCGGCTACCGGATCGCCCACAAGCCGGTGATGGCGGACCGCCTCGTCGAGATGATCTGCGCCAGCCTGGGGCGGATGTCGGCATAAACGCCGGACACCGCGCAGTCAGCGGGAAATATTTTGGCCTAGCTCTGAAAAATCAACTGATCGGTGACGATTTGGTGGTTAAATGGTGCGTGATGGGTGTTCTGGAGGTGGACTGCCATGCGAGGCTCCGTCACCGCTGCCATTGCCGCGATCCTTCTTCTGGGTGCGGCCGTCCAGGCCGCCGAGGACCCTGGCCACCGCTTCGCCCCCTCCCTCGCCCAGGCCTATGTCGCCGCCATCCAGCGGCAACTGGCCGAACGCGGCTATTTCACCGGGCCGGCCACCGGCCTGGTCACCCCCCGGACGCGCGCCGCCATCGCCGCCTACCAGAAGGATGTCGGCCTGCCGGTCGATGGCATCGCCGACATGGCGGTCATCAACATGCTGAATTTCGGGCCGCGCGTGTATGCGGGCGGCGCCGCGCCGCCGCCCCCCGCCCCG
>JAKAFA010000257.1 GCA_021818185.1 Pseudomonadota bacterium | reverse complement strand
CCTGACCGAAACGCGGGCGGCGCCCAATCCGTTGCAGGCCGCCGAAATGGCCGTGGTGCGCCTGGCCTATGCCGCCGACCTGCCCACCCCGGCCGAAGCGATCGAGCAATTGCGGGCCCATCCGCCGGCCCCACGCGGGCCGGGCGGCGGCGGACCGGCTCCGGCCGGCGGCGGCGGGGTGGTGGCCGCGGCGGCACAGCGGCTGGTGGACCCGGCGGGCGGTGGGGGCGGCGCCACCGCCCTCAAGCTGGCACCGGCCCCCGAGGCCGCGCCGGCCCCAACGTCCCTACCCTCGATGCCGGCCAGCTTCGCCGAGTTGGTGGCGCTGGTCTCGGAAAAGCGCGAGGGCATCCTGGCGACGGCGCTGAAGCGCGAGGTGCGTCTGGTGCGTTTCGAGCCCGGCCGGCTGGAAATCCGCCTGGGCGACGATCGCCGCCACCACGACCTGCCGGCCAAGCTGGCGCGGCTGCTGGGCGAATGGACCGGACGGCGCTGGACGGTGGCCGTCAATTCCGTCGATCCGGCCCAGGGCACCCTGGCCGAGCAGGAGGCGGCGGCCGAGACCCGGCGCCGCGAGGATGCCGCCGCCCATCCCCTGGTGCAGGCGGTGCTGGCCGCCTTCCCCGGCGCCAGCGTCGAGGCGGTGCGCGAAGTGGCCGCCGACGAGCCCGACGCGGCCGAACTGGCCCTGCCCGATGCCGAGGGCGGCGCCGGCGACGAGGAACCGTAACGGCCCGGCGGCGATGGCGCGGAACGGTCGGGCCGCCGATGGCGAGTCGACGCCACCGGGACCACCCCATCAAGTTATTGAAATTATAGATTTTGGCCCTTGGCGAAACTACACTTGATCGTATGGACAAGCCAATCTACGGTTGGAAACACCCCAACCGGAGGAAATGATATGGATTGTGATTGTCCCATTTGTGGCACGACGACAGACCACCTAGTCCAGAGAGATGGCGACACTTTTCTATGCTGGTGTCAATCCTGCTTCAATGTTCGCATTGAAGAGCGCCATGGATGTGAGGAGAGATGCTTGGGGATTTTTAAATTGCCCCTTGACGACATTCACATCTCCTGATCATTGGAAACCACATGTCTCCATGTTTTAATAGAATATCTTCCCAGATCGTTCTGCGCACTGCCGTCGCAATTCATCCTCCGCCCGCCGAGATGCGGCCAAGCTCAGACACGGAGACTGCCGGTTCCGGCAAAATATAAATAGATTAAGTCAAATTATACTTCCGATAATCCATTTTTCATCTGCTCCGCCCACAGATCATCCTCCAGCCCGCCCCACCGCAACGCATCAGCCCTGCCGCCGCGCCGCCAGCACCGCCGCGATGGTGTCGAGCAGATGGGCGGTGTCGATGGGCTTGGCGACATGGGCGTCCATGCCGGCGGCGCGGCATCGCTCGGCATCGCCATCCATGGCATTGGCGGTCAGGGCGATGATCGGGACATCGGCCCGCGACGGGTCCAGCCGGCGGATGGCGGCGGTGGCGGCCAGCCCGTCCATGTCCGGCATGCGCATGTCCATCAGCACGACATCGAAGCCGCCACGGGCCGCCGCCGCCACCGCGGCGCGGCCGTCTTCGGCGGTTTCCACCCGATGGCCCCACCGGCTCAGCAGGGCGATGGCCACCTTGCGGTTCACCGGATTGTCCTCGGCCAGCAGAATCGACAGTGGCGGCAGCGGCGGACGCTCGGCCGCCGGCACCGCGGCCGGCGCCGCGGCTGGGGGGTAGGGCAGCCGGACATGGAAGCGGCTGCCTTTGCCCGGTTCGCTGTCCACCCCGATCTCGCCGCCCTGCGCCTCGACCAGCCGCTTGCAGATGGCGAGGCCCAGGCCGGTGCCGCCAAACCGGCGCGAGACCGACGAATCCGCCTGAAAGAACGGCTCGAACAGCCGGGCCTGGGCCGCCGGATCGATGCCGATACCGGTATCCGCCACGGTGAAGACCAGGCCATCGCCGGCGGCGGCGACATGCAGGCTGACCCGCCCGGCCGCGGTGAATTTCACCGCGTTGCCCACCAGATTGATCAGGATCTGGCGTAGCCGCCCGGCATCGCCCCGCACCCAGTCCGGCACGCCGGGATCGAGGTCGGCGGTCACCTGCAAATCCTTGCCGTCCGCCCGCCCCGCCATCAGCGCCATGAGGCTGGCCACCACGCTGCGCAGATGAAACGGCGCCGCCTGGTATTCGACGCGGCCGGCTTCCAGCCTGGACAGGTCGAGGATGTCGTCGAGCAGCACCAGCAGCGCCTCGGCCGAGGCCGTCAGGGTGTCCAGGCGGTCGCGCTGGCCGGGCAGCAGGGGCTCGTCCAGCAGCAGGCGCGCCATGCCGAGGATACCGTTCATCGGCGTGCGGATCTCGTGGCTGACCATGGCCAGGAACTGGCTCTTGGCGGCGGCCAGGGCCTCGGCCGCCTCCTTGGCCGCCAGGATCTGGCGCTCCCATTCCCGGCGGGCGCTGATGTCGCGGGTCACGCCGCAGAACCCGACCAGCCGGCCGTCCACGATCATCGGGCTGCCGATGACCTCGGTCCACACCGTCGAGCCGTCCTTGCACCACTGTTCCAGGACCATCGGCGCGCGGCGCATCTCGATATTGTCGTTCAGCAGCATGGCCATGCGGTCGAGGGCCACCGCCAGGCTGTCGGGGGTCAGCACCTGGTCCAGCGACTGGCGGGCCACTTCCTCGCCGGTATAGCCGCGCAGCTGCTCGGCCGAGGGGCTGCAATAGATGAAGGTGCCGTCCGGCCGCATGGCCCACAGCACATCTTCGGAATGCTCGGCCAGCATGCGGAAAAGATCGTCGCCGACCGGCTCGGACTCGACCAGCACCATCGCACGCCCGCCGCTACCGGGCTTGCCGCGCAGGCGATGGCGGCCCGCTCCCTCCGCCAGTTCCACCCAACGGCTGACCGGCGCGGCGCCGGGCACCGCCAGCGCGGCGACGAACTCCGCCCATTCCTCTGGCCGGGCGAGGCATTCGGCGGCGACCACACCGGGTGCGAAGCCCAGGGCGCGCGCCGCCTGGTTGCTGTCGACGATCCGCCCATCGGCGGGGGAAAACAGCAGGGCGGCCGCCGGCACGTCTTCGATCATCATTCCGGAACCTGCATGTGGCGCGGCGGAGGCAAGGTGACGTTCGGATAGCACGGACACGCCGCCAAGGGTAGGCCCCCGTCCCTCCCCCTCCCCATCCTCCCCATCCGCCCCCTCCTTCCACCCTTGCCGCCCAACCGGGGGAATGCTACGACTGGACCGGAACGCCGCCCCGGCGACGGCGCCCGAGCCCGCGCCGTTCAGTCAGCCATTTCAACGACTTGGAAAGTGGTACGCGCCATGAAGAACCTTGGCAACCTGATGAAGCAGGCCCAGCAGATGCAGGCCAAGATGGGCGAAATGCAGGCCAAGATGGCCGAGATGGAAGTGACCGGCGCCGCCGCTGGCGGCATGCTGCTGGTGACGCTCAACGGCAAGCTCGAGGTGAAGAAGGTCAAGATCGACAAATCCCTGGTCGATCCCAACGACGTCGAGGTGCTGGAGGACCTGATCCTGGCCGCCTTCAACGACGCCAAGGGCAAGGCCGAGGCCGGCATGCAGGAGGAAATGGCCAAGCTGACCGGCGGCCTCAACCTGCCGGCCGGGTTCAAGCTGCCGTTCTGACCGCCGCCCGCCCAGCTCCCCGTCCTGCAATGCCCCTCCTGCGATGATCGGTCCCGAGATCGACCGCCTGATCCAGCTGTTGGCCCGCCTGCCGGGGCTGGGGCCGCGTTCGGCGCGCCGGGCGGCACTGCATCTGGTGGAGAAGCGCGACATCCTGATGGCACCCCTGGCCGAGGCGCTGGCCGAGGCGGCGGCCAACGTCAGGGCCTGCGGCGTGTGCGGCAATTTCGACACCGTCGATCCCTGTTCGATCTGCGCCGACGCCGGGCGTGACGACCGCGAAATCTGCGTGGTCGCCGACGTCGCCTCGCTGTGGGCGATGGAACGCGCCGGCAGCTTCCGTGGGCGCTACCATGTGCTGGGCGGCCTGCTGTCGGCGCTGGACGGGATCGGGCCCGAGGATCTGGGCGTTGCCCGCCTGACCGCGCGGGCCCGCGATTCCAAGGTCGAGGAAGTCATCCTCGCCACCCCGGCCACCGTCGAGGGCCAGACCACTGCCCATTACCTGGCCGATTGCCTGGCGGGGTGCGGCGTCACCGTCTCGGGCCTGGCCCATGGCGTGCCGGTGGGCGGCGAGCTGGATTATCTCGACGACGGCACCATCAGCGCGGCGCTGCGCGCCCGCCGCCGGCTCTGACGCACCGTTCAGCGCCCGTGATCATGGTCGTGGCCCTCCAGCCCCGGCTGCTCCGGGGCGTGCTGGTGCTCGTGCGGCTTCCAGGCGTGCCGGGCGTCGGCGTGATCGTGATCGGCAGCGGCATCATGTCCATGGGGATGGCGGTGCTGATGCCCATGGTCATGGCTATGGGTATGGGCATGGGCATGGCTGTGGGTGACGTCCCCATGGCAATGGGGATGGGTGTGCACGTGGGTGTGCGAATGGTCGTGGCTGTGCCGATGCTCGTGACTGTGCTGCCCGGGGCTTTGGTGATTGGGCCCGTGGTGGCTGCCGTGCATGTCAGGTCCCCTGTTCCGCCGAGCGGCGCGTGCGGGTGAGCGCCGAGGACGCCAGCCAGCTGAGGGCGCAGGCGGCGATGAGGACCAGCCCCAGCAGCCCCATGTTGCCGTTGAGCCAGCCGACGATCGCGGCCGGCCTCCCGCCCAGGCCCAACGGTCCGGACAGCAGGCCCAGCACCTCGACGGCGCCGGTGAACATCGCCGCCGCCACCGAGACCAGGGTGATGGCCAGGTTGTAGGCGAGCTTGCGTTCGGGCCGCAGGAAGGCCCAGCCATAGGCCCCCAGCATCAGGATTCCGTCGGCGGTATCCACCAGCGCCATGCCGGCCGAGAACATGGCGGGGAAGACCAGGA
>JAKAFA010000256.1 GCA_021818185.1 Pseudomonadota bacterium | reverse complement strand
GCCCGGTGGCCGCCATGGAATTGACGATGGGCAGCAGGGCGGCACGCAGGGATTTGCGGGCCAGCGGCCGCATGGCCTGGATGCGGTCGGCGCCCAGGGCCAGGCGGGCCTCGATGGCGGGGCGGGGCTGGGGCACGTCGCCGGGCAGCGCCGTGAGGCCCAGGCTGATGCCGGTCATGGTGTTGCCCAGCACCATCCCCAGTAGCGGAATGGCGTAGCGGGGATCGTACCAGGGGTCGGGGCGCAACTGGGTGGTGAGGGCGAAAACGGTGACCAGACCGGCCGCCATCAGCATGGCGCCGGTACCCAGGCCATAGGACCACCAGCCGGCCAGCCGCCGGTCCTGGCGGGCCACCGCCTCGCGCCCGGCAAACAGCACCATGACCAGGGCCACCGCCGCGGTAGCCACGGGCGACACCGCGCGGAACAGCGCCTCCAGCACCAGCCCGACCAGCAGCAATTGCACCACCATGCGGCTGGCCGCCACCAGCAGCCGCCGGCCGATTCCCAGCCCGAAGGCCAGGGACAGCCCGCCGTCCAGCAGCACCAGCACCGCCGCGGTGGCGAGGTCGGCGAAATCGAGGCGGATATAGGTCACGCCGCCACCTCCACCACCCGCCCATCGACGAAGGCCAAATGCCGGCTGGCGACCCGTTCGGCCTGGGCCGGGTCATGGGTGACCCACAGCATCCCCACCCCCTCGGCGCGGCGAGCGGCCAGCAGGTCTTCGGCCGCCCGGCGCGCCGCCGCATCCAGGGCGGCGGTGGGCTCGTCCAGCAGCAGCATCCGCGGCCGCCGCACCAGGGCCCGCGCCAGAGCCAGGCGCTGGCGTTCGCCGGTGGACAGCCGCGCCACCGGCGCCGCCCCCATCGCCGCCGGCAGCAGCAGGGCCTCGACCAGCGGGACCGCCTTGGACCAGTCGGGGAAATGTTCGTCCACCCGCTCCGCCCACCAGCCGGGCTCGGCCGCCACATAGCAGACCTGCCGCCGCCATTCGGGGGCCGGCATGGCGTCGCGGTCCACGCCGCCCAGCGCCACCCGCCCCCGGCTGGGGTCCAGGTCGGCGATGGCCCGCAGCAACAGGCTCTTGCCCACGCCGGAGGGCCCGGTCAGCGCCACGCATTCACCGGCTTCGACATGCAGCGTGACGGGAGACAGTCCGGAGCGCGAGAGGTCTTCGACGGTCAGCATGGCCGACCATGGCGCAACTCGGCGGATGGCGCAAGATCGCGCCCGCCGTCAGGCGACCGCATCGATCACGTTGCCACGCGGCAGCGAAGTCCCATAAACCGGTGGTTGGGCACTGGCACTGTAGGCCGGCAGGCCGGTATTGGCCTGGACCGCGTCGGTCACCACCGAATTGGCGGCGGACAATTGCACCGCCTGCCTGCCGCCATCGGCCACCTGCGGCAGGTTGGCCTGCGCCTTGGCCGCGGCATTGGCCAGCGCCCCGGCCACCTGGCCGCGGGCATCGGCGACTCCCGCCGGGGTGGTGAGGTTGAAACTGCCGCCGCCCTGGCCCTGATCGGCCATGGCCGGCACGCCGTTATCCGCCGACGTGGTCCGTGCCGGCCAGGACGCGGGGCCCAAGGGGGTGCTGGTGCTGGAAATGCCGGCGATGGTCATGGCGGTCCATCCCTTAGTTCCGCCAAGCATCGCATAATCCTTATAAAAAGTAAACGCTGGCGGTGATCTCACTGGAATTTGCTGATCTTCCACAACCGACCGGTGCCGCCATCCACCGTCCACAGGCTGGAGCCGGTGGGGTCGAAGGCGATGGCGGCCGGCCGGATCAGGTTGGTGACGAAGGGTTGCGGCGGGCCGCCGTCCGGGGGAACGAAGGCGATCTCGCCGGGCCGGCCGGTCGGCCGCACGGCGATGAAGGTCTGGCCCGCCGGGCCGAAGGCGGTAGACGGCTGGTGGTCGACCGCCAGGGCACCCACCTGGCCGGCCACTCGGGCGGCGGGCGGCGGCGGATTGGGTCCGCTCCCCGCCCCGTCCCCCGCCGCGGCCAAAAGCCCGGCCGCGGGCGGCCAGCCGTACCAGTCGCCGGCCGCCACCTGCCAGACCGGATTGTCGCCGGGGGCCACGGCATCGGCCACCATCAGCCGGCCGGCCGGCGTGAAGGCCAGGCCGATGGGGCGATGGAAGCCCCAGGCATAGGCCTCGACGGCGCCGGTGTCGGGGGAAATCCGCAGAATCGTCCCCGAACAGCCTTCGTCGCCGCGGTCCCGGACTCCGCCGCCACGGGGCCGGCAGGGTGCCGCCGAACTGTCTTCGGGCGAAGCGGCGATGCCGACATAGAGCCAGCCGTCGGGGCCGGCGGCCAGCGGTCCGACCCGGCCGCCGCCCGGCAGGGCGACGGGCAACGGCCGCACACCCCCCTTGCCGTCCACCGCCAGGATGCGTCCGCCCAGCGGGCCGCCGGCTTCGGCGACATAGATGCGGTGGCCGATCAGCGCCGCGCCGGTCCACGGCCCGTTGCCGCCGCCCATGGCCCGCGGCACCAGGGTGCCGCCGGCCTGGACCGCAATCAGGCTGGCGGCGCTGCCCTCGACCACCAGGGGGACGCCGTCCGGGGTGAAGACCAGGGCCCGCGGGTCCACCAGCCCGGCGGCGATCACCTGACTGCCGTAGCCGAGCGGCGTGAGGGCGTCCTGGCCGGCCGGCGGCGGTGCGGCTCCCGGCACCGGCGGCAGCACGGCGGGCGATTGCGCCGGCTGCCCCCAGCGGTCGGCGCAGCCGGCGACGAGCGAGGCGACGACGATGGCGACCAGCAGCGACCGCATGACGGCATCTCCCTTGACTGCCGTCAGGTAAAGGCTTCCAGCGCGCCGGCAACTCCGTCGGGGGAGGCATGGCCGAAGGGAGGACCGGCGCCGCCGGAGGAAGGTTCGCCCATCCCCCGACGGCAAGGACAGCCGGTCAGTGGGCCGCGATCCCCTCGGCCCCCAAGCCGGTCTCGGAGCGGACGGCCTGGGCGTCGTAGGCCTCCCGCTCGGTCTCGGCCCGCGGGCTGGAATCGAGGACCGAGAACAGCCAGCAGCCGAAGAAGGCGGCCGGCATGGTGAACAGGGTGGGGTAGACGTAGGGGAAGACCGGTTCGGTGAAGTGGAAGCTCTGCACCCACACCACCTTGGACAGCACCACCGCCCCCACCGATCCGATCAGGCCGATATAGCCGCCGATCACCGCCCCGCGGGTGGTCAGGCCCCGCCAGAACATGGCCATCACCAGCACCGGAAAGGTGGCCGACGCGGCCACCGAGAAGGTCAGGGCCACGATGAACGCCACGTTCTGCTTTTCGAACACGATGCCGAGCAGCACGGCGACCATCCCCAGGGCGATGGCGGCCACCTTGGAGACCAGCACCTCGTCGCATTCGGCGGCCCGGCCGCGGGCGATGACGTTGGCGTAGAGATCGTGGGAGATCGCCGAGGCGCCGGCCAGGGTCAGGCCCGACACCACCGCCAGGATGGTGGCGAAGGCCACGGCCGAGATGAAGCCCAGAAACAGGTCGCCGCCGACGGCATGGGCCAGCCAGACGGCCGGCATGTTGCCGCCGCCCTTCAGCGCGATGCCGCCCCGGGCGGCATCCAGGTATTCGGGATTGGTCGCCACCAGGGTGATGGCGCCGAAGCCGATGATGAAGGTCAGGGTGTAGAAGTAGCCGATGAAGCTGGTGGCGTAGAATACCGACTTGCGCGCCGCCTTGGCGCTGGGCACGGTGAAGAAGCGCATCAGGATGTGCGGCAGGCCGGCGGTGCCGAACATCAGGGTCAGGCCCAGCGAGATGGCATCCACCGGGCTGGTCACCAGCTTGCCCGGCGCCATGATGGCGCGGTGCAGCGGGTGGACGGCGACCGCCCTGGCGAACAGGGCGTCGAACGAGAAGCCGAAACGCGCCATCACGCCCACCGCGATGAAGGTGGCCCCGCCCAGCAGCAGGCAGGCCTTGATGATCTGCACCCAGGTGGTGGCCTTCATGCCGCCGAAGGTGACGTAGACCATCATCAGCGCGCCGACGGCGATCACCGCGTAGACGTAGTCGAGGCCGAACAGCAGCCGGATCAACTGGCCGGCGCCGACCATCTGGCCGATCAGGTAGAAGAGGACGACGATCAGCGCGGCAATGGCGGCGAAGACACGCACCGGCCCCTGGGCGAGGCGGAAGGAGCACACGTCGGCAAAGGTGTATCGGCCCAGGTTGCGCAGGCGCTCGGCGATCAGGAACAAGATGATCGGCCACCCCACCAGCCACCCCACCGACCAGATGAGGCCGTCGAAGCCCGAGGTGTAGACCAGCGCCGAAATACCGAGAAACGAGGCCGCCGACATGTAGTCGCCGGCAATGGCCAGACCGTTCTGCAGGGCCGTGATGCCGCCGCCCGCGACATAGAAGTCGCGCGCCGACCGGTTGTGCTTGGCGGCCCACCAGGTGATCGCCAGCGTCAGGGCCACGAACAGCACGAACATGATTCCGGCGTGCCAGTCGGCCGCCGGCCGCCCCGCCGCCCCCGGGCCGCCGGCGGCGAAGGCCGCGGAGGACAGCAGCACCGTACCCGCCGCCGTGGCGGCCGCGAGGGAAATCCGGATCGGCCTCATCGGCGGCACTCCTCGATGATCTGGCGGTTCAACTCGTCGAACTCGCCGTTGGCCCGCCGCACATAGATGCCGGTCAGCGCGATGGCCGCAAAAATCACGCCGAGACCGATGGGAAAACCGATGGTCATTGCCCCACCCCACAGGGGCCGGCCAAGAAAGGCCTTGCCATACGCAACAAGAAGAACGAAGCAAAAATATATTGCCAGCATGATTGCCGTTAGCGTCCAGGAGAATACACGACGCCGGGCGACCAATTCATGGAATTTTGGATTGTTTCTTATTCTAATGCTCGCGTCATCTAGGTTGAGTATCTGCGTCATCGATTTCCTCCACCTAGCGAGCCCCAATATTTTTTATATGTTATGTCGTTTTTATCCCCACCCCTTGGCGCTCGCATTTGATTTCGGTTATGGG
>JAKAFA010000028.1 GCA_021818185.1 Pseudomonadota bacterium | reverse complement strand
TCTGTCACCCCAGCGCATCGAGGGCCAGCTGACCCTGCAACCCGAGATTGCTCAGGCGATGGTTTACGGCGACCGCCGCCCCCATCTGGTCGCCCTGCTGGTGCCGTCCGACGACTGGATGCAGGCATGGGCCGCCGCCTGCGGTCTGCCGCCCGACCTGGAGCGTCTGGCGGCCGAACCAGCCTTCCGCCGCGCCCTGGGCGAGGCGGTGGAGCGCGTCAACCGCGAATTGTCCACCATCGAAAAGATCCGACGCTTTGCCGTCAGTCCGCAGCCCTTCACCATCGACAACGGCATGCTGACCCCCACCCTGAAGATCCGCCGTCATCGCATCCGCGAGCTGTATGGCGCGCTGCTGGAGGGCCTGTACGAATAGGGTGGAGCCTCAGGTTACCGGCACTGCAGCTTCTTGCGCTCGGCCGTCGCCGCCCGCCGCACATGCTCGGGCATCTGGGCGTGTTCCTCGAACAGAATCCGGAAGGCGGTGCAGGCTTCGGTCTTGCGCGGCGGGTCGAGATGGGCGAACGAGGCGCCGGCCTTGTAGAGCATGTCGGGCGCCTTGCCGCTGTTGGGGTACTTCTTGTACGCCTCAAGGAACAGGGCCGCCGATTGCTTGTAATCCTTGCGGGTATACGCAATGTCGGCGATCCAGAACTGAGCATTGCTGGCCAGCTGATGCTTGGGGAATTTGGCGAGGAACGCCTTGAATTCGGCCTCGGCGCCGGCTGAATCCCCCTTCTGAATCTTGGCGTAGGCGTCGTCGTACATCGCCTGCGGGTCTTTGTAGTTGACCACCTGCTCCGCGGCGGTGGCCGGCGGCGCCTTGGCGTCGCGGGCCGGCAGGCTGCCCAGCACCTGCGGCCCGGGGGCCAGGCCGGTTCCCCCGGCACTGTTGGAACCGGCATTCTCGGCCAAGCCGGCGGGGCCGGGCGGATTGGCGGCCAGCGGCGTGGGGCCGGACTGGCCGGATTGGCCGGACTGGCCGGATTGGCCGGCTTGACCGCCCGACGGCGACTGCAATTCCTTCAATCGCACGTCCAGGTCGGCCTGCATGCGCTGAAGCTGCTGGGCGGTCTGGGTAGCCTTGTATTCCGCCTCTTCCACCTTGCCGGTCAACTGGCGCAGTTGTTCTTCCACCTGATCGAGGCGATCGGAGAGTTGGACCGCCAGCGTGGGGGGCACCGCCCCGCTGCCGGAGCTTCCCGCCCCGGAATTTCCCCCCGTCGTCGTGGTGCCGCCGCCCAATGCCGGCGAGGTGACCACCACCGAGGATGGGGTTCCGCCGTTCGCCACCTGGGCCTGCAGGGTCTGGACATCGCGTTCCAGACGGTCGATCCGGTCATACAGGCCGCTGTTGTCGCTGACCTGGGCCAGCGCCGGGCCGGCGAAGGCCGTCATCACGGCGAACAGGGAAACTTGGGCGATGCGGCGCACGGGACTGCCTCGTGATCGGAAAAAATGTGCGAAGGCTGGGGCGGCCATCCGGGTGGGCGTTGCCACCGGTCTAGACCGGCAAGCGGGCAAAAATAAGGCGCCCGCCCGATCCGCCCGGCCGGAGCCGAACGGAGGGGCGGGCGCCATTCGCGCTCCGTGAGCGGCCGTCCTTACTGGAGGACAGTCACGCCACGGCGGTTCTGCGCCCAGCAGGCTTCGTTGGAAGCCGTGCAGACCGGACGCTCCTTGCCGTAGGAGATGGTCTTGACGCGGGCGGCGGGCAGGCCGTTCGCGACCATGTACTGCTTCACGGCATTGGCCCGGCGCTCGCCGAGGGCGAGGTTGTATTCGCGGGTGCCGCGCTCGTCGCAGTGGCCTTCCACGGTGATGCCGTAGTTCGGGTACTTCTTCAGCCAGGCGATCTGCTTGTCCAGGGTCGCCTTGCCATCCGAGCGGACGGCCGACTTGTCGGTGTCGAAGAACACGCGGTCACCGATGGTCAGGAACTCTTCCTTCGAGCCGGCCGCGGGGCCGGAAACCGTGGCGGCCTTCGGCGGGGTCACCTGACCGGCGCCGGTGTTGGTGGCCGCCTGTTGAGGGGCCGATTCGCAAGCCGCGAGCAGGGCGGCAGCAGCGAAAATGCTCAGAAAACGCAGCTTCATATTTGAGGACTCCCCCTCAATGGAACGCGGAAAATGGGAACCGATTGGATCTTGGCGACGGCCGTTCCGGCCGCGGGGGCCGACCCAACCTTTCCACAGACAAGGACTGCAGTCACAATCATTGCCAGCGGAACAAATCCTAATCGGCGCGGACTATACTAAGTAAGTTTTAGCGAATCAAGGGGGTGCAAGCGCGAAAACGGTAGATTTCCGTGGGATTCCGGCCACTCTGTCCATAGACTTGGGCATGGGTGCGCTGCAAAAAGCAGTGCCCCGCCCTCCTTGCCAAGAGGGCGGGTTTTGCCCGGCCGAACCGGGAAGGACCGGGCTGCCCCTTAGGGCAGCAACGGCGACCACGCCGGGTCCGAACCGTCCACCGGAGTCACCATTTCCCGTTCGTTGGTGCCGGTCAGATCGATGGAATACAGCTTGCTCGTGCCGCCGCGGCCCCGCGAATTCGACGGCGTTTCCTTCCAGAAGGCCAGGACCCGGCCATTGGGCGCCCAGGTCGGCCCCTCGACCAGCCAGCCGCTGGCCAGCAGGCGCTCGCCCGACCCGTCGGGATGCATGACGCCGATATAGAACTGGCCGCCCTTCATCTTGGTGAAGGCGATCAGGTCGCCGCGCGGCGACCACACCGGCGTGGCGTAGCGGCCGTCGCCGAACGAGATGCGCTGCACACCGCTGCCATCGGCGTTCATCACGTAGAGCTGCTGGGTACCGCCGCGGTCCGAATTGAACACCACCTTGGATCCGTCGGGCGAGTAGCAGGGCGAGGTGTCGATATAGGGCGAATCCGTCAGGCGCCGCTTCTGGCGGGTCATCAGGTTCATCTCGTAGATGTTCGAGACGCCGTCGACCGCCATCGAAAAGATCACCTTGTTGCCGTCCGGCGAAAAGCGGGGGGCGAAGGTCATGCCCGGGAAGTTGCCCAACAACTCGCGCCGCCCGGTATCGATTTGGAAAATGTACACGCGCGGCGTGCCGCGGTAATAGGACATGTAGGTGATTTCCCGCGCGGTGGGCGAAAAGCGCGGGGTCAGCACCAGATCGGCGCCGTTGGTCAGGAAGCGATGGTTCTCGCCGTCCTGGTCCATGATCGCCAGCCGCTTGCGCCGGTTGGCTTTGGGCCCGTCCTCGGCGATGTAGACGATCTGGGTGTCGAAGTAGCCTTCCTCACCGGTCATCCGCTTGTAGATGGCGTCCGCCACCAGATGGGAAATCCGCCGCCAGCCCTGCGGTGCCGCGGTATAGGCCTCGCCGGTCATCTGCTGCTCGGCGTAGACGTCCCACAGGCGGAATTCCACCCGCATCCGGCCGTCGGGGGTCATCTCCACCCGCCCCTGCACCAGGGCGTCGGCGTTGATCTGCTTCCAGTCGGCGAAGCGCACGCCGGCCTGTAGGCTGGCGCCGGTCTGGATGAAGGCGCGCTTGTCGATGGGCTGGAACAGCCCCGACCGCTCCAGATCGGCGGAAATTACCCCGGCGATATCCTGGCCGGCCTGGATCTCCTGCGGCGAAGCGCCGGCGAAATCCGGGATGGCGATGGGCATCGGCTTCATGTTGCCGCGGGTGATGTCGATGGTCAGTTCGGCCCTGGCCGGAGCCGAGGCCGCCCCCACCGCGACCAGCGCGGCGACGAGGAGGAGGCGAAGGCGGTGCATGGCAGTCATTGTCCCGGAATATCCCCTGGGGTGGATGGCGGTATGCCCAAAAGGCTTGTACGACGGAAAAAAGGCGATGGCGAGGCAGCGGGGCGATGGCCGCGATCCCGGCTCATTGCCCCACCATGTCCTTGGGATTGAACCGCAGCGTCATTTCCTTCCACTCGTCATATTTCGTCGGCGGTACCTTCAAGGGATTGCACAGCCGCGAAAGCGGGGCGCGGCGCGCGGAATCGGCCGCGGCGCGATAGACCGGATCGGTGCCGTAGCGCAGCCGGTCGCCGACGAATTCCGAGCTGATGACGGTGCCGTCGGGCTGGAGCCGCACCCGGATGGGAATGATCATGTTGGCGGCATCCTTGGCGCCGGCCTGAATATTCCAGCACTTGTAGAGCTGGGCGCGGATCATGTCGATCTCGGTCATCGAGAGGGGCTCGGACGGATTGTTCGACGCCGATCCGTGCACATTCTCCGGCACGGACTTTTCGCCGTTGTCCGAGGCTTCTATCTTGTCGGCGCTCTTCAGCAGCTTATCCAGGTCGTCCTTGGGCTTCGGCTTGACCTTGTCCAACGACTTCAGCAGCGAATCCAACTGATCCTGCGACCGCTCGCGGTGCTTTTCCGGCTTGGGCTTGGGCTCGGGCTTCGGCGGCTGCGGCTTGGGTTCCGGCTTGGGCGCCGGCTTGGGCTCGGGCTTCGGCGGCGCCGGCTCGGGCTTCGGCGGGGGCGGCGGGGGAGGCGGCGGAGGC
This sequence comes from Pseudomonadota bacterium, assembly GCA_021818185.1. Lineage (GTDB taxonomy): Bacteria > Pseudomonadota > Alphaproteobacteria > Rhodospirillales > Magnetospirillaceae > JAKAFA01. Next base: position 19,610 of record JAKAFA010000028.1, on the reverse strand, counting down.
GGCGGGGGCGTGGGCGGGGTGGGCGGCGCCGGCTGCGGCTTGGGCGGCTCGGGCTTCGGCTGGGGCTTGGGCTCCGGCTTGGGCGCCTCGGGTTGCGGCTCGGCAGCCTTCAGCGGCGGCGGGTTGGTCTTCTCTCCCAACGGCACCAGATCGACCACTATGGGCTGCTCCTCGATTGGAGGCTCGCGCCACAGGAACGGCAGGCCGAAGACGGACAGCAGAATTGCCGCGACGTGCAGGACCGCGGAAAAGATATAGCTTTCGCGCCGCATGGAGGGATCGCTTACCGCGCCCCCTTCTTGACCGACGGGGCTTCCGCCACGCCGGATTTCATTTCGGTGACCAGGGCGACCTTGGAGAAGCCGGCGGCCCCCAGCCGGCCCATGACGTCCATCACCCGGCCGTAATCGATGTCCTTGTCGCCGCGGATGAAGATGCGGGTGTCGGGCTTCTGGCCGATGATCGCCTGCAGCTTGGGCACCAGGTCGTCCAGACTGATCTGGGTTTCCTGGATCCAGACATTGCCCTTGGAATCCACCGACACCGAGATGGGCTGGTCGTCGCCCTTGAGGGGAGCCGCCTCACTCTTGGGCAAGTCCACCTGCACACCGGCGGTCAGCAGCGGCGCGGTGACCATGAAGATCACCAGCAGCACCAGCATCACGTCGACCATCGGCGTGACGTTGATGTCCGCCATGGGTCGATGGCGGCGGCGTTCGCCGCCGCGCGGGCCGACGGCTGCGCCCATCAGACCTTCTCCTCAAGCTGGCGCGACAGGATGGCCCCGAACTCGCCCGAGAAGTTCTCCAACCGCTTGGCATAGCGGTCGAGGTCGTTGGAAATCTTGTTGTAGGCGATCACCGCCGGGATGGCCGCCACCAAGCCCAGCGCCGTAGCGAACAGCGATTCGGCGATGCCGGGCGCCACCACCGCCAGCGAGGTGTTCTTGGTGGCGGCGATGGACTGGAAGCTGTTCATAATGCCCCAGACCGTGCCGAACAGGCCGACGAACGGCGCGGTCGAGCCCACCGAGGCCAGCAGGTTCAGGTGCCGTTCCAGCGCTTCCATCTCGCGGCCCAGGGTGACGTTCATCACCCGGTCGATGCGCTGCGGCAGGCTGACCCGCACCGCCTCGCGGTCGGCCAGCCCCTTGGCGGCGGATCGCCGCCATTCGCGCATGGCGGCGATGAAGATGGCCGACATGGGATCGAGCGGCCGGGCCCCAAGGCGATCATACAGCTCTTCCAGCGAGCCGCCCGACCAGAAGGATTCCTCGAACATGTCGGCCCGCTTCCACAGGGCGCGCACGCGCAGGATTTTGTCGAAGATGATCGCCCAGCACCAGAACGACGCCGACATCAGAGCGATCATCACCAGCTTGACGATGATGTCGGCCCGCATGAACAGGGCCCACATCGACAGGTCGGTGCTCTGCGCCACCGACCCCGCCAGCGCCGTGGTTTGAACCGGATCCATTCTCAGTCCCGCCTTTCGCTTACCAAGTCCAGCAGTGATTGCCTCAACCCGGCCGGCATCCGCGCCGGCCGGCCTTCATCCAGGGCGATGAAACCCAGGCGGATGTTGAGGCGCACAAGTTCGGCCCCCCCGTCAAGCCGATAGATGGCCTGCTCCACTTCCATCGAGGCGCCGCCCACCGCCTCCACCCGGCTGACCACCTCCAGCTCGTCGTCGAGCCGGGCCGGCGCCTTGAAATCCATCTCGGCATGGACGACCGCGAAAGCACGGCCCCCGGCCGCCAGCTCGGCCTGTCCGACGCCCCGGGCGCGCACCATTTCGCTGCGGGCCCGCTCGGCGAATTTCAGGTAATTGGCATGATAGACGATGCCGCCGGCATCGGTGTCTTCCCAATAAACCCGCACGGGAAAGCGGTGGGGGGTCATTCGCCCTCCTCGCCGCCGGCCAGCAGGTCGAGTTGCACCAGCACCTCGCGCGGCGGCGCCAGGCCGATATGGCGGAAGCCGGCGGCCGACAGCATGCGGCCGCGCGGCGTGCGCTGGATCAGCCCCTGTTGCAGCAGGTAGGGCTCGATCACCTCTTCCAGGGTATCGCGGGCTTCCGACAGGGCGGCGGCCAGGGTCTCGGCCCCCACCGGCCCGCCGCCGTAATTCTCGGCGATGCAGGCCAGATAGCGGCGATCCATCGAGTCCAGCCCCAACTGGTCCACCTCCAGCCGACGCAGGGCGGCGTCGGCCACCGGGGCGTCCACCGCGACGGCTCCGGCCACGGCGGCGAAGTCGCGCACCCGGCGCAGCAGCCGGCCGGCCACCCGCGGTGTGCCGCGAGCCCGGCGCGCCACCTCGGCGGCACCATCGGCGGTCAGGGCGAAGCCCAGCACCCGCGCCCCGCGCCGTACGATCAGTTCCAGTTCCGGGGGCGTGTAGAAGTTCATGCGGCAGGGAATCCCGAACCGCTCGCGCAGCGGCGTGGTCAGCAACCCCGAGCGCGTCGTCGCCCCCACCAGGGTGAACGGCGGCAGGTCGATGCGCACCGACCGGGCGGCAGGGCCCTCGCCGATGATGAGGTCGAGCTGGAAGTCCTCCATGGCAGGATAGAGCACTTCCTCTATGGCGGGATTAAGGCGATGGATTTCGTCAATGAACAGGACGTCGCGCCGCTCCAGGTTGGTCAGCAGCGCGGCAAGGTCCCCCGCCTTCTGGATCACCGGTCCCGAGGTGGCCCGGAACCCCACCCCCAGTTCGCGGGCGACGATCTGGGCCAGGGTGGTCTTGCCCAGGCCGGGCGGACCGTGGAACAGCACATGGTCGAGGGCGTCGCCCCGCGCCCGCGCCGCGGCGATGAACACCTTGAGGTTTTCCCGCACCTGCTGCTGCCCGACGAAATCGTCCAGGCTTTGCGGCCGCAAGCTGCCGTCGCCATCCCCCGGCGCCGGCTGGGGCGAAACCACCCGTTCGCTCACCGCATCATCTCCTTGCCCAGGCGCTTCAGGGCGGCGCGGATCAGCGCCGCCGCCTCGGCGCCCTCACCCAGCTCGCCGGCCGCCGCCCCGGCTGCCTCGAAGGCCTCCAGGCGGCGGTAGCCCAGGTTGACCAGGGCGGATACCGCATCCTCCAGCGCGCCGCTGCCCGAAACCGCAACCGCCGCGCCACCATCCGAAACGAGGGCCGCCGCCCCGCCGGCCACCGACGGCGCGACGCCGCCCAGCGCGATGCGCCCGGCCTTGTCCTTCAGTTCGGCCAGGATGCGGGCCGCCAACTTGGGCCCCACCCCGGCGGCGCGGGTCAGCATCGTCCTGTCCTGGGCGGCGATGGTCTGCAACAGCTGCTCGGGCGAGGCCACCGACAGGATGGCCAGCGCCACCTTGGCCCCCACCCCCTGCACCGTGGTCAGCAGCCGGAACCAGTCGCGTTCGCCGGAATCCAGGAAAGCAAACAGCTGGATGGCATCCTCACGCACCCACGTTTCGACCATAAGTTGGGCGGCGGCGCCGGCCTGGAGCCGCGCCAGGGTGCGGGCCGAACAGGCCACCAGATAGCCCACCCCGCCGACATCGATCACCGCCCAGTCGTCGCCGAGCGTATCGACCACGCCCCTCAGCTTGGCGATCATGCCCGCACCGCCTGCGCCAAGCGGGAGGCCGTCGCCCGGTGGTGGGCGTGGCAGATGGCCACCGCCAGGGCATCGGCGGCGTCGGGGCTGGCCGCCAGACAGCCGGGCAGCAGGGTGCGGACCATCATGCCCACCTGTTCCTTGGCGGCGCGGCCGGTGCCGACCACCGCCTGCTTGACGGCGGCGGGGGCGTATTCGCCCACCGGCAGCCCCTCCAGGGCGGGAGCCAGCAGAACGGCGCCGCGGGCCTGGCCCAGCTTCAGGGTGCTTTCCGGGTTCTTGTTGACGAAGGTCTGCTCGACGGCCGCCTCGGCCGGGGCATAGCGGGCGATCACCGCCCGCACCCCCTGGTGAAGCTGGACCAGGCGTTCGGCCAGGGACAGCCGGTCGTCGGAGCGCACCACGCCCTCGGCGACAGGACTGAGCCGGTTGCCATCCATGTCGATGATCCCCCAGCCGGTGACGCGCAGGCCGGGGTCCAGCCCCAGAACCCTCATTTCCCCTGTCCTTCCGCTTATCCCCGCCCGCGCCTAAGCGCTTAGGCGCTCCATCACGTCGTCGGGGATTTCGAAATTGGCCTGGACCCGCTGGACGTCGTCGTTGTCCTCCAGTACGTCCAGCAGCTTGAGCAGGGTCTTGGCGGCCTCCTCGCTGGCCACCGGCACGGTGGTCTGCGGGTGCCAGTCGAGCCGGGCATAGTCCGGCGTGCCGAACTTCGCCTCCAGCGCGTCGCGCACGGCGGCGAGGTCGTCGGGGGCACAGGTCACCTCGTGACCGTCCTCCGAGGAATCGACATTGTCGGCCCCGGCCTCCAGCGCCGCCTCGAACATCGCCTCGGCGGTGGCGGCGGCGGCGGCGTAGCGGATGGCACCGACCCGGTCGAACATGAACGATACCGAATTGGTTTCACCCATGGCCCCGCCGTTCTTGGAAAAGGCCGAGCGCACTTCCGAGGCGGTACGGTTGCGGTTGTCGGTCAGCGCCTCGACGATGATCGCCACCGAACCGGGGCCATAGCCTTCGTAGCGCACTTCCTCGTAATTGGCGCCATCCTCGCCGCCGGCGCCGCGCTTGATGGCGCGGTCGATGGTGTCCTTGGGCATGTTGGCACCGCGCGCCGCCTGGATGGCCGCTCGCAGCCGCGGATTGGCCCCCGGGTCGGGCAGCCCGGTGCGGGCTGAGACCGTCAGCTCGCGGATGATCTTGGTGAACACCTTGGCGCGCTTGGCGTCCTGCGCGCCCTTGCGATGCATGATGTTCTTGAATTGCGAATGTCCGGCCATGCGGAAACAACCCTGGAGTCAAGTGGAACGGCGGACGCCGCCCCCTTTGGGAGCGGCGCCCGATCAAGCGGCAGACTATGGCAAGTTTCCGTCGGGAACGGAAGCGGTATGCACGGCGGTCAGCCCCTCCGGCCCGAGGCGCCCGCCTTGCCGCCGCAGCCCGAGCAGCCGGCGCAGCATCCCATGCCGCCGCCCGTCCCGCTCAGCCGGGTGCGCCGGCCCTGGCGGCGCAGCAGCAACACGGCGATTCCGGTCAGTGCCAGCACTCCCGCCGCCCAGGCCAGCGACCTTAGCGGATGGAGGGCGGCGGTGGCACCCTGATAGGCCAGGGTGGCGCCGGTGAACCCCATCACCGTGGTCCAGGCCAGCACGAAGGCGGTCCACGCCCCGCCCGCCTCGCGGCGGATGGCGGCGATGGTGGCGATGCATGGCGCATAGAGCAGCACGAAGACCAGATAGGCGAAGGCCCCGGCCGCCCCGTCGAACCGATGGGCCAGCGCGCCGGCGGCGGCACGGCTTTCGGCCGCTTCGGCCTTGGCCTTGGCCAGATCCAGCGGATCGAGGACGGCGTCGGCCAGGGCGGTCAGGTTGGCCGGGATGGTGGCCAGGGCCTGGGCAACCTGGTCGGCCACCGCGGGCGCCGGCCCGGCCGACCCGCCCTGCCCCGCCTCGGCGGCGTAAAGGGCGTTGAGGGTGCCGACCAGCGCCTCCTTGGCGAAGATGCCGGTGACCAGCCCGACGGTGGCCGGCCAATTGTCGGGCCGGATGCCGATGGGCGCCAGCAGCGGCGTGGCGGCGCGGGCGCCGGCGGCCAGCAGGGTGTCGGGCTCCGAGCCGCTCCGGACCACCCGCCCGTCGGTGGTGACGGCGTTCAGGACCGTCAGCACCAGCACCACCGGCACCACGATGCCACCGGCATCGCGGACAAAGGTCACCACCCGGTCCCAGCCACGGCGCAGCACCGGCACCGCCTTGGGGCGGTGATAGGGCGGCAGTTCCACCAGCAGCGGCGTCGATTCGCCGGCAAACAGGGTGCGTTTCAGCACGAAGCCGGTGAACACCGCCACCAGGATGCCGGTCAGGTATAGGCCGAACACCAGGTTCTGGCCGGTCTGGGGAAAGAAGGTGGCGGCGAACAGGGCATAGACCGGCAGGCGGGCGCCGCAGCTCATGAACGGCGTCATGGCGATGGTGGCCTTGCGGTCGTCGGCGCTTTCCAGGGTGCGGGCCGCCATGACCGCCGGCACATTGCAGCCCAGCCCCACCACCAGCGGCACGAAGGCCTTGCCCGGCAGGCCGACCCGACGCATGAAGCGGTCCATCACCACGGCGGCGCGGGCCATGTAGCCCGATTCCTCCAACACCGCCAGGAAGACGTAGAGGAAGCCGACCAGCGGGATGAAGTCGGCCACGGTGCGCACGCCCCGCCCCGCCCCGGCAGCCAGCAACCCGACCCAGGCCGGGGCCCCGAGATGGCCCAGCCACTGGGGCAGGCCCTGTTCGAACAGGGCGCCGGCCACCCCGTCGAAGGCATCGACGAAGGCGCCGCCCAGGTGGATGGTCCACAGGAACATCAAATACATCACCGCCAGGAACGCGCTGACACCCCAGAACGGGTGCAGCACCCAGGCATCGATCCGGTCGGTCAGGGTGCGGCCATGCTGCTGCCGCCGCTCCACCGCCCGGTGGGCCACCGCCACCGCGGCGGCATGGCGGGCGGCGCCCAGGGCCAGGGCGTCCACCTCGTCGTCGGCATCCTCCAGGGCGCGGATGGCGGCCCAGCGCGCCGCCGGCCCCACACCGCGCGCCGACGCGCGCCCGGCGATGACCTCCACCAGATCGGCGGGATAGGCCGGCAGCGGCGGCGGCGGCACCTGGCCGTCCAGCGCCGCCAGTACCGCGTCCTTGAACGTTTCCATTCCCTCGCCGGTGACCGCCGACATGGCCACCACCGGGCAGCCCAGCGCGTCCTGCAAGGCGCCGACAGTGATGGTCACGCCGTCGGCCCGCGCCTTGTCGATGCGGTTCAGCGCCACCACCACCGGCGCGCCGGCCGCCTCCGGCCGATCACCGGGCAGCCGGCCCTGACTCTCCAGCACCTGAAGGGTGAGATACAGGCTGCGTTCCAGCGAGGCGGCATCCACCACGTTGACCACCACGGCGGCGGCCCGGCCGGCCAGTTGCTCGGCGGTCACCTCCTCGTCCAGCGAGCGGGTGCCGGTCAGGGTGTAGGCGCCGGGCAGATCGATGACCGGAATGCGGCGGCCGCGGTGGTCGAAGGCGCCGTGCACCCCCTCGACGGTGACCCCCGGCCAGTTGCCCACCCATTGGTGATCGCCAGTCAGGGCGTTGAACAGGGTGGTCTTGCCGCAATTGGGGCGGCCGACCAGCGCCACGGCGGTGCCCGCGGCAACGTCCAGCCGGTTAGGCGCCGAGGGCAGCAACGGAAATCGCCTCCGCCATGTCGGCCCCGACCACCAGCCGCGTCCCATGGGCCGCCACGATCACCGCACCGCGCCGCCCCATCCGGCCGATCACCGCCACTTCGGCGCCGCGCGGCAGCCCCAGTTCGGTCAGCCGCCGCTCCAGCCCGCCGCCGCCGGCCACCGCCACGATGCGCACGCGGGCGCCGACCTGGGCCTCGGTCAACGGCACCGGCGGCGCCGAGGTGGGAAGAGCGGCAGCGGCCTGATCGAAGGGCATGGGGACGACTCGCGCTGGAAGGACATCCATACGCGGATGATGGTGAGAACCGTTATCATTGTCAACGGGCAATTTCCACAAGGAACTTAGGCGTTTTCCTTGACCCGCGCGGCGACCGCCCCGCCGTCCGCCGCCGGTGGCGGCGGGGCGAAGTGCTGGGTGATGAACCGGGCGCAATCCGGCAAGGTCGAGTTAGGCCCGATGTGCTGCCGTTTGGCCATGGCCACCAGCTTGACCAGGGCCGGAGCGTTGATGCTGCTGCGCACCATCTGCTCGAACGCCATGCGCGGCAGAACGGCCTGGGCCCGCACCAGGCAGACGGCCAGTTGCTTTTTGTCGAAGCCGATATCCTCGACCAGGCAGCGCAGCAGGTCGCGGCCCACCGCCTTGAGGGCGGCCTTGATGTGGGCGGGCTGTTCGCCGTTGTCGGCGGCGCGGATCACCTCGGGGTCCTGGAGCGCCCGGCCCAGGGTTTCCACCCACAGCCGCGCGCCGTCCTCGGTCAGCAGCGACGCCAGGTCCAGCCGCGGCTCCGCGGCCGGCGGAGCGGGGGCCGGCACCCGGGCGACCACCGGCTCCGGCCGGTCGCCAGGCTTCCGCGCGGCGGCCTGCGGCCGATGGCCCGATGCCACCCGCAGGGCCTCGGGCGAGCGCAGGTCGGTGAGGCGCGGCCCCAGTTTGATCACCTCTTGCGGGGTCAACTGCGAATAGGCGGGGACCAGGGGGACCTGCCACTCGTACAGCAGATATTCGCGGATGGCATGGTAGAGAGCCTGCGCCCGCGACCGGCGGGACCGCCCCGGTTCCTTTGCCCGTCCGGTCAGGACCGGCAGAAAGCCGGCCAGGGAGCGGGCCGGCGCGACGGGAGCGGCCAGGGCCGCCGCACCGTCCAGCTTGGCCGCGAAATAGCGGTAGGCGGCGGAGCGCACGATCATCGCAACCACCTCGTCCAGCGACCGGCCGCAGGACAGCGGCGTGGAATCCTCCTCGACCGGATGCGCCTCGGCATCCACCAGCACCGCCTTGAACTGGTCGCGGTGGGTGCGGAAATAGGCGAAGCTCTTTTCCAGCAGGCCGAGATCACCCAGAATCAGGTCGTAGCCCTTTTGCGCCGGCAACCGCTTGACTTCCGGCAGCCCCGCCGCCAGGAGTTGCAGAACCGGTCCTTTAAGCGTCGACCGCACCTGCTCGATGGCGGTACCGCTGTCGATGAAAACCTGCGCACCCATTCCACGGGACCCCGAAACCCAAGGGTGCCCACTCCCCCAGACAACTTAGCTGAAATTGATCCAATCGCAATAGTTATGTTTGCGGCATGATCACAGCCGAAGCGTCGGGCCGCTCACTTTCACTCCCCCTATTCCGGCCAGGCCTCGGCCAGCCGCGCCCCCAACCGCAGCGCGCCGACCCGAACGGCCAAGCCGGTGCGGTCGTCGGTTTCGACCATCACGCCGCACATGGTCGCCGGCCCCTCGGCTGGCGACAGCCTTTCGCCCGGGATCTTGCGGACGTATTTGAAGATGGCGGCGTCCTTCCTCATGCCGATCACCGAATCGTAATCGCCGCACATGCCGGCATCGGTCTGATAGGCGGTGCCGCACGGCAGGATCTGGGCGTCGGCGGTGGGGATGTGGGAATGGGTGCCGACCACCAGGCTGACCCGCCCGTCGAAGACATGCCCCATGGCCATCTTCTCGCTGGTCGCCTCGGCATGCACGTCCAACACGATGGCGTCGGCGCCGCCCGGTCCCAGATGCACTTTGGCCAGTTCCCGTTCGGCTGCGGCGAAGGGGTCGTCCAGGGGGTCCATGAACAGCCGGCCCATCACCTGGAGCACCATCACCTTGCGCCCGCGCGCGGTACGGTAGACGCCCACGCCTTTGCCCGGCGTGCCGGCAGGGTAGTTCAGCGGACGCAGCAGGCGCGCATCGCCGTCGATATAGGGCATGATCTCGCGCTGGTCCCAGGAATGGTTGCCGAGCGTCACCACGTCGGCGCCGCAGGCATACAATTCCTCGCAGATCTTGGGTGTGATGCCGAAGCCGTGGGCGGCGTTCTCGCCGTTGACCACCACGAAGTCCAGTTCCAGCCGGCGCCGCGCTTCGGGCAGGCGGGCGGCCAGGATGTCGCGGCCCGACCGGCCCAACACGTCTCCCAGGAACAGAATCCTCATCGCGTCTCCAGCATTCTCAGTCCATCCTCGGTCGCCACCGCATCGAGGCGACGGTCGTGCCGGTCGTGGGGAACCTCGGCTACCTCCTGGGCGGCAAAGGCCATGCCGATGGCCCGGATTTTATCCATTTGGTCCGTTGCCGCCAGCGCGTCCAGCGTACGGTCATAATATCCACCGCCATAGCCGAGGCGGAACCCGTCACGGTCAAAGGCGAGAAGCGGCACCAGCAGCAAGGCGGGAACCACAGGATGGGCGGCGGCAGCGGGGTGGCGGGTGCCGTGGGGGCCGGGCACCAGGGGATCGCCCTGGCGCCAAGCGCGGAATTCCAGCTTCTGGCCGCGGGCGGTAACCACCGGCAACGCCAGCCGGCAGCCGGCGGCGGCCAGATGGGCCATCAACGGCCGCGGGTCGATTTCGTCGCCCATCGGCCAGTAGCCGGCCACCACCGTTCCCGGCCCGGCGGCCAATCCCGCGGCGCAGGCGGCGGCCAGACGGCGGCCGGCCTCGGCGGCGGGCAATCGCGATTCGGCGGCGCCACGCACCACGACGGCATGGGCGCGCAGGCGGGCTTTGGCGGCGGTGATGGCGGGATCGTCGACGGTCATCGGGCGGGAGGGAGGATCAGGGTGGAGCGGTCGCCGCCTCGGCCGTTGGCGATGCAAGTCCTCCTGTGGCCTGCGAGGCAGGTGGGTAGCCATATGCCGGGACCACGGTCCCGGCAGGGACAGCCCCCAAGAGGATCGGTATAGCCCCAGGGACATTGGCTGCCTGACGCACCGCGCAGCGAGCCGCTCCGAAGTTGAATCTAGGACCGTTCAAACCGTTCCGCAATGCTCTCGATGCGTTCGGCCATACGGCTGATGCCGTCGGCCAGTCGACCGTCGCCGGCCGCCGCCGCCGCCACCTCGTTGCGCGCCTCGTGCAGGGCGGCCTTGGCCTCGGCCAGTTCGTCGGCCAGCATCAGCCCGGCCATGACCAGCAGGCGGCCTTCCGGCTGGGTGCCGAGCTGACGGGCCAGGAGCTGGACGCGCTCGTCCACCTCGCCGGCCAGCGCGCGCACCTGGTCGACCTGACCGTCGTCGCAGGCGACCTCGTAGAGACGGCCGTTGATGGTGAGGTTGAGCACCGCCACCCGTCATTCCTCCAGCAACAGGCGCAGACGGTCGAGGGCGGCGTCAAGGCGCATCGCCACCACGCGGGTGGTGTCCTCCAGGCGGGCATGTTCCTCGTGGGCGTCGCGCAACTGGCCGGCCAGCAGCAGATCACCGGTGGCGATCCGGGTCGCGGCGGATTCCAGGCGGTCCAGGGCTTCGCCCAGGCGCCTTACCGCAGCTTCCGTCCGTTGCAGGCTTGCCGTCACTCGTCGGTCCCCCACAGGCGATTGGCCCCACAGGCGATTGGCCCTGTACCGTCCGCCGATCTCGGCACGCCAGGAGGTTAGAACCGTTGGATGGGCAAGTCAACGCGGGCTAAGCTGCGCCGATGACCAAGCCCTTGCGCATCCGCGTCCATTGCCTCGACCACGGCCGCGCCGCCCTGGCCGCCGCCCGTGCCGCCGGCCGTCCGGTGGCGCTGGAAAGCCCGCGGGGCGCTGCTTTGGCGCACGGGATCGGCTGGTGGCGGGCGCTGGTGGACAGCCTGGCGGCGGAATTCCCCGACGTCCTGGCCGAGGCGGTTCTGGATTGCGCCGACGCCCCCGGTGCCGCCCTGGCCGCCTTGAGGGCGGGCCTTGCCGCAGTGCGCGTCGAGGCGCCCGAGCCGGCCCGGCGGCGGCTCGCCGCCGTAGCCGAGCAGGTTGGCGGTTGGGTGGGGGAAACCGCCGAGGACGGGGGGGTCCTCGACCTGCTCGGCGCAGCCGATCCCCAAGGGACCACAAGGGATCGACTGCATGCCGTCGCCACGGGGGAAAGGGCGCGGCATGGCGGCGAGTGACCCGCCCCGCCCTCCTCCGGCGCTCCGGCCGGACGAGGGACGAAGCGGGTGGACGCTACTTGGCGGCCGCCGGAGTGGAGGCCGGATGCCCGGCCGTCTTCATCTCGTGCTTGGCCGCCGTCTTCTTCATCATGTGCTTGCCGGTCGCGTGCTTGGCGGTAGCGTGCTTGGCCATGTGGTGCTTGGCGGCCGCATGCTCGGCCATGTGGTGCTTTTCCTTGGCGGGCGCGGCGGCATGAGCGGCCGGCGCGGCGGCCGGGGTAGCCGCAGGCGCGGCGCCCTGGGCCAGGGCGGCCACCGGCAGGGCCAGGCCGGCGGCAAGGGCGACGGCGACGAAACGAGTGGCACGCATGATTGCATTCCTTCCTTAGTCGGTTGCCGAAGGCGGTTCCGCAGATGCGCTGCCGGTCGCCATCCCTTCGGTGACAAGGATAGTGCCCAAAGAGCGTGGCAGGAGTTGGGAGCGATTGTGATCCTTTTGGGGCAAACGCCCCCCTGGTCTTGCCCGCCGGCGCGCGCGCCGGCCGGGCACGCGTTGCGAAAACGCGGCCGCCTCGCCATGTCGGTTCAAAGCCACGGAGACCGGCCATGCAGACCACCGACACCGTCCGCCGCATTCTCGGCCATTACGAAAGCGATACTCCCGGCACCCGCGCCAACCTGGCCCGCCTGCTGATGGCGGGGCGGCTGGGCGGCAGCGGCAAGCTGCTGATCCTGCCGGTGGACCAGGGCTTCGAACACGGGCCGGCGCGCAGCTTCGCCCCCAACCCGCCGGCCTATGATCCCCACTACCATTTCGGCCTGGCCGTCGAGGCCGGATGCTCGGCCTATGCCGCGCCGCTGGGCATGCTGGAGGCCGGGGCCGGCACCTTCGCCGGCGAGATTCCCCTGATCCTCAAGCTCAACAGCGCCAACAGCCTGTCGCGCGACCGCGAGGGCGCCACCCAGGCGGTGACCGCCGGCATCGACGACGCCCTGCGGCTGGGCTGCTCCGCGGTGGGCTTCACCATCTATCCCGGCTCGGACCAGGCCTATGCCATGATGGAGGACCTGACCCACCTGGCGGCCGAGGCCAAGGCCCGCGGGCTGGCGGTGGTGGTGTGGTCCTATCCCCGCGGCGGCGCCCTCTCGGCGGCGGGCGAGACGGCGCTGGATGTAGTGGCCTACGGCGCGCACATGGCCTGCCTGCTGGGCGCCCACATCGTCAAGGTCAAGCTGCCCACCGCCCACCTGGAACAGGCCGAGGCGCGCAAGGTCTACGAAGGCCGGCAGATCGCGGCCGACACCCTCGCCAAACGGGTTGCGCACGTCGTCCAGTCGTGTTTCAACGGACGGCGCATCGTGGTGTTCTCGGGCGGCCCCGCCAAGGAGGACCCGGCCGCCGTCTACGACGAGGTCCGGGCCATCCGCGACGGCGGCGGATTCGGCTCGATCATCGGGCGCAACAGCTTCCAGCGGCCGCGCGACCAGGCGCTCGAAATGCTGGGGTCCATCATCGACATTCTACTAGGGAAGGCCTGACCATTCCGACCGAAAGCCGCCTCTACCTGATCACCCCGCCCCGTATCGACCGGCCCTTCGAATGGGTCGGGACCTTCGAGGCGGCGCTGGATGCCGGCGACGTCGCCTGCGTGCAGATCCGCCTGAAGGACCTGGACGACGACGCCGTCGCCCGGGTCGTCGACGTGCTGCGCCCGCCGGCCCAGCGCCGCGGCGTGGCGGTGATCCTCAACGACCGTCCGGCGCTGGCCTTCGAGACCGGCTGCGACGGCGTGCATATCGGCCAGGACGACGGCACCTATGCCGAGGCCCGCGCCGCGGTGGGAGCCGAGGCCATCGTCGGCGTCACCTGCCACAATTCCCGCCACCTGGCCATGGTGGCCGGCGAGCAGGGCGCCGATTACGTCGCCTTCGGCGCCTTCTACCCCACCGCCACCAAGGAGGCCCGCTTCCAGGCCGAGCCGGACCTGCTGCACTGGTGGAGCGAGCTGTTCACCGTGCCGTCGGTGGCCATCGGCGGCATCACCGTGGACAACGCCGCGCCCCTGGTGGCGGCAGGTGCCGATTTCCTGGCGGTGTCGGGCGGCGTGTGGAACCATCCCGAGGGCCCGGCGGCGGCGGTGCGCGCCTTCAACCGCCTGCTGGCGGAGACCGGGCGGTGAAGCGGGTCTGCGTGTTCTGCGGCTCGTCCATGGGCACACGGGCGGACTATGCCGAGGCGGCGGCCGGACTGGGCCGCCTGCTGGCGTCCCGCGGCCTGGGACTGGTCTATGGCGGCGGCAATGTCGGCCTGATGGGGATCATGGCCGATGCCGCCCTGGCAGCCGGCGGCGAGGTCGTCGGCGTCATTCCCGAGGCACTGCTGAAGCTGGAGGTCGGCCACCTGGACCTGGCCCAACTGCACGTGGTCGGCTCGATGCACGAGCGCAAGGCGCTGATGGCCGAGCTGGCCGACGCCTTCATCGCCCTACCCGGCGGAATCGGCACCATGGAGGAATTGTTCGAGGTCTGGACCTGGGCGCAGCTTGGCATGCATCCCAAGCCGCTGGGCTTCCTGGACGTCGCCGGCTATTACGCCCACCTGCAAGCCTTCCTCGACCATATGACGGCGGAAGGATTCCTTCGCACCCGCCACCGCGCCATGGTCGCCATCGACACCGACCCCACCCGCCTGCTCGACGCGTTCGCCCGCTACAGCCCGCCCGCCGTCGTCCAGGTGATCAACCGCGACACAGCCTGATTTCACCCGCTTGACAGGGGCGCCCGGGCCGCATATAAAGCCGCCCTCCCCACCGGGGAGACGACGAAAGCCACCGGCGCTTTCGTCAGAGAGATGGGCGATTAGCTCAGCGGGAGAGCACACCCTTCACACGGGAGTGCTCCATATAAGGAAACCGCCAGTTTCGGCGGGAAGTTTCGGGACAGATTTCCGGACAAGTGCCGAGAATGTCCCAGTAACGCCGTCGGACATCTGACGGTTGAGATGGTAGATGGGCGATTAGCTCAGCGGGAGAGCACACCCTTCACACGGGTGGGGTCGTAGGTTCAATCCCTACATCGCCCACCATCTACCCCTTGAATTTCCTAGATTTTCCCACCAAAAGGCGGAAGTTTCGGGACAACAGTTGTCCGGATACAAGAGCTGCACTCGTATTTTCCGCCGGATCCCGCACTGGCCTGCCCCCGACCCGTGCCAGGATTCCAGCCGTCGGCGCTGACACCACGGCGACGGACCGCCCCACGGGTTGGTCATCTGTCGCTGAGCAAGACCGCGAAAGCGCTCCCCAGGGCGCCGTCGTCCCGGATCGACCGGTAGCGGACCGTCGTACGATCCACCGCGTCGCTTGCCATCCGCCCCTTACGCGGTCTCCCCGGCAAGGAAGATGTCCACCTTGGTCTCCAGGCACCTGCGCAGGTACTGGTCGCTGGCGCCGATCGCGTACCAGCTTTCCGGCTTCTGGAAGAAATCCAGGCCCCGTCCGATCTTGACGACCCAGCCGTTGTCGATGCGGATCTCTCGGTCATGGAGCTTCTCGTTGAGTTCGATATCGAGGGCG
This sequence comes from Pseudomonadota bacterium, assembly GCA_021818185.1. Classification (GTDB taxonomy): domain Bacteria; phylum Pseudomonadota; class Alphaproteobacteria; order Rhodospirillales; family Magnetospirillaceae; genus JAKAFA01. The sequence continues at coordinate 4,374 of JAKAFA010000028.1, read as the reverse complement.
ACATCGACCTCGGAGAGACTCTGTCCCAGCTCTCCGAGCTTGTCGCGGAGGCTGGCGAGATCGGTGGACTGGTCGTAGGCCGTGATCAGCTTGATGGACCGGACGGTGGCCGCGGATTTCACGACCGTCTCGCAGAAGCGGACGAGGTTCGCGATCTGGTGCGGCATGCGGATGTAGGGGTCCTCGATCAGGACGGCCTTGGCCCCGTCCAGGTAGGGTCCGAAGATCGTGTCGTAGGAGTGGCCGGTGTCCCCGTAGTGGATCGTGTAGTGGCGCTCGGCCGGGCCTTCGGGCACGGAAGGCGCCGGCGCCGCGGGAACGGCTGCGGGAGCGACGGAATCCGGCTGGGGCCGGGGTGCCGCGGCTGGTGCCGCCGCGGCCTGGGCGACGGGCTCCGGGCTCCCGATGCGCCGGCGCGCCGGTTCCAGCGTCGCATGGGCGTTCGCGGTCTCCGGGCACGGAACGACGATCTCGCTGCCGTTGCGGTCGATGTAGGACAGGGCGATCTTTGCGAACTCGTCGTCCGGCTTGCGCTTGTTCATCTGCTCCTTGACGCGCCGGCGGCATTCGATGGCGTAGGCGACGTATTCGTCGAACTCCTCGTCGCTCGGGGAATCGGCGGGATGGAGGATCTTCAGCGCGGCCGGCTCCAGCCCGACGGACCTGAGGACAACGTCCATCCATTCGTCGCGCGTGAACGCCTTCTTGGCCTCGCCGTAGGACGCGAATCCGCCACACCTGAGCCAGCCTTGCGCTGATGAACGGCGCCTCGCTGATGGTGGCGGCGCGGGTGCTTGGTCACGCCGACACCAAGATGGTGGAGAGCCACTACGGCCACCTGCATGACCGCTACCTGCTCCAGGAGGTGGCCAGCAAGGCGCCGTCCTATGCCAGCGAGCATCTGGCTGCCTTGGCTTGACCGAAAGCTGCCCGAATGAAGGAGAGGTCCGATTGCGCCAGCATGGCCAGGCCGTCGAAACCCTTGCGCATGTCGGTGACGCCCATCGCCAAATGAATGCGCACCCCCGCCGGGATGGTGATCATGCCGCCTCGGCGGCGGCGATCAACAGCCGCACCCGGTTCATCGTCACCAGCCTGAAGGGCGCCAGCGGCCGGACCCTCTACCAGGGACTCTAGTGCCAGCGCGGCCAGGCCGAGAACCACATCAAGTCCAGGAAGACCCACCTGGCCGCCGACCGCACCTCGTGCCACACGGCCACCGCCAACCAGTTTCGCCTGATCCTGCACGCTGGAGCCTACTGGCTGCTGTGGTCCCTGCGCAGCCTGATGCCCAAGCGCTCCGTCTGGCGCGTCGCCCAGTTCGACACCCTGCGCCTGCGGCTGATCAAGATGGCCGCCCGAGTGGTCGAGATGAAGACCATGATCAAGCTCCATCTGCCCACCGCCGCCCCGGACAAAGACATCCTCCACCTCGTCCTCGGTCGCCTGCCCCGGCTGGTCACCTGACCGGCGGGGCGACGTGCCCCCTGCACACCCCTCCGGCCTCAACCCTCCAGACCAAGCCCCGAGCCGCCATCCCCAGGATGGCGCCGGAAGACCATGCCTGCCCGCAACCTCAGCGGGAATGCACCGCATCCTGCGGCGGCGGCGACTCACCGCGCTGCATAATGGCGGTTAGGACTTGAGCCGCTGCGACGTCGAGACGATGCTGCCGGCCACGGCCTCGATATCCTGAACGACCCGCCCCACGCTGGTTGCGATCTCCCTCGTCGCGGCATCCTGTTCTGCCACCGCGGTGGCGATGGTCAGCGAGATTTCCTGCACATCCTTGACGATCCGGCCAATGGTGCGGATGGCCTCGACGGCTTGACGCGCCTCGCGCTGGACCGCCGCGACCTGTGAGGCGATATCCTCTGTGGCATTGGCGCTTTGTTTGGCCAGCACCTTGACTTCGTTGGCCACCACGGCGAAACCCTTGCCAGCCTCACCGGCTCGTGCCGCCTCGATGGTGGCGTTAAGCGCCAGCAGATTGGTCTGGCCGGCGATGTCGTTGATCAGCTTGGTGATGGCCCCGATGCGATCGGCCGAGTTGACCAGGGCCTGCACCGCAGTGTTGGTACGGGCCGCCTCATCCGCCGCGTTCGACGACGAATCGGACGCCTGCGATGCGCGCCGGCTTATTTCCGTGATGGAGGCGGATAGTTCCTCGGTCGCTGCAGCAACGGCCTGGGCATTGGAGGTGGCGCGACTGGCCGCCGAACCGACGTTAGCGTCCAGGGAATCGGCAAGGGTAGCGACCATTCGGCGGCGGTTGAACTCGGCTTCGACCTGGCGGAGTTCCGCCTCCTTCTGGGGGTTCACGTCGATGAGCGAGCCGCAGGCGCGCAAGGCGGTGCCGTTGGCGTCGCGGGCCACGCCGCCGATGGCGCGGAACCAGCGGTACGATCCCTCCTTCATCTTGAGACGATAGAGGACGTCATAGCCTGTCCGGCCGCTGCCGTCGGCCAAGCAGGCACCGAAGGCGGAAAAGGTTGGCCGGGCGTCCTCGGGATGAAGGCGGCTCGCCCATGACCCGACCACATCGGGGAATCCTGTGACGTCATCCGGCTGGAACCCCAGCAGGCGACGGAAATCCGCCGACCAGCGCCACACGCTGTTCTTGTGCATGGGATCGCTCTGGAACAGGACGGCATCCCACAGTCCGACACCAGCATTGCGGTCCAGCAGGGCCGCGCGCTCCAGCTCATTGCGTTCGGCGTCGATGTCAATGAGGGAGCCGCAGGCGCGCGACGCGATGCCGGCGGCATCACGGGCCACGCCGCCGATGGCACGGAACCAACGGTACGACCCGTCCTTCATCTTCAGGCGGTAGGTCACGTTGTAGCCCGTGGCCCCGCTGCGGTCGTTCAGACAGGCCCCGAAGGCCGCGAAGGTCGGCTGCATATCCTCGGGATGAAGGCGGTCAGCCCAGGACCCGACCACATCGGGGAAGCCGGCGACGTCGTTCCTGTCAAATCCCAGAAGGCGGCGGAACTCCTCTGACCAGCGCCACTTGCTCCGTTGGTGCATGGGATCGCCGTCATAGAGGACGGCATCCCACAGCCCGACGCCAGCGTAGCGGCTCAGCAGCAGCATCTCTTCGTTGGGATTGTTATCCGGCTTTCCCCTCAAAATCAACATGCCAGCCCCCTTCCTGGTTTATATGTTTCATCAACCATGCAAACTTGCAAAAAACACAGGTGCGGTCGAAAAAATTTACTGCGAAAGCAGATTAGGCCAACTTTGGCCATGTTGAATTTCACCAATGACAATAAATTTGCGGGCAAGCGTCGTGAATTGATGCCTCGCATTTTTTCTTGGGGACAGAAATTTCTTGTACCGGCCAAACCCGCCGTCAGTGGGGGCGGACTGAGACCTCGGTCGTCTCGCGCACTGTCAGCCTTCGGTCCGCTCCACCGCCATGGCGGTGGCCTCGCCGCCGCCGATGCACAGCGAGGCGATGCCGCGCTTGAGGCCGCGGCTTTCCAGGGCGGCGAGCAGGGTGACGACGATGCGCGCCCCCGAGGCGCCGATGGGATGGCCGAGCGCGCAGGCGCCGCCGTTGACGTTGACCGCCTCGGCCGGCAGGCCAAGGTCCTTGATCGCCGCCATGGCGACCACGGCGAAGGCCTCGTTAACCTCCCACAGGTCGACGTCGGCGACGCGCCAGCCCACCCGCTCCAGCAGGCGGCGGATGGCGCCGATGGGCGCGGTGGGGAACAGCCCGGGCTTGTCGGCAAAGGTGGCGTGGCCGCGGATGGCGGCCAGCGGGGTGAGGCCGCGCCGCTCCGCCTCGGACAGCCGCATCAGCACCAGCGCCGCGGCGCCGTCGGAGATGGAGCTGGAATTGGCCGCGGTCACCGTGCCGCCCTCGCGGAAGGCCGCCCGCAGGGTGCGGACCTTGTCCAGGTTGGCCTTGGGCGGCTGCTCGTCGGTCGCCACCACCCGCTCGGCCTTGCCGGCCTTGACCGTCACCGGCACCACCTCCGCGGCGAAGCTGCCGTCGGCGATGGCGCGCTGGGCCCGGGTCAGGGAGGTGACGGCCCAGTCGTCCTGCTGCTCGCGGGTGAAGCCGTAGGCTTGCGCGCAGTCCTCGGCGTAGGTGCCCATCAGGCGGCCCCTGTCGTAGGCGTCCTCCAGCCCGTCCAGGAACATGTGGTCCAGCACGCGACCGTGGCCCATGCGCAGGCCACCGCGCGCCTTGTCCAGCAGGTAGGGGGCGTTGCTCATGCTCTCCATGCCGCCGGCCACCACCACGTCGGCGCTGCCCGCCAGGATCAGGTCGTGGGCCAGCATCGCCGCCTTCATGCCCGAGCCGCACATCTTGTTGACCGTGGTGCAGCCGGCGGAAATCGGCAGGCCGGCGCCCAGGGC
>JAKAFA010000255.1 GCA_021818185.1 Pseudomonadota bacterium | reverse complement strand
GGCCGATGCCCTTCGGGCTGGTGTCGGCCAGCCAGTTGATGCGCTCGACCCGTGCCCCGTTGGACAGATGGAAATGGGCCACCGGGTCGAGGGCGCGGCCGTCGGCGCGCTTTTCCCGCACCAGATAGCGCGCCGCCAGCCGTGACAGCGGCGCCCGCAGGGTTTCGGCCAGCAGCGGGTCGGCCGGCCAGCCGCCGTCGGCCAGCAGCGCCTTCAGGCTGCCCTTCGCCGCCAGACCGTTGGAGATCTGGGTGAGCGCCCGGTGTTCGGGCCCGGTCAGCAAGCCGGTTTCGCCGCGGGCGAGGCGCTCCTCCAGCCAGGCGCGGAAGCCGGGGATGGGCGACAGGGTCGCAAAGGTCTTCAGTTGCTCGAATTCCCGCGACAGTTCCTCCACCACCCGCTTGATGAGGAAATTGCCGAAGCTGATGCCGGCCAGCCCCATCTGGGCATTGTTGATGGAATAGAAGATGGCGGTGTCGGCGCCGCCGGCATCGCCCACCGGAGCCTGCGGATCCAGCAGGACGTGGATGTCGCCGGCGATGCCGCGGGTCAGCGCCACCTCGACGAAGATCAGCGGCTCATCCGGCATGCGCGGATGAAAGAAGGCGTACAGCCGCCGGTCGGCCTCGTCCAGGCGGTTCTTGAGGTCGCCCCAGCCCTGGATGGCGTGTACGGCCTCGTAGGCCATGATCTTTTCCAACACCTGGGCGGGCGAACGCCAAGTGATGCGCGCCAGTTCCAGGAAGCCCACATCGAACCACGCCGCCAGCAGGCCCTTGAGGTCGGCCTCCAGCGCCGCCAGCGCCGGGTCGCCCCGCCCCAGGCTGAGCAGTTCGGCCCGCAGGTCCACCAGGAACTTCACCCCCTCGGGCAGGCCGTTGAACTGGGTCAGCAGGCGCAGGCGCGGCGGCTCCAGCGCGGTGCGCAGGGCGCGCTCGGCGGCGGCACGCCCCTCGGCGTCGGCCGCCGCCCGCAGGCGGTCCACCGCCGCGTCCACCGCCGGCCGGTCGGGGCCGAAATCATGGGCCAGCAACCCCAGGAAACGCTTGCGCCCCTGCGGGCCGAGCGACAGGTATTCGCGCCCCAGGGCGGCGGCGCGGGCGCGGGCCGACACCTCGCCGCCGCGCGCCTCCAGGCAGGCGCGCATCTGGTCGCGCAGCCGCTCCAGATCGTCATCGGGCAGGTCGGGCGCCAGTTGCAGGCCGCCCCCTTCCTTGGTCGCCCCGGCGATCTCCCGCCACAGCCGCCCCAGGGCCTTGATGCGTGCGATCAGCGTGCTACCCGCCGCCTGGCTTGTCATCTTCCCGCCCTCCTCCATGGGTCCTCCGCCGCCCGTCATGCTCGACCGCCGGGCGTGCCGCCGCAAGCAGCCGTATGGTACAGGCCGGCCAGAACGGCAGGGAGCCCTTCGCCCAGGTCCTCGGCAACCAGTCCGGGGCCGATCCTCGCCGCCGCCGCCCCATGCAGCCAGGCCGCCGCGCAGGCGGCGGCGAAGGCATCCATGCCCTGGGCCATCAGGCCGAGGGCGAATCCGGCCAGCACGTCGCCGGCCCCGGCCGTCGCCAGTTCGGGCGGCGCGTTGGAATTGATCACCGCCCGGCCGTCGGGATGGGCCACGACCGTATCGGCCCCCTTGAGCAGCACCACCGCCCCTGCCCGGACCGCGGCGGTCCGCGCCCGCTCCAGCCGGCTGCCGGAAATCGGGCCGAACAGCCGCCGGAACTCGCCGTCATGGGGGGTCAGCAGCGCCCGCGGCGACAAGCTGCCGAACAGGGCGGCCGGATCGTCGGCGAAGGCGGTCAGGGCGTCCGCGTCCAGCACGCAGGCCTTGCCGGCCACCAGGGCGGCCGCCACCCGCCCGCGCATCTCGCCGCCCACTCCGCCGCCCGGCCCCAGCAGCACCGCGGTATAGCGCGGATCGGCCAAAATACCGACGAAGTCGGAATCCGGCCGAACGATCAGTCCGGGTTCGCCGGCCCGGTAGACGGCCAGCGCCGTTTCCGGCGCCGCGACGGTGACCAGCCCTGCCCCGATCCGCCGCGCGCCGTGCGCCGCCAGCCGCGCCGCCCCGGTCATGGCGCCGCCCCCCAGCACCACCGCGTGGCCCCGGTCGTATTTATGGCCTTCGGGGCGCGGGCGCGGCAGCCGGTCCAGCCAGCACTCCGGGCCATTTTCCGCCACGACCGGGCGGATGTCGCCCAACACCGCGGGGGGAATGCCGATATCGGCCACCTCGATTGCGCCGCAATGGCGGCGGCCAGGCAGCAGCAGATGGCCCGGCTTCTTGCGGAAGAAAGTCACCGTGACCACCGCCTCGGGCGCCGCCCCCAGTACCGCGCCGGTATCGCCGTGCACCCCGGACGGCACATCGACCGCCACCACCGGCAGGTGCCGGCGGGCGATTTCGGCGACCAGCGCCAAGGCGACGCCGTCCAAGGGGCGGGCCAGGCCGGCGCCGAACAGGGCATCCACCACCAGATCGGCGCCGTCCAGCGCCGCCATCGTCAGCGGGGCCACCGCCCCCGGCCAGCGGGACGCCATGGTCGCGGCGGCGCCGCGCAGGCCCGTCACCTCGCCCAGTAGATGCACCCGGACCGGCCAGCCCTGGCGAGCCAGCAGGCGGGCAGCCACGAAACCGTCGCCGCCGTTGTTGCCCGGCCCGCACAGCACCGCGACCCGCCCGGGGCGGAACCGGCGCCGGACCGCCCCCGCCACCGCCCATCCGGCGGCCTCCATCAGGCACTCGCCCGCTACGCCGCCCTCCATCGCCAGGCGGTCGGCGCGGTACATTTCGGCTACGCTGAGCAGGCAGGCCACCGCCCCCCCCTTCCCTGGACAACCCTATGCGAGAAGACTAGGCGCACTGCACGCGAAGGCAAGCCAAATGAGGAGGAATCCGGAGCGGCGGCTCGACTACCCCGAGGGAGCGCTCCCGTCCGGATTGTTGACGGTCACCGACAACCGACGATACCGTTGCGGCATCGTCTCGGCGCCAGGCGTACGCGACGGGGGAAGCTGCGATCACCGATTCATCCGACCGGATGGGGTAGGAAACACAGTGAGCATCCTCGGGACCGTCTTGCGGCGAACGGCGTCGGCGATAATGGTGCTGTCGCTGGCCACAGGGGCCAGCGCCGGCGCGGCGGAAGAATCCAGCGGCGATCTCGCCTCGTTCAGCAAGGCCATGCAGGACAGCGCCGGCCGGGTCCAGGCGCTGTTACAGGAAACCGACCAGGGCGGCAACGTCTCGGAGTTCAGCATGGGCCTGTTCGCCCTGCGGCTGCTGAACCGGCTGGCCGGCCAGGATGCCGGACTGGCGCAACACATCCACGCCGACCAGCGTTCGACCGAGGAATATTTGAGCGACGTCTTCCGCACCCATCCGACCGACGAGGTGCTGGCGATGCAGGCCCTGGCCCGGACCGGCCACCCCACCCTGCGGCTGGCGGCGGAGCATGTGCTGGAAGCCCTGCTGCATATCCCGAGCCACGACGACAGCGCCACCACGCAATCCGCCGACCGCCAGCGCCTGGCGGCGGAACTGGCCGCCCTGGAAAGCCTGTTGCAACAGGCGGCGGCCGAGGCCGCCGACGGCCACCATCCCTAGCCGATGCGCCCGGCGCCTCAGGCCGGAGAGGGCAGGGCCGCTGGCCGGAACCCCGCCTTGACCACCGCCTGGACCTTTTCGAAGGCCTTGGCCTCGATCTGGCGGATACGCTCGCGCGAGACGCCGTAGCGTTCGCCCAGTTCCTCCAAGGTCGGCGGATCGTCGGTCAGCCGGCGGGCGGTGAACACCTCGCGCTCGCGCTCGTTCAGCCCCTCCAGCGCACGGGCGATCAGCACCCGCCCCTTGCCCAGTTCCTCGCGCCGGGCAAGGACCGCCTCCTGGCTGTCGGACTCGTCGGGCAGCAGATCCTGCAATTCGGCCGCGCCCTCGCCCACCGGGATGTTCAGCGAGGCGTCGCGGCCGGCCATGCGGCGGTTCATCGCGACGACATCGCCCTCGCTGACCGCCAGTTCCTGGGCGATCAGGCGCACATGTTCGGGAGCCAGATCGCCGCTGTCCAGCAACTGAAGCCTGGCCTTGACCCGGCGCAGGTTGAAGAACAGCTTTTTCTGGGCGGCCAGGGTGCCCATCTTGACCAGCGACCACGAATTCAGCACGAATTCGTTGAGCGAAGCCTTGATCCACCACATGGCGTAGGTCGCCAGACGGAAGCCCTTTTCGGGGTCGAATTTCTTGACGGCGCGCATCAGGCCGATATTGCCCTCGGCAATCAGCTCGGACAGCGGCAGGCCGTAATGGCGGTAACCGGAGGCGATCTTGGCCACCAGACGCAGATGGCTGGTCACCAGCCGATGCGCGGCATCGGTGTCCTCGTGCTCGATCCACCGCTTGGCCAGCATGTACTCTTCATCGGCCTCCAGCAGCGGAATGGCACGGATATCGCGCAGGTATTTAGCGAGGCCGGAATCCAGAACCGGCAGCATATTCGACATTTTACACCTCCCCTGATCAACATTGCCGCGCGCCGCGAAATCCGGGCGGCGGTAAGGCGACACGCTTGCGGGAAGGCGGCTACGACGGGTACCGGGCAGGCATCGTCATATCCTCCAGCGAGCAACATGACCGTGGGACCGGCCCCACCATGGGCCCCGGCCACACGTACATATTATGCAAGCCCTGCGGGCAAGGGTCAAGCTTTCCGCCCATCGCCGGAGGTGTCGGCGGCGCTTGCGCGCCGGCCGGAGGTTGGCTAAGGTCCGGCATCCCTGCCGTCAAGACCGGTCATGGCCCCCCTCGCCACCATCCTGCGCTACCGCGACGTCGGATTGCCCGGCTCCGGCGCGCGCCCGCGCCCCCGCTCCTTCCTGTCCCCCGATGTGGTGGCCGCCCAGTTCGACCGGCTGGCCGCCGCCGGGCGCCCGGTGGTTCGGGTGGCCGCCGTGCTGGCGGCCCTGACCGGCGGGCCGGCCCTGCCGGCCGGCGCGGTCGTCCTGACCTTCGACGGGGCGCTGGCCGACCATCATGGCGCGATCAGAT
>JAKAFA010000027.1 GCA_021818185.1 Pseudomonadota bacterium | reverse complement strand
GCGGCGAACTGGCGGATGCGCTGGCCCTGCGCGGTGCGGCGGCGCCCATCGGCATCGGCATGTGGCTGGGCATGACCATGGCCGCCAATCTGTGGTTCGTGTTGTGGCCGCATCAGAAGAAGGTGTTGGGCTTCGTTCCGGCCTCGGCCGAGGAGCGGCTGCGCTGCACCCGCATCACCTTCCTGTCGTCGCGCACCAACACCATCCTGTCCTTTCCGACCCTGTTTTTCATGGTGGCCGGCGCCCATGGCCAAGTCCTCTTCTAGCGCCGCCCCCCGCTACAATTTTGCCAGCGGCCCGGCAGCACTGCCGTCCGAGGTCCTGGCCGAGGGGCAGGAAGCCCTGACCGACTGCCTCGGGACCGGCCTGTCGATCCTGGAACTGCCGTTCTCCGGCCCGGACTTCACCCGCATCCTCACCGCCGCCGAACAATCGCTGCGGCACTTGCTGCGCCTGCCCGAAACCTACCGGGTGCTGTTCCTGCAAGGCGGCGCCTCGGCCCATTTCGCCTATGTCGCGCAGAACCTGGCGGCGCCGGCCGATTGCGCCGAGTATGTGGTGACCGGCTTGTGGTCGCGCCGTGCCGCGGCCGAGGCGGCCCGGTATTGCCGCGTCCGGGTGGTCGCCGAAGGCCGTGACGCTCCGCCACCCGAGGCGGTCTGGGACCGCGCCCCCGGCAGCGCCTATTGCCACATCACCACCAACGAAACCGCCGACGGACTGCAATATCATTGGCTGCCGGCGGCCGGTGACGTTCCGCTGGTGGCCGATATGAGCGCCGACCTGCTTACCCGCCCGCTGGAGGTGGAGCGGTTCGGGCTGATCTACGCCAGCGCCCAGAAGAACCTGGGCATTGCCGGCCTGACCCTGGTCATCGTCCGCCAGGATCTGCTGCACCGCCCCTGTGCCGGGGCGCCCGCGGTCTTCGACTATGCGCGCCAGGCCGAGAACCGCAGCAAGGTGAACACGCCGCCCACCTTCGCCATCTTCATGGCCGGCGCGATGCTGCGGTGGATGGAGCGCCGGGGCGGGCTTGAGGCTCTGGCCGAGGAGAACCGGCGCAAGGCGGAGGTCCTCTACGGTGCCATCGACCGTGGCGGCTATTATTCCTGTCCCGTCGCCGCCGGCAGCCGCTCCCTGGTGAATGTCTGCTTCCGCCTTCCCACTCCGGACCTGGAGGCGCGGTTTCTGGCCGAGGCGGCCGGGCGGGGGCTGCTCAACCTTCAGGGCCACCCCGCGGTGGGCGGCATCCGCGCCAGCCTCTACAACCCGCTTCCCGGCGAGGCGGCCGAGGCCCTGGCCGCCTTCATGGACCGCTTCCGCCGGTCATGAGCCGCCTTGGCAACGAGATCCGGCGGCGGGTAACCATCGGGCGGCTGGCGGCCCGCCTGCTGCTGCCGCCGGTGCCGGTGCCGCTTCTGCCCGTCAGGGTCATGGGCCTGGACTTCCGCAATCCCCTCGGCCTGGCGGCGGGATTCGACCGCACCGGCCGCCTGCTGGCGCTGTGCGCCGGCGTCGGTTTCGGCTTCGTCGATATCGGAACCATCCTGCCCGACCGGGCGGACACGGTATTGGCCCGGCTGCTGGAGGCCGATTCCGGCCCATGCCGGATCAGCGCCAATATCGGCAGCCGGCGTCCCGGCCTGGGCGAGGACGTCCGCGCCGACTACGTCGCCTCGCTGCGGTCCCTGGCGCCGGCGGCCGATATGGTGGTGGCCAATCTCAGTTGCCGCCGCGCCGCCCGGCTCCGGGGCGCCGGCCCGGCGGCGCTGGCGCCGTTCCTGCGGGGCCTGGGTGTGGCGCGCGATCGCCTGGCCGAGCGGCTGGGCCGCCGGCTCCGGCTGGCCGTCAAACTGGACATGGGCGCGGCGGCGGCGGGAATGGCGGCTGAGATTGCGGCGGCGGCGGGCTTCGACGGCGTGGTGGCGGTCGGCGGCGATATCGGCTCCCTTGTCACCCGGATCGCGCCGGTGCCGGTCATCGCCGTCGGCGGAATCACCGATTCCGCCGCCACCGTCGAGCGGGTGCGGCAGGGCGCGGCGCTGGTGGCGGTCTATGCCGCGTTCATCCGGCATGGCGCTGCCACGCCGCGCCAGCTGCTGGCCGGCCTTAGCGTTTGACCCGGATCCACCCCTTGTCCAGGGCGGTATGCAGGAAGTCCCTGACGTCGTCCTCAACCTCGTGCGTTCCGTACAGGGTGACAAGGGCATCGACCACGGCCGATACCGGTTGGCTGTCGCGGCAATGGCCGAGAATGGCCGCCGCCGTCTCGTTCAGTTTCACCACGCCCTCGGGATACAGCAGGACATGCGCCTGTTGCGGCTCCTCCCAGCGGTACAGGTACATGGGGTTGATCTCGACCACGTCGTCGGATTGCAAGCGGACACTGTCTGTCATGGCGATATCCCGATGCGCTTCGCCCGGCAGGATGCGGGCTGTTTCCGGTCGGCGCTGGCGGGCCGGGGCACCGAGGCCCCGGCCCCTGTCCCGGTCAGCGAACGAACACGTAGGCGGTCACTTCGAAGCCGAGGCGAAGGTCGCAATATTCAGGCTTGACCCACTTCATGAAACGTCTCCCTTATTGGAACGGGACCACGGAAGCATGGCACCCTCCGTGCTATTGAACCCTTGTGAACTTGGGCGGGGCAATTGGCCATAAGTCGCAAAACACCCGACGGCGCCAATTGACCGAGGCCGAGGTCTTGCCGGTGCGAGGACCGTCATGATGGCTGCCGCCCTTCCGGTTCTGGCCGCCTGGCTGGGCCTGCGCCTGACCCTGCTGGGGCGGCAGCGGGCCTGCCTGCGCCGCCAGGATGCCGCCGCCCCCGGCCTGATCCGGCTCCGGGTTGCTGCCTGGGGGCTGGCCGCCGAGGCGGCGGTGCTGGCCGGGCTGCTGGCCGGGGGCGGGCTGGCGGCGCTCGACCGCCTGTGCCCCGGCCTGCCGGCCGCTGCTCTGGCCCTGCTGGCCCGCGCCGCGGTGATCCGCGGCACCGCGTCGGCCGCCGCCCGGCTCGCCACGCTCCGCCCCAGGCCGTGGGGATGGCGGGGCCTGTGGCGCGGGGGGCTGGGCCTGCTGCTGGGTGGGGCGGCGGAAGGCGGTTTGCTGGCCGTCTATGCCTTGCTGCTCCCCGGTCACTGGCTGGGGGCGTGGGCGCTGCGGGGCGGCTCAGATCTTGCCCGTCATTGGCTGCTGCCGGCACTTTCCCTGCCGTGGCCGGGGGGCGGCGGCGGCCCGGCCGAGCGTGACCTGCCCGAGGGCGCGCTGGCCGGTCGCCTGCGGGCCCTGCTGGCCGGCTGCGGTCTCGACGGGTGCCGGCTGCGCGTCGCCGAGGGCCGGGGCGTGCCGGGGCAGCTCAACGCCCGTTTCGTCGGGCTGCGGGGAGCGCGGCGCATCGTGCTGTCGCCCACCCTGGTCGAGGGGCTGGAACCGGGCGAGGTTGCGGCGGTGGTCGCCCATGAAGCCGGCCATTGCCGCCTGCGCCATCTGGAAAAGTGGCTGGCGCTCCGGCTGGTCCTGGGGCTGGCGGCCTTTGCCGCGCTGCCCTGGGGTATTCCGGCCGTCGGTCTGTCGGAGCCCGCCAGCCTTGCCGCCCTGTGGCTGCTGGCGGAGCCGGCCCTGTTCTTCCTCCGACCGCTGCCGGCCGCGCTGCGGCGGCGCTGGGAACTGGAGGCCGATGGGTTCGCCGCCTCGCAGGTCGGCGCCGCCGCGATGCTTGCCGCCCTCGCCAAGATCGACCGCGGCAACAAGGCGCCGCCCGACGCCGACCCCCTGTACGTGGCCTTCTGCGCCTTTCACCCGACGCCGCGGGAACGCGCCGCCCGGTTGCAGGCTATCGCCGCGGTGCAGCCGGATTCGCCGGGCAGATCACAGCCAGGATGACTCGTCCTCCGGCAGCCGCCCCAGGCCGTCGATCACCTGCGCCTGATGGGCGGTATCAAAAGAGAGCCAAATGCGACCGAACGAAAACAATGGTTCAGCGGCAGATCGTGGGCACGCTGATCGGGGCCTGGGCGTCGAGGAGGAGCTTCAAGCCGAAGGGCTCCAAGGACGATGGCGTCCAGGACGGCGGCGGGCGCTGCGGCCGCTCAATAGGATGTGGCGCCGTCTCTGAGCGGCTGCCGGGGCCCTCGGGCAATTGACGCCGCGAGAGACCGGAGGGCCCCGTTCTTGCGAACGGGGCCCATTTTCGGCTTCTCGTTTTCCGAGATCAGGCGACGGCCGCCGAATTCTTGGCGATGATCTCGTCGGCTACCTGCTTCGGCACCGGTTCATAGCGCGAGAACTCCATGGTGTAGGAGGCTCGGCCCGAGGTCATGCCCCGGAGATGGCCGATATATCCGAACATCTCGGACAGCGGCACGATCGCTTCGACGGCGATGTTGTGGCCGCGTTCCGCCTGTCCCTGCACCATGCCGCGGCGGCGGTTGATGTCGCCGATGATATCGCCCAGATAATCTTCGGGCGAAACGACTTCGACCTTCATCATCGGTTCGAGCAGGATCGGCGCGCAACGCTTGATACCTTCACGGAAGCAGGCCTTGGCGGCGATTTCGAAGGTCAGCGCGTTCGAATCGACGTCGTGATACTTGCCGTCGACCAGGGTCGCGGTGAAATCAACCGTCGGATAACCGGCCAGGACGCCGTCTTCCTTCTGGAGATCCAGGCCCTTGCCCACCGATGGCACGTATTCCTTGGGGACGGAACCGCCAACCGTTTCGTCGATGAACTTGAAGCCCTCTCCGCGTTCCGCCGGCGCGAAGACGATCTTCACTTCGGCGAACTGGCCGGAACCGCCCGTCTGCTTCTTGTGGGTGTAGGTGTGGGTGAAGGTCTGGGTGATGGTTTCCCGATAGGCGACCTGCGGCTTGCCCATGTTGCCTTCGACGCCGAACTCGGTCCGCATGCGGTCGAGGGTGACTTCGAGATGCAGTTCGCCCATGCCGCGCAGGATGGTCTGACCGGTTTCACGATCGGTTTCCAGACGCAGCGAGGGATCGGCCCGTACCATCTTGCCGAGAGCGATGCCGAACTTCTCCTGGTCGCCCTTGGTCTTCGCCTCGACCGAGACGCTGATCACCGGCTCGGGGAAGCGCATGCGCTCCAGGATGACCGGGTTGGACGAGTCGCACAGCGTGTCGCCGGTTTCGGTTTCCGACAACGACACCAGCGCGACGATGTCGCCGGCCCGGGCCTCTTCGATCGGATGGGGTTCCTTGGCGAACATTTCGACCATGCGGCCGATCTTCTCGCGCTTGCCGCGGGTCGAGTTCATGATCGAGGCGCCCTTGGTCAGCACGCCCGAATAGACGCGGATGAAGGTGAGCGCGCCGTAGGCGTCGTTGATGACCTTGAACGCCAGGGCCGAGAAGGGCTCGTCGTCCGAGCAGATGCGTTCGCCATTGGGTTCACCGTCGGCATCGACGGTCTTGATGGCTTCGACGTCGGTCGGGGCCGGCAACAGATCGACGACCGCGTCGAGAACCTGCTGGACGCCCTTGTTCTTGTAGGAGGACCCGCAGAGGACGGGGGTGAAGGCGCTGCTGATGGTGCCCTTGCGGATGCAGGACCGCAGCTGATCGGGGGTCGGGTCTTCGCCGGTCTCCAGATAGGCCTCCATCAAAGCCTCGTCCTGCTCCAGCGCGGTGTCGACCAGGTCCTGGCGGAGCGCCGGAATGGCGGCCAGATTGTCGAGGTCTTCCTTCACCGTGATGTTGAGCTTCTGGGCGAGGTCGTCGGTGACCGGCCAGATTTCCCACTGGGCATCCTTGTCGTCGGACATCCAGACCAGGGCCTTCATCTCGACCAGGTCGACCATGCCACGGAAATTGTCTTCCGAGCCCAGCGGAATTTGGTAGACCAACGGGCGCGCGCCCAGCCGGTTGCGGATCATGTCGACGCAACGACGGAAATTGGCGCCGGAGCGGTCCATCTTGTTGACGTAGCAGAGGCGCGGCACGTTGTAGTTATCGGCTAGGCGCCAATTCGTTTCGGACTGCGGTTCAACACCGGCTACGCCGTCGAACACGACCACCGCACCGTCGAGCACCCGAAGCGAGCGGTTCACTTCGATGGTAAAATCGACGTGTCCGGGGGTGTCGATGACGTTGATCTTCTTGCCGCGCCAAAATGCCGAGACGGCGGCGCTCTGGATCGTGATGCCGCGCTTCTGTTCCTGCTCCAGGTAGTCGGTCGTGGTCGATGATTTCAGATCTTTCGTATCATGAATATCAACGATCGTATGCTTGCGACCGGTATAGTACAGAATGCGCTCAGTCGTCGTAGTCTTGCCGGCGTCGACGTGGGCGATGATTCCGATGTTTCGGATATCTGCGAGTGGCGTGGAGCGGGGCATCAATGTTCCATTGCGTTGGGATGATTCGGTTGGTGCGAAACGTAGGGAGGTCTCTTCCGTTCCACGGCCCAGTTGGGGTGGCTAATGCGGATTCGCGGATGACGCAAGTGTTTTTATGGCGGGGGGTGGTGTGGCGATGCGGAATCGTCGCGGCCCCGGTCAGCGCGGCGCCAGTCGCGAGCCCCGGCCGTCACCCTGAAAACACTGCGCCGATGAAGGGCTCCGCCCGCTTGATCCGGTCTTTTGGCGCCCGGCGGGCATAGCATGCAGCGACGCCTGCCGGAATATCCTGGATGGTCGCTGCGGCCGGCCAGCCGCCGGAACGCGCCATGCGCTCCGGCCCCTCGTTGGCGTCGCTGGTGATGAGGGCCGACGGTCCTACTCCACTGGTCGGCGGGCTCCCGCCAGTTCTCCCATAGCCCGGCGCTTTCCGATGGACGGCACGTTACCTTCCCTTGCGGCCGGCCATGTGGCGCAAATAACCGACGATGGCGGCGAGGTCGTCGTCGGACAACTGGCCTCGATCGAAGCCGGGCATCTTCGACTGCGGCCAGTGCCGGAGGTCCTGAGGGTTGCGCACCAGCCGCTCCAGCATGCCGGGCTGCAAGTATTCGGTCGGATTAAGCGGCAGGTTGAGATCCGGCCCCAGCGTCGACGGGCCTTGGCCGTTCAGTGTGTGGCAGGCAAAGCAGGTGCGCTGGAACAGCGTGAACCCTTTAGCGATCGGGCCGTCGGCCGGTATCGACGGGTCCGGCAGGATGGCGGGATACCGCTCCCCAATGGGCGCCAGTATCGAGATCGAGGCGATCTGATAAGGCCATTCCTCGTTGCCGATGCCGCTGGCGGCCGGGTGTTGCCAGACCAAATAGAACGGTCCGGCGCTGGCCATCTGCCCTTTCTTCAACGGCGGCCACCGGCGATTCGTGGGCTCCACGGCCAGATAGGCGGTGGACCTGCCCCCGATCAGCCGCGCCGCATCCAGGGTGGCGGTAAAGCCGTCCAGGGACTTTACCTCGATCGTGCTGCCCGCGGGGGGCTGCGCGACGCCCAGCAGGTGGCCAAGCCGGATCGCCCGGACTGTTCCGAGTGTGCCGTGATAAACCGGATCGGTCGGCAGCACGAGGTCGACCGTGTCGGCACGTCTCAGCAGTGCGGCCCGGCTATACGAAACCGCGCCTTGGCCGGTGTCGACAGTCAGCATCGCGTCCGCTGCCCAAGCGGTACCGCTCAACATGCACCATGCGAGCAAGGCTACAATTCGGACCATGCGTTCCTCGGCCAGCGACAGGATGGGCAGGGTACCATCCGCGTCGATTGTCGGAAGACTATTTGACGAAGTGCCGATATCGGCAGCGGTGCCGCGCTCAGCGCAAGGACCGGGAGTGGATTTACGAACGACCGGCACGGGCGCGAACCGGTGAGGGCCGGAGAGCGAACCCGCTGCGCGGGATGGGGGCCCCCGAGTTGATGCGCTTGCCAGTTCCAAAACGGCCAGGATGGGCGCGGAGCGGTCAAAGCCGCCATCAAATTGGCCGAGTCCGGTCAGCGGGCTGCATGGATGGAGTGCGTCTACAAGCGTCCATAATGGACGCATGGTGGTCGCGCCCCCTCAACCCCGCGGAATGGCTCGTAAAATTTTCAATGCACCGTGCAGGCCATGCACGGATCGAACGAGCGGACCACGTGCTGGACGGCCAGCGGGGTGTCCTCGCCGGGTTGGACCGGGGTGCCGGCCAGGGCCTGTTCCAGCGGGCCGGGCTGGCCGTCCTGGTCGCGGGGGGAGAAGTTCCAGGTGGTGGGGGCGACGATCTGGTAGTTGTGGATGACGCCCCGGCGGACGGTCAGCCAGTGGCCGAGGGCGCCGCGGGCGGCTTCCACCAGGCCGGCGGCGGCGCCGTCCTCGGGCAGGGGGGCGTCGTGGCAGAAGGGCTCGCCGGGGGTCAGCCGGCGGACCCAGCCTTCCATGGCGATCAGCAGGCGGGCGGCTTCCACCAGGCGCATGACCACGCGGTCGCGCACGCTGCCGCCGCCATTGCCCACCAGGCCGCGGGCCAGCGGGTCGCCGGCCACGGCGTGGCGGGCCAGGGCGCCGACTTCGGCCGGGCGGCCGGCCAGGCGGGGGGCTTTGCACCAGCTGTAGGCACCGGGCTTGTCGGCATCGGGAACGGTGGTGCCGTCGGCCGGATGGGCGGGTGGGCCGGCCATCCAGCTATGGGCGGGATCCTCGCGCATCTGCGCGGTGTCCAGCGGGCCGCCGATGCCGTCCATCAGCGTGCCGGCCGGCCACAGGCCAAAGCCGCCGTGGGACAGGAAAGCGGCGGGGCCGCGTCCCAGCCGGTCCAATTCCAGGTCGCGGGCGATGGCCAGGAACAGGCGGAAATCCCCCCGCGAATCCGGGGCGGCATCGGCCCATCGCGCCAAGGCCGCCGGCGAGTCCAGGGCCGCCACCTCGTCGAGCGGGCCGGCGAACAGCACCTCTTCCAGGCATTCGCGGAACTCGGCCAGGATGCCCATCAGGCGGATGCGTTCGCCGCCATCGACGGCGCGGGTGGTGCCGCCGGGTTGCAGGGCCAGGGAATGAGGCCATTTGCCGGCCAGCAGGCCCAGCAGGTGCAACAGTCGCGCCCGCGCCGCCACCAGGCGCTGTTGCGACCGGCCGCGGCCGGCGGCGTAGCGTTCGCGTACCGTGGCGTGCCATGGCCGGCCGGCATAGGCGGCGCGGGCGAAGTCGGGCATGAAGAACAGGGCGAAATGGGTGACGTGGTCGGCCAGGTTCTCGCAGGCCAGCACCAGGTCGGCGGCCAGGCGGCCGTTGGGCGGCGCCTCGATGCCGGCCAGCCGGGCCAGGGCGCCGGCGGCGGCGGCCGATTGCGATACCGAGCAGATGCCGCAGACGCGCGGCGCCACCACCAGGGCGTCGGCGGGGGCGCGTCCGGCCAGGATGGTTTCGAAGCCGCGGAAGAGGGGCGCGGTGACCTGCGCCGCCTGGACGACACCCTCCGACACGTCCAGCGTCACTTCCAGGTCGCCTTCCACCCGGTTGAAGGGGCCGAGGATCAGGCGGGTGGGGGCGGGCAGGCGGGGGGGGGCGGTCATGGTTGCTTGGGCGGCTTGCGGGCGGGGGGAACGATGACGTGGTCGGCATGGGCGTTGACCCGCACCCGCGGCGGCGTCGCCGACTTGGATAGCGCCGCCAGGGCGACGAACCACGCCTTGGGCATGTCCAGCGGCAGGCCGACCGGAATGCCGGCCAGCTTGGGGGTCTGCTGGAACGGTGCGCCGGGGTCCTGGAAGCCGGGCATGGTGCAGCCGATGCAGGTGAAGCCGCCGTCGGTGCAGGAGCCATAGGCGTTCCAGCGCCGCAGGTTGCAATCCCCCGGCGCCTGGGTGGCCTTGCAGCCCAGGTTCTCCATCAGGCAGCCGCGGTCCGAAGGCCGGGCCGCCGAGGCCTTGAATTCGTAGAATTCGTTGCGGCCGCAGCCGTGATGGGCCAGGTGGTCGGCGAAGGCGCGCGGCCGTCCCAGGCTGTCGAGGGCCAGGCTTTCGCCCTCGCCCAGGGCCAGCGCCGCCAAGGTTTCGAGCAGCCAGCCGGGATGGGGGGCGCAGCCGGCGACGTTGATCACCGGCAGGCCGCCGGCCGAGCGGAATTCCCCTCCCAGCAACCCGCCCGCGCCGCCGTCCAGGTATTGCAACCCGACCGCGCCGGTGGCCGCCCCCTCGGCGGCGGCGATGCCGCCATAGGCGGCGCAACTGCCCACGGCCAGCACATAGCGGGCCTGCCGCGCGATGCTCTCGACCCAGTAGGCCATCGGCCGTCCGCTGCCCGACAGCATCTGGAACCGCCCGCTGCCGGCCGGGCCGGTCAGCACCGCCCCCTCGACGCACAGGGCGTCCACCGGCCGGCGGCCGGCGGCGGCGTCCTCCAGGAGGGTCAGGGCGGCGGCGCCGCTTTCCTCGGATAGCGAGGGGTGCCACAGCAGCCGGGCGCCGAACCGGCCGAGGGCGCGCACCAGTCCGACGTCGTCGGCGGCCAGGGCCGACATGGTGCAGCCGCCGCAACTGCCGGCTTGCAGCCACAGGACGGAAAAAGGGGGGGCGTCGGGATGGGCCATGTCAGGGATGGGCCATGTCAGGGATGGGAGAATTCCCCGCCGCAGCGGAAGGCGGCGACCATCGGTGTGCCCAGGCCGCAGCGGAACGGCGCCCATTCCTGGCCGATCACCCCGGTGACCCGCAGACCCCAATGCCCGCATTGCCGCTCGGCGGTGGCGCGCACCTCGGCCGGGGTCGAGGTCCAACTGGAATAGCAGATGTAGCTGGCCGGCCCTTCGGGCGTGTCGGGAACCAGAGGCCGCGGGATGGTCGAACAGGCGGCAAGGGCCAGGGGGGTCGCCATAGCCAGGGTCAGCGTGCGCATCCTCCGCTCCCAACGCTCGGGAATCCATCCAAGGCGTAGACCGCCGGCGCGATTTTGGCAAGCCGCATCGGTGAGGCAGCCGGCCTAAACCGGAATTTCCGCCAAGCGGCCGCAAAAGCGCTGGGTCATGGCGGCTGGATGATGGCGGCTGCCGATGGCAAAGTCATGCCCTTGCACAGGGAGATCGCCGTGGACCGTATCGCCTTCGGCCTGTTGGCCGCCATCGTCGTGGTTTGGGGGGCCAACTGGCCGGTGATGAAGATCGGCCTGGCGCATATGCAGCCGCTATGGTTCGCCGCCTTGCGCCTGTCCCTGGGGGTGCTGTGCTTCGCTGTGGTGCTGGTGCCGCGCCGCCGGCTGCGCCTGCCCAGCCGGGCCGACCTGCCGGTGGTGGTCAGCGTCGGGCTGCTGCAGATGGCGGTGTTCATGGCCGTGGTCAATACGGCGCTGCAATGGGTGCCGCCGGGGCGCTCGGCCATCCTGGCCTATACCACGCCCCTGTGGGTGGCGCCCGGCGCCGCCTTGTTCCTGGGCGAGCGGCTGACCCGCGCCCGCCTGGCCGGGATCGGGCTGGGGCTGGCCGGAGTGGCGGTGCTGTTCAATCCCCTGGGCTTCGACTGGCACAACCGCACGGCGCTGGCCGGCAACGGCCTGCTGCTGGCCGCGGCGCTGATCTGGGCGGCGGCCATCGTCCATGTGCGCGGCCATCGCTGGCAGGCGCCGCCGCTGGAACTGGCGCCCTGGCAGATGGCGATCGGCCTGCTGCCGCTGATTCTATTGGCCTGGGCGGTGGAGGGTCCGCCCCGCGCCGATACCTCGCCCCAGTTCCTGGCGGTGGTCGCCTACAACGGCCCGCTGTCCACCGCCTTTGCCTACTGGGCGGCGGTCTCCGTCAACCGCATGCTTCCCGCCGTCACCGTGTCGCTGTCCTTCCTGTGCGTGCCGGTGGTCGGGTTGCTGGCCTCGTCCCTGACCTTCGGCGAACCCCTGACCGCCACCAATCTCGGCGGGCTGGCGCTGATCCTGGCCGGAGTGGCGGTGGTGGCGCTCTCCCCGTCGGCCGGGAAGGCCTAAGCGATCCGCCAGCGCGGCGGTTGGCCCGCGAACACCGAAGCCAGGTCCCCGGCCAGGTGCTCGCCCATCAGTTCGCGCGTCTCGATGGTCGAGGTGCCGATATGGGGCAGCAGAAAGGCGTTGGGCAGGTCCAGATAGCGGCGGTCGAAATCGGGCTCGCCGGCGAACACGTCCAGGCCGGCGGCGGCCAGCTTGCCGCTGTGCAGGGCGGCGATCAGGTCGTCGTCCACCACTTGGTCGCCGCGGGCGGTATTGACCAGCACGGCGCCGTCGGGCAGCCAGGACAGGCTGGTGCGGTTGATCATGCCGCGGGTCTCGGCGGTGGTGGGGGTGTGCAGCGAGACGATATGGCTGGCCCGGAACAGGCTTTCCAGGCTGGCGTGATAGGTGGCGCCGGCCTCCTGCGCGGCGGACAGCCGGTGGCGGGCGAAATAATGGATGTCCAGGCCGAAGGCGCGGGCGCGGTGGGCGACGGCGCGGCCGATGCGGCCCATGCCGACGATGCCCAGCCGCTTGCCGCCGGGATCGCCGCCCAGCAGCCCGGTCCCGCTCCAGCCCCGCCATTCGCCGGCCTGCATCTGAAGCTGGAAGGCGTGGGCCTGCCGACAGGCGGCCAGCAGCAGCAGAATGGCGCAATCGGCGGTGGCCTCGGTGACCGCTTCGGGCGTGTAGATCACCGTCAGTCCGCGGGCGCGGGCCGCCTCCAGGTCGATGTGGTTGAAGCCCACCGAATAGGTGGCGATCACCTTCAGGCCGGCGGGCAGCCGGGCGATCAGGTCGGCGGTCACCGGGTCGTTGAGGCAGACCACCAGGCCGTCGGCGCGGTGCGTCTCGGCCCGTTCGGCCAGGCGCCCGGCATCGTCGGGGCTCCGGGCGAAGGCGCAGTCGAAGGCGGCGGCCAGGCGGTTCTCGACGCTTTCGGGCAGGGGACGGCTGACGACAAGGCGGGGACGGGTCATGGCAGGGCTCTCCGGCGGGGCAAGGCGGCCAATGGTATGACCACCCTGGCCGCTTGTCCATCGCTCCCGGCCATGGGGCCGGCTGGCCGGCGGGGCGGGCGTCACGACATCTAGCGAAGATTTTTCCCTGCGAGAGGCCCGCCATGCCTTCTGCCCCCCTTGCCGCGGTGACCGGTGCCGGCGGCTTCATCGGCTGGGCGACGGTTCTCCGCCTGCTGGCCGCCGGCTGGCGGGTGCGCCGGCTGCTGCGCCGGCCGCCGGAGGTGCCGTTCCGCGGCGAGACCGTGGTCGGCGACCTGGGCGACGAGGAGGCGTTGCGGCGGCTGGTGGCCGGTGCCGATGCGGTGGTCCATGCCGCCGGGATCAACCGCGCCTGGCGGGCCGCCGAGTATTACGACACCAATGTCGACGGCGCCTGGCGCCTGGGCCGGGCCATCCGCGCCGCCTCGCCGTCGGCGGTGATGGGGGTGGTGTCTTCGCTGGCGGCGCGCGTTCCCTGGCTATCGGCCTATGCCGCCAGCAAGGCGGACGGCGAGGACGCCCTGGTGGAGGCGGCGGGCGGCCGCGCCGGCTGGGCGGTGCTGCGGCTGGGCCCGGTCTACGGCCCGGCCGACCGCAAGACCCTGGCGGTGCTCCTGGCGGCCAACCGGGCGCTGATGCCGGTGCCCGACCGGCCGCTGGCCCGCCTGTCGCTGCTCAACGTGGCCGACGCCGCGGCCGCCATCGCAGCCGCTTGCGCCGCCGGCGCGCCGCGCGGGGTGGTCTGGGAAGTGGGCGAGGGCGCCTATTCCTGGGCCGAGGCGGCGCGGGCGGTGATCCGCGCGGTAACCGGGACCGGGCGCGTCGTGCCGGTGGCGCCGCCGCTCCTCGCCCTGGGCGGCGTAATGACCCATCCCCTGGGCAGCGGCACCTTGCCGCTGCTGGTCCCGGGCCGCGCCGCCGAACTGGCCTATGACGACTGGGTGGCCGGGCCGATCCGCCAGCCCCCCTCCGGGCTGTGGCAGGTGCGGGTGTCCCTGGATGCCGGGCTGTACCGCGCGGTCGAGTGGTTCCGCGCCCATGGCCGGCTGCCGCCGCCGGTGGTGCTGGCGGCCAGCCGCCAGCGCGACCGCCCCTCACCCCAGGTCCCAGGCTAGCTGCAACAGGGGCGGCAGGCTGGCCAGCACCGGATGGGAGCGGCGCCAACCCGACAGGTCGAGGCGCAGGCCGGTCTGGCGTTCCACCCGCCAGACCAGATGGTCGGCGCCGTCGGCGGCGGTGCCGGCCAGGTGCAGGGCGGCGGCCAGCCGGCTGAGGCGCAGGCGCCAATGCCAGCCGCGGCGGGCCTCGGCTCGTTCGATCGCGGCGGCGTCGGTGAAGGTCAGCCGGGCCAGGCGCCGCCAGCGCTCGCGGTCGGCTGCCACCACATGGTCGGCATGGTCCAGGTCGGCGCGGATCTCGGCGGCCAGGGTGCGGCGGAACAGCGCCGTCCAGGCCAGGTCGGCCGGGGTGCCGGCCGGCGACAGGCGTTCGGCCCACCATGCGGCGGCGGTGGCGGCGGCGGCCAGTCCGTCCTGGACGGCGCGGGCGCATTCCGCGTCATGCACCCAGGCCAGGGCGGCCGGCTGGCAGAAGCGGGCCCACAGGGCCGGCGAGGCGGCGCCGGGGCGCATGGCGCGCCGGAACGCCGCCAGCGGCAGTTCGGCCACCAGCGCCGAGGACTCGCCATGGCGCTCCAGCCGTGGGCGGGGCGGCATCAGGCGGCGGGCCGACGCCGGGCGGAGGCGCCGCCGGGTCAGCAGGTACAAATCGGGCAACGGCGTGGCCGGCTGGGAGGATCGGGGGCCGCGCAGGCATGAGCCATGCACCAGCACCGCCAGGGCATCGGCGCCGCGGGCGGCGGCAACGGCGGCGGCCAGGCCGGCCAGGGGCGGCGGCAACGGCCGGGCGGCCTCGGCCGCGACCAGGGCGGCCAGGGAACGTGGCTCGGGGGAACGCGGCTCGGGGAAACGCGGTTCGGACTCTCGCATGCACGGGCACTCGCCGCCGACGGGCAAGGCCTAGCCATACAATCGCCCGCCCCGTCCGGGCCAGTGTCCAGACGGGGAAGGGCGGGATCGTGCGAGGGGGGAGGGACCGGACCAGTTGGCTGACAGGGAGCCGGCGCCCTCACCCCGATGCCGTCACGGCCCCCGGCAGGGATGAGGCCCGTCGGGGACCGGGCCGGCGGTACCGACCGGCGGCGACAGAGGCAACTTCCGCAAGTCGCTGGGCGGCAGCGGGGCCGTGGCGGCCGGTGGCTGCTGGGGCTGGTGCTTGCAGGCCTCCAGCGCCCGCACCTGGGCGCGGCGTTGCACGACCTCGGTGACGACCCGTTGCGAGAACTGGGCGCCGCCCAGGTCGGCGCTCATGTCGGCCCAGGCGGTCTCCGGGGCCAGGGCGGCCAGCAAGGCGGCGGCGCACAGCGGCGCGGCCCATCGGGGGGCGAGGCACGGCGCGGCATGTCGTGTAGACATCGCGGAACCTCCTTTCCTCGGTCAAAGGAGAGGACGCGCTTCCCCTTACGCGGGTTCCCCGGCCATCCCTGAGCGCGGCCGACCACCTCCTTTTCGCGCGGGCCTTCGCCCTGCCCCGCATGCGCGCCGGCGGTGGCTGTTTGGCCTCTTCCGCCCCTGGTCGGGCTCGGCTACCCTTGTGCGCAGGCGCAACGGAGGAAAGGCGGGGCATGGCGCGGATCGTGGTGGTGGGCAGCGTGGCGGCGGATGAAGTCGTGCGGCTGGCCGGCCCCCTGCGCGAGGGCCGCCACCTGGAAGGGCGCACCGCCGGCCGGCGACTGGGGGGCGGCGGGGCCAATGCGGCGGTGGCGCTGGCGGCGGCCGGCCACACGGTCAGCCTGGTGACCGCAGTGGGCGACGACGAGGTGGGCGCCTGGCAACTGGCCGAACTGGCGGCGGCCGGAATCGAGACTGGGGCGGTGGCGCGGGTCGCCGGGGCCAGCACCCGTTCGGTGGTGCTGGTCGATCCCGGCGGCGAACGGACCATCGTCAATCTGGGCCGCGCCGCCGAGGCGCATCCTCCGCGCCGTCTGCTCGACCTGCCGGCCGACCTGATCTATGTGCGCACCCGCAGCCTGGGGCTGGCTCCGCTGCTGGCCGAGGTGGCGGCTCGCACTCCGGTGGTGGCCCATGTGCCGCCGCTGGGCCAGGGGGTGGCCCCCGCCCATGTGGTGCTGGGCTCCGCTTCGGATCTGCCGCCCGACGTGCTGGCCGACCCGCTCGCCGCCGCCCGCCGGGTGGCCGGGCCGCTTTTGCGCTGGATGGTGTTGACCCGCGGGGTGGCCGGGGCCCGCGCCTTCCCGGTGGCGGGGCCGGTTCTGACCGTTCCGGCGCCGCAGGTCGGGGCGAGGGACAGCACCGGCGCCGGCGACGCCTTTGCCGCCGGCCTGTGCCACGGGCTGGTTACCGCCGGCATCGGAGCCGATGCCATGGCCGCCGCCCTGCCGGTGGCCGTCCGCTGGGGGGCGGAAAAGGTCCGCCACGACGGTTCGGCCCTGCCGGCGGCGGCGGTACGGGCGCTGGTCGGCTGACCGCCCGCCCCACCCCACCGCGTTTATGGCGGGCCTTACTCGGCCGCCCTGGCCAGCGGCCGCATCGATCCGTCGCGCTGGAAGGCCAGGTGCCATTCGAAGGCCCGCTCCAGCATGTGCGGCGTGTGGCCGCCGCGCGCGGTCGCCTCGGTCAGATAGTCGCGGGCCATGTCCTTATATTCGGGATGGACGCAGTTCTCGATGATCAGCCGGGCGCGCTCGCGCGGGGCCAGGCCGCGCAGGTCGGCCAGACCCTGTTCGGTGACCAGGACGTCAACGTCGTGCTCGCAATGGTCCACATGGGTGACCATCGGCACGATGGACGAAATCCGCCCGTTCTTGGCCACCGACTTGGTCACGAACACCGACAGGAAACCGTTGCGCGCGAAGTCGCCCGAACCGCCGACGCCGTTCATCATCATCGAGCCGTTGACGTGGGTGGAGTTGACGTTGCCGTAAATGTCGGCCTCCAGCGCGGTGTTGATGGCGATGATGCCCAGCCGGCGGATGACCTCGGGATGGTTGCTGATTTCCTGCGGGCGCAGCACCAGGCGGTCCTTGTAGCGGCCGATATCGCCGAAGACCTCGCGGCCCTTGGTGCCCGACAGGGTGATGGACGACCCGGATGCGAAAGCCAGCTTGCCGGAATCGAACAGCTCGAAGGTCGAATCCTGCAATACTTCGGAATACATGGTCAGGTCATGGAACGGCGAATTGACGAAGCCGTGCAGCACGGCGTTGGCGATGCTGCCGATGCCGGCCTGCAACGGCAGCAGCGAGGTGCCCACCCGGCCCTTCTTGACCTCGTGGCGGAAGAACTGGATCAGGTGGTCGGCGATGGCGAAGGTTTCGGCGTCGGGAGCGGCGATGGCGGCCGAGCTGTCCAGCTTTTCGGTGATGACGATGGCGGCGATCTTCGACGGGTCCACCGGGATATAGGACAGGCCGACGCGGTCCTTGGGGCTGGTGACCGGGATCGGCTCGCGATAGGGGCGCCGGGTCGGGATGTAGACGTCGTGCAGGCCGATCAGGTCCAGGCTCTGGGTCAGGTTGATCTCGACGATGATCTTGTCGGCGAGCATGGCGAAGCTGGCCGAATTGCCGATCGAAGTGGTCGGGACGATGCCGCCCTCTGGGGTGATGGCCACCGCCTCGATCACCGCCACGTCGATGGCCGGCAGCTGGTGCGAGCGCAGCATCTCGACCGTTTCGGACAGATGCTGGTCGACGAACATCACCTCGCCGCGGTTGATGGCGGCGCGTAGGGTGGGATCGGCCTGGAACGGGATGCGCCGGGCCAGACAGCCGGCCTGGGCCAGGGTCTTGTCGACGTCGCTGCCCAACGAGGCGCCGGTCAGCAGGGTGATCTTCACCTTTTCCTCGGTGGCGCGCTCGGCCAGGGCCAGCGGCACGACCTTGGCGTCGCCGGCCCGCGTGAAGCCGCTCATGCCAACGGTCATGCCGTCCTTGATGAGCAGTGCGGCGTCCTCGGCGCCCACCACCTTGCCCCACAGCGACGTCAGTCCGATACGATCCCGGTACATAGTTTCCTCGTCATGGATGGTTCTGGCTAGCCCGCACGCTATGCGGGGGTGCCGTCTGCCACTAATGCAGAGAACGCACCCGCCTATGCCATGCGGCGGATGCAGGCCCCCATGCGTTCGGGTAGGGTTCCGACAGGCCAGTTTGAAGGGCTGGGGCCACCCTTTCGGCCGGAACACCCTTGTCGAACGGTTAAGGTGCGTTACATTTAGGAACGCTGCGGCGCCTGGGGCTGGCGCGGGCGAGACTGGGGGCGGCAGCCGTAAGGCTGCCGCCCCCTCGTCCTTTCGACCGGTGCCGTGGATGCCGATGGACTTGCAGGGGGGTGGCGCGGCACACTCCGATCTGTGCGCAGCAAACGGGTAGGGCGATGAAAAGTACCTTGGCGTGGCGGGCGGCGGATGGCGGCCCGGTTTCCTGTGCCGAAAAGCTGAAGGTGCTGGATCAGAATCTGGCGGAATTCCACGAAATCGTTCTCGATCTTCTGGAAGATGCCGCGCTTATGGGTTGTGACGTCGAGCAAGTGCGGGCCGTGCTGAAGGCGGCGGTCGATGAGACCAGGCTGCGCTTCTCTCCCGGTTGAGCGGATGGGGAATATGGGCCGACATTGACGTTGGGCGGCCACGTGGGGTTAACTCGATGGTGGCGATGGGGAAAAATCCTCGCGCGGGGTCAAAAAGAACGAGAACGGGAGGTCGAAATGAGCATCGAAGGTAGTCCCGGGCTGGGAGCGGACGACTTCGCGAACCAGGTTTTGGAACGGGTGGAATCGCTTAGCCTGGAATTCGCGGACATCGCCGGCACCATCGATTCCCTCGCCAAATTCGTGCATCACCAGGAAGACCTGTTCGCCAATCTGCGCGACATCGCCCATTCCATGGCCGAGGCGATCCGCCAGATCGACGCCGCCGGGCGGGCGACCCGTGACGTGACCATGCATGCCGGGGAACAATCCTCGGAATCGTTGCGGACCATCGAAGAGGCGCTGACCGACATCAACCATCTGGTGGGCTCGGTGCAGGGCATCGAGCAGCGGCTGGAAGAATTGGAAGGCGCGCTGGGCGATGTCGGCAGCATGTCCCGCGACATCCAGAAGATCGCGCGCCAGACCAACCTGCTGGCCCTGAACGCCACCATCGAGGCGGCGCGCGCCGGCGATGCCGGCAAGGGCTTCGCCGTGGTCGCCAACGAGGTCAAGGGGCTGGCGCGCCAGACCGCCGACGTGACGTCGGGCATCGACGGCACGGTGGGCAAGCTGGCGGATTCGGTCAGCGATCTGATCAACAGCTCGACCGATACCCTGAAGATGGCCGATTCGGTCAATTCCGGGGTGGGGGTGATCAACCGCGCCGTGGCGGTGTTCGGCTCGGCCATCGACACGGTGGAGGCGCGGGTCGGCGACATCTCGTCGGCGGCGACCACTTCGCTGGCCAAGTGCGGCGACGTCATCGGCGAGATCGACCGGTTCTTCGAGGGCGTGGCGTTGACCAGCCAGTCCCTCAAGAAGGCCGACCAGCGCATCAACTCGGTCCTGTCGCGCAGCGAGGACCTGATGGGCTTCATCGCCGAGGGCGGCTTCCGCACCGGCGATACGCCGTTCATCGAGCTGATCAAGGCCAAGGCGGCGGAAGTCAGCCGTTTGTTCGAGGAGGCGGTCCAGGCCGGCCGGCTCAGCATGGATGACCTGTTCGACGAGGATTACCGTCCGGTCGACCGCAGCGATCCGCAGCAATTCACCACCCGGTTCGTCCATTTCACCGACCGGGTGTTGCCGCCGCTTCAGGAACCGGTGTTGGAGTTCGATCCGCGAGTGGCGTTTTGCGCCGCGGTGGACCGCAACGGCTATCTGCCCACCCATAACAAGAAGTTCTCGCAGCCCCAGGGCGCGGACCCGGCGTGGAACAACGCCAATTGCCGCAACCGGCGGATCTTCAACGACCGCACCGGGCTCAATGCCGGCCGCAATACCAAACCGTTCCTGTTGCAGACCTATCGCCGGGACATGGGCGGCGGGCAGTTCGTGATGATGAAGGACGTTTCCGCCCCCATCATGGTCAACGGCCGCCACTGGGGCGGGTTCCGCCTCGGCTACCGGGTCTGAGGCTACACCGCGCGGAACACCAGCGATTCGCAGCCCAGTGAGCGGGCCAGCCGGTCGAAGGTGCGGTCGTTGTCCAGGGTGAAGGCCGGGTTGTTGGCCGGAACTTCCAGGACCAGCGACTTGCCTTCGGCGATCAGGCGGGTCAGGCGCAGCAGGTTGGGGGCGCCGCCCGACAAGGTGTGGGCCAGGCGCAGCGCGCTGCCCGCGATGCGGCAGCGGCGCAACGCCGCCTCGTCCAGCAGGCTGGTGGCGCGCAGCACCTGGGGGTCGTCCTCGTTGCCCTGGTAGCGGATGAACACGGTCAGCGCGATGGCGGCGCGGTCGGCGTGGCCCACCCCCATGAACGGCAGGCGCAGCACTCGCAGGAAGGCCTGCTCCGCCCGGTAATCCGGATGCTCGCCCCAGAATGCGTCGGATACCAGGCAGGCGGCATGGCGGATGCGGGCATGGTGCGGCAGGTCGTTGGGGAACAGCGGCGCCATCCAGGCCATCAGCTCGTCCCCGTGCTCGGGGAAGCGCGAGGAGGTGAGGGCGAGCTGGCGGCAGACCGACAGCAGCGGGTCGGCGGCCCGCAACTCGGGCGGCAGGGTCTTGAAGAACTGGCCCTCGCGCATGCCGTAGATCGAGAAGGCCAGACGCCGCGGCTCGACGGTCCGCAACACGCGGTCCAGCACCAGGGCGGCCAGCGGCAGGCCGGGGACCCGCTTCTTGGCGACGCCGGGCACCTTTTCCAGGGATTTGCGGCTCTGGGAGGAAACCAGATCGATGATGCGCAGCGCGTCGCGCGTGTCGAGCCCGAAATTGTCGAGTACGGTCAGGGGATGGTGAAGCTGCGAGATGCAGATGCGCGCCAGCGCCCGCCAGGCGCCGCCGACCGCATAGACGGTGCCGCCGCGCCCCTCGGCCAGCCACGGAATGGCGGAAAGGTGCTGCTCGACGATGCGTCCGGCCTCCATCCGGTCGTTGGCCGACGATTCGGCCAGGCGCAGCAGGCCCAACGGCCGGGTGACATGCTCGCCGAACCGGCCGCCCTTGACCGTCACCAGTTCCAGCGATCCGCCGCCCAGGTCGCAGACGATGCCTTCGGCCTCCGGGGTGCCGCACAGCACCCCCAGCGCGGCCAACCGCGCCTCCTCGCCACCCGACAGCACGTTGACCGTCACCTGGAAGCGCCGCTCGATCTCGGCGACGAATTCGGCGCCGTCGGCGGCGTCGCGCACCGCGGCGGTGGCCAGGATATCCAGCCGTGCCAGGTCCATGGCCCGCGACAGCGCCACGAAGCGCCCCACCGTGGCCAGGGCCGGGCCGATTCCCGCGGGATTGAGCCGCCCGCTGGCGCCCAGCCCCTCCGCCAGGCCGCAGACCGCCTTTTCATTGAACAGGGGCACCGGCACGCGGGCATTGCCGTCGTAGACGCAGAGGCGGATGGAATTGGACCCGATATCGACAATGCCGATCGGGACCAGGTCGCGCTTGATCTTCATTCGGCCGCTCCGTTCAGTCCACCTGATCCAGCAGCGGCCGCGGCCGCCGGCCCTTTTCCAGGGCACTGCCCCGTCCCGACAACGACGGATTGGTCATGAACCAGGTATGGGCATTGAACGACGCCTCGTCGAAGTCCTGGCGAAGATAGCTGCCGTCCGCCTGCAACAGCCAGGATTGCTGCCGGTCCTTCAGGTTGGCGACCATGATCTGTTCCAGGATCTGGCGATGCACCGTGGGATTCTCGATGGGCACGAAGGATTCGACCCGCCAGTCCATGTTGCGCGGCATCCAGTCGGCCGAGGTCATGAAGATCTTGGCGTGGCGCGACGGCAGGCGATGGCCGTTGCCGAAGCAGATGATGCGCGAATGCTCGAGGAAGCGGCCGATGATGCTCTTGACCCGGATGTTCTCGGACAGGCCCGGCACGCCCGGCCGCAGGCAGCAGATGCCGCGGATGACCAGATCGACCTGCACGCCGGCCTGCGAGGCCCGGTACAGGGCGTCGATGATCGCGGGATCGACCAGCGAGTTCATCTTGCCCCAGATGGCTGCCGGCTTGCCGGAGCGGACGTTGTCGATCTCGGCCTCGATCAGGCCGATGATCCGCTTGCGCAGGCCCAGGGGCGCGATGGTCAGCTTTTCCATCTGCTCGGGCAGGGCATAGCCGGTCATGTAGTTGAACGCCTTGGCGGCGTCGCGGCACAGGGCCGGGTCGCAAGTGAAGAACGACAGGTCGGTGTAGACCTTGGCGGTGACCGGATGATAGTTGCCTGTGCCGAAATGGACGTAGGACACCAGGCCCGAGCCCTCGCGGCGCACCACCAGCGAAATCTTGGCATGGGTCTTCAGCTCGATGAAGCCGAACACCACCTGGGCCCCGGCACTTTCCAGATCGCGCGCCCAGCGGATGTTGGCCTCTTCGTCGAACCGGGCCTTCAGCTCGACCATGCAGGTCACCGACTTGCCGGCCTCGGCCGCCTCGATCAGCGCCTTGACGATCGGGCTGTCCTTCGACGTGCGGTACAGCGTCTGCTTGATGGCCACCACCTGCGGGTCGTGCGCCGCCTGGCGGATGAACTGCACCACCACATCGAAGCTTTCGAACGGGTGGTGGACAACGATGTCCTTCTTGCGGATCGCCGCGAAGCAATCGCCGCCGAAATCGCGGATGCGCTCGGGGAAGCGGGCGTTGTACGGCGGGAACAGCAGCTCCGGGCGTTCGTCGGTGATCAGCTGTTTGATGTCGACCAGGCCGATCAACTCGTCGAATTCGAAGACGTCGGCGTCGTTGACGTGCAGTTCGTTGACCACCAGCCGTTCCAGGTCGGCGGGGATGCCGGAATTGAAGGTGACGCGGATGACGTGGCCGCGCCGGCGGCGTTTCAGCGCGGTCTCGAACACCCGCACCAGATCCTCGGCCTCATCGTCGATATCCATCTCGGAATCGCGGATGACGCGGAACATGCCCAACCCCTCGACCCGGAAGCCGGGGAACAGGCGGTCGAGGAACAGGGTCACCAGTTCTTCCAGCGGCAGGAAGCGGATGGCCTCGCCCGGCAGGCGGGTGAAGCGCTCGATCTGGTGGGGCAGCGGCACCAGGGCGCGCAGCACCTCGCCGTCTTCCAGCCGGAACAGGTGCAGCACCAGGGCGATGCCGGCATTGGGGATGAACGGGAAGGGATGGGCCGGATCGATGGCCAGCGGGGTGAGCACCGGGAAGATGTGCTCCATGAACCGGGCTTCCAGCCAGCGCAGGTCGGCCCGGGTCAGTTCCACCGGCTCGATCACCGCAATGCCGGCGGCGCGCAGTTCGGCCTTCAACTCGCGCCAGCAGCGCTTCTGCGCCGCGTTGATCTCGCCGGCCTGGCGGTTGATGGCCGCCAGTTGCTGGGCCGGGGTCAGCCCGTCCTGGCTGGTGGTCATCACCCCGGCCTCCACCTGGCCTTTGAGGCCGGCGACGCGGACCATGTAGAATTCATCGAGGTTGGACGCGGAGATCGACAGGAAACGCAGGCGCTCCAGCAGCGGATGCCGGCGGTTGAATGCCTCCTCGATCACGCGGCCGTTGAAGGCGAGCCACGATAATTCGCGGTTGATGAAGCGGTCTTTGGCTTCGAGGTCGACGACCGGCGTGTCGACCGGAGGCATGGTGGTCACGTCGTTCTCCGGCGCGCGGGGTGGCATGCGTGGCAGCCTTTATATATGCTCCGGCAACCGGTGTCATGGCCGCGAGAGATGACGGAAATGCGACGGCTCTATCTGCTGCGTCACGCCAAATCCAGTTGGGACGATCCGGCGCTCGACGATTACGACCGCCCTCTGAACGGCCGCGGCCGGGCCGCCGCCCGCCTGATGGCGGCCCATCTGCGGGCGGCCCGCCTTCGGCCGGACCTGGTGCTGTGCTCGGGGGCGCGGCGGACGCGCCAGACCCTGGACTCCCTGGAAGCCGTTCTGGACGGCGTGCCGGCCGTCATCGAGCCCGAGCTTTACGAGGCCGACCGGACCGGCCTGCTGGCTCGGCTGCGCCGCCTCGACGACCGCCTCGCCTCGGTCCTGGTCATCGGCCACAATCCCGGGCTGGAGCGTCTGGCCGAGGCCTTGGCCGGCGGCCAGGGCGACGGGCAGGCCCTGGCCCGGCTGGCGGCGAAATTCCCCACCGGCGCGTTGGCCGTGCTGGATGGCGAAATCGACCGCTGGGCGGAACTGGACCACGGCACCTGCCGGCTGGCGGCGTTCGTGCGGCCCAAGGATCTGGACAAAGGGACGTGAGGACAAGGTGACGAGGCCGCGATGATCGTGT
>JAKAFA010000254.1 GCA_021818185.1 Pseudomonadota bacterium | reverse complement strand
CGGTCATGCTGCTGCTGTCCCGCTGGGTGGGGCGGATGCCGCGGCCGCGGATGGTCCTGCCGCTGCTCGCCACCGCGCTGGGCACCCTGGCGGTGCCGGCCACCAACTGGGTGGCCACCGGCGATTTCTACTTCGAGAAGGCCGGCCACGTGCTGCAACTGGCCTTGTTCGTTCAGAACGGCCTGGCCAAGAAGTACCTCGACGTGGTCTGTCCCCAGGGCGCCTCATTGAAGATGTGCGCCTACAAGGACGAACTGCCTTTCACCGCCGACGAGTTCCTGTGGGGGGATTCGCCCTTCGAAGCCCTGGGCGGCTGGACGGCGATGCATGACGAGGCCGACGCGATCATCGTCGGCGCGGCGCGGATGTTCCCCCTCGACGTCGCCGAGGCCATGGCGAACGACACCTGGACCCAGCTCAACCTGATCGCCGACGCCGAGGACCTGGTGCCGATGACCTGGCACTTCGTCAAGACGCAACTTCGGCGTTATCCCCATGATTTCCGCCATTTCCGCTTCGCCCGGCAACAGCGGGAACTGGGTCTGAACTTCGACGGCGTCAACCGTGTCCACGTCCCGCTGGCCGAGGCGGCCGAGGTGGCGATGCTCGGCTTCCTGATTGCCGCCTGGCGTCGCCGCGACCGCGCCGCCACCGGCCTGATGGCGGTGGTGGCGATGGCGCTTCTGGGTAACGCCTTCGTCTGCGGCGCCCTGTCCAACCCCCACGACCGCTACCAGAACTGTGTGGTGTGGCTGGCGCTGTTCGCGTCGGTGATCGGCGCCATCCGGCTGGACCAGCGCATGCTCAAGCCCCGGGCCGATTCCCGCGACCGCCTGCGCGTCGTGTCGCAGCCGGCCGCGGCGGAACAGGCGGAGCGTGAGGCCGCGCTATAAGCCCCGCGCAATCCGGGGCGGCCGGCCGTCACTCGTCCTCGATCCGCCCCCAGCACCGTTTGCAGATCCCCGAAAAGGCCTCGAGGATGGCATCCACATGGCGGTCGGACGTCCAGGCGTCCTCGAAGGACTCGGTCAGCAGGTTGCCGAAGCGGTAGTGCATGTCGAAATCGTCGCAGCAAAGGAACAGGTCGCCCCGCGCATTGACGTGGAACCATTGAAAGATGCGGCTGCCCGAGTGGCGGCACCCGATGACTCGCTTTGGTTCGGTTTCGGCCTGGCGGGTTATGACCCCAAGCTGGTCCAGCCGTCCGGCGCGATCAGACAGATGCGGGTACGGGCTGATGTTGAACTTGGGATATCTTTCCCTGAACGCCTCGGCGATGGCGTTCCCTTCGTCTTCGGTAGTGCCGATGCTTTTATCCAAGTAGCCGCCGCTGTTGGGATCGTAGTTGATCTGGATGGTCAGCTCGATCTTGCCGTGGATGTAATCCAGGTTCTCCATCAACCGCTTGTGCGCCGCGGCGGAAAGGCCGGTCTTGCGGCACCAGTCGGTCTTCTCGATGGCGGGGATGTTGAGGCAGATCCCCCTGATGACGTCGGTGTTGGCCAGGATGGTGTCGGTCTTCTGCGGCGTCAAAGGGGTGCCGTTGGACAGCACCATGGTGGCGAAGCCATGGGTGCGAAAAACGTCGATCATTTCATCGAAATGCCGGTAAAGCAGCACTTCGTTGTAATGCGAGGTGTAGACGAAACTGAAGTCCGGCGCGATCAGGGGAGACGCCCGCAGGTTGGCGAGGAGGTGGGTAAGATCCTTGATCGGCATGTGGGTGGCGAAGTCCGCCGGGTTGCCTTCGTAGCGAACCGGGCAATACCAGCACTTGGCGTTGCACTTGCCGTTGAAATCCAACTGGCCGAGGCGGATCGGCGTTTCCAGAAGGCGCTTGCGAAGTTCGAACTTGCTGCGCCCGGTAATCAGCTCGCTGGTCATCGACGGCTCCCGGCGGTCTTGCCATCCGGCAGCATAACAGCGGTGCCGCTCCCCGGAAATCGGGCCGGTTCGCCCTCGGCATTTCCGCCGCGCCCTTCCGATCAGCCCCCCTTCTTCGGCAGGCGGCGGGCGATGGAATCGGCCAGCGCGTCGGGCAGGGCGGCGAACAGCCAGGTCAGGGCCCGCATGGGCAGCGGAAAGGCGATGCGCCCCCGGTTGCGGGCCAGCCCGGCGACGATGAGGGCGGCGGCGCGGTCGGAATCCATCAGCATGGGCATGGGGAAGCGGTTGTTTGCGGTCATGCGGGTGGTGACGAAGCCGGGGCAGATCACCGACACCCCGATGCCGTCGGCGGCCACGGCGCCGCGCAGGCCTTCGCCCCATAGGCGGATGGCGCCCTTCGAGGCGGCGTAGGCCGGCGCGCCGGCCAGGCCGCGGAACGAGGCCAGCGAGCTGACGATGGCGATCTGCCCGCGTCGGCGGGCGCGTAGGGCCGGCAGGGCGGGCAGCACGGTATTGAGCACGCCGTCCAGGTTGACGGCGAAGATGCGCCGCGCCTGGTCGGCGGATTCCTCCAGCAGGCCGGTCCCCGCCGAGATGCCGGCATTGGCGACGACCAGATCCAGGGGGGCCGTGGCTTCGGCGGCGG
Source organism: Pseudomonadota bacterium (assembly GCA_021818185.1). Taxonomy (GTDB): domain Bacteria; phylum Pseudomonadota; class Alphaproteobacteria; order Rhodospirillales; family Magnetospirillaceae; genus JAKAFA01. The sequence continues at coordinate 2,526 of JAKAFA010000254.1, read as the reverse complement.
CGATCCACGCCGCCATCGCTGTGCGGTCGGCCACGTCGACCACCTGGGCCTCGACCCGCGCACCCCTGGCGCGGCAGGTCTCGGCCACCGAGACCAGCCGGGCGAGGTCGCGCCCCGACAGGAACAGGGTGGCGCCGGGGCGGGCATAGGCGCGGGCCAGCGCCTCGCCGATGCCGCTAGACGCGCCGGTGATCAGGACGACGGCCGGCGGCATCACGGCAGGGCCCCGGCATCGGCCAGCAGGGCCTTGAGGGGGGCGACCAGCGGCGGCAGGTCGTGGCGGGCGGTATCCAGGATGATCTCGGGATCGACCGAATGGTATTCATGCACCAGGATGTTGCGCATGTCGCCGATCCGCGACCAGGGAATTTCGGGATGGCGGGTGGCGATGGCGGCGGGGATGCGCTTCGAGGCCTCGCCCAGCACTTCCAGGTTGCGGATCACCGCGTCCTGGGTGCGGTCGTCGGCCAGGAACTGGCGTAGGCTCATGCCCTCGACGTAGCGGGTGATGCGTTCGATGGCCTCCAGCATGTCCTCGACGCGCACGCGCCAGTCCTTGGAACTCATGCCTCGCAGGCCTCCTCGCCGAACACCGGCAGGCATTCCGCCAGGATGCGCCGCTTGAGCCGCGGCTTGATGTGCCCCTTGGTGATCAGGTCGACCGGCCGCCCCAGCAGGCCTTCAAGGGCGTGCTTCAGTTCGACATAGCGGAACAGGCCGCCGGGCTGGCCGGGAAAGAACTCGACCATCAGGTCGACGTCGGACAGCGGCTTGGCCTCGTCGCGCACCACCGAGCCGAACAGGGCGGCCGATTTGACCCCGAACCGCTGGAACAGATCCTGATGGGCGCGCAGGCGGGCCAGAATGTCGTCGCGGGTCGCCGGGCTGCGCACGCGCATGATGCGGCCGGCATAGCTGCGCAGGGCGTCCACCTTGTCGGCGGGGACCCGCATCACGACCTCGACCACCGCGTTGTTGCGGCCCCGCCCGGGCCGGCGCCTCTCCTTCATGCCGAAAGGATAACCCCGGCCCGGCCGAAGCGGAAGGACGGTTGTTGCCGCGTCCGGCCCCGGCTATAAACCGGAACGACATTCGCAATGGGAGGCTGCCCTGTCCGTCGCCAGCATGACCGGCTATGCCCGTGCGCAGGGGCGCGATGCCCAGGTAACCTGGGTGTGGGAGGCGAAAAGCGTCAACGGCCGCGGCCTGGAACTGCGCATCCGCCTGCCCGCCGGGCACGACGCGTTGGAGCCCTATGCCCGCGAGGCCGCCGCCCGCCTGCTCAAGCGCGGCAACGTGCACTTGACCCTCACGGTGGACCGCATCGCCGAGGCGCCGGCGGTGCGGGTCAACACGCCGTTGCTGGAGCAGATCCTGGCGGTGTGCCAGGATTGGCAGGCGCGGTTTCCCGGCGTCGCTCCGGCCCGCTGGGACGGGCTGCTGGCGGTCAAGGGCGTGATCGAACCCATGGCGGCCGAAGAGGTCGATGCCGAGGCGGTGCGCCTGGGCCGCGAAGCCGCCATGAAGGCGACGCTGGAAGAGGCCCTGGGCCAGTTGGCGGCCATGCGTGCCGCCGAAGGCGCCCGTCTGGCTTCGGTCCTGTCGGGGCAGTTGGACGAGATCGCCGCCTTGGCCGGCCGGGCAGGCCGCAGCGCGGCCCTGCGGCCGGAGGCGGTGCGGGACCGGTTGAAGGCCCAGGTCGCCGCCGTGCTGGAGGCCGCCCCCGCCCTGCCCGAGGAGCGCATCGCCCAGGAAGTGGCGTTGATCGCCGTCAAGGGCGATGTTCGCGAGGAATTGGACAGGCTGGACGCCCATGTCGCCGCCGCCCGCGATCTGCTGGCCGGCGGCGGGACGGTCGGGCGCAAGTTGGATTTCCTATCGCAGGAATTCAATCGTGAGGCCAATACGCTGTGTTCGAAGTCGGCCGATGTGGACCTGACGCGGATCGGGCTCGACCTCAAGGCGGTGATCGACCAGTTCCGCGAGCAGATCCAGAATATCGAGTGAGACGGCCATGACGCTTCCGCCCGCCAATCTTCCTACCGTCAGCCGCCGCGGCCTGATGCTGGTGCTATCCTCGCCGTCGGGGGCGGGCAAGACCACCATTTCCCGCGCCCTGCTGGAGCGCGATCCCCACATCGCCATGTCGGTGTCGGCCACCACCCGCCAGCCGCGCCCCGGCGAGGTGGACGGGCGCGACTACCACTTCGTCGGCGTCGAGCGCTTCCAGCGCATGGTGGCGGCGGGCGATTTCCTGGAACACGCCCGCGTCTTCGACAATTTCTACGGCACCCCCAAGGCGGCGGTCGAGGATGCTTTGGCCGGCGGGCGCGACGTGCTGTTCGACATCGACTGGCAGGGCACCCAGCAACTGGCCCAGAACGCGCGGGCCGATCTGGTTTCGGTGTTCGTGCTGCCGCCCTCGGTGGTGGAACTGGAACGCCGCCTGACCACCCGCGCCCAGGACAGCGCCGAGGTGGTGGCCAAGCGCATGGCCAAGGCCGGCGACGAGATGAGCCATTGGCG
>JAKAFA010000253.1 GCA_021818185.1 Pseudomonadota bacterium | reverse complement strand
CGTTGAAGGCCGGACCCGCCGTCCCGGCGCCGGCGCCGGCGCCGGCGCCCGTCGCGGCCGCCGCTCCGGCGGCACCGCCGGCCGCACCCGCGCCCTCGCCGTTCGAACCGGCCTACGAGGAGATTCCCAATTCCTCGATGCGCAAGGTCATCGCGCGGCGCCTGACCGAGGCCAAGCAGAATGTGCCGCATTTCTACCTGACCATCGATTGCGAGATCGACGCCCTGCTCAAGGTGCGGGCCGACCTCAACGCCCGCTCGGATGCCTACAAGCTGTCGGTCAACGACTTCGTGGTGCGCGCCGTGGCCTTGGCGTTGAAGAAGGTGCCGGCCGCCAACGCCGCCTGGGGCGAGGAGGCGATCCGCCGCTACACCGAAATCGACGTCTCGGTGGCGGTGGCGACGCCGGGCGGCCTGATCACCCCGGTGATCCGCGGCGCCGGCGGCAAGGGGCTGGCCGAGATTTCCAACGAGATGAAGGCGCTGGCCGCCAAGGCCCGCGACGGGAAGCTCAAGCCCGAGGAATACCAGGGCGGCGGCTTCACCATCTCCAATCTCGGCATGTACGGCGTGCGGGAATTCGCGGCGATCATCAATCCGCCCCAGGGCTGCATCCTGGCGGTGGGGGCCGGCGAACAGCGGCCGGTGGTCAAGGGCGGCGTCCTGGCGGTGGCCACGGTGATGACCTGCACCCTGTCGGTCGACCACCGGGTGGTGGACGGCGCGGTCGGCGCCGAGTTCCTGGCCGCGTTCAAGGCGCTGATCCAGGACCCGCTGTCCATGCTCCTGTAAGGAGCGGGACGCCATGAGCTTCGTGGAGAAGAGAATGCCCGACAACAGTTTCGACCTCGTCGTGCTCGGCGGCGGTCCCGGCGGCTACGTCGCCGCCATCCGCGCCGCCCAACTGGGGATGCGCACCGCCCTGGTGGAACGCGAGCACCTGGGGGGCATCTGCCTCAATTGGGGCTGCATCCCCACCAAGGCGCTGCTGCGCTCGGCCGACGTGCTGCGCTCGATGCGCCACGCCGAATCCTACGGCCTGTCGGCCGGGGCGGTGGGCTACGACCTGGCCAAGATCGTCGCCCGGTCGCGGGCGGTGGCCGGCCAGTTGCAGGCCGGCGTGCGCCACCTGCTGAAGAAGAACAAGGTGACCGTGGTCGAAGGCAGCGGCCGGCTGTCGGGCAAGAACACCGTGACGGTGGACGGCAAGGCGGTGCTGACCGCGCCGCGCATCCTGCTGGCCACCGGCGCCCGGGCCCGCGTGCTGCCCGGCCTGGAGCCCGACGGCAAGCTGGTGTGGACCTACAAGGAGGCCCTGGTTCCCGACACCGTGCCCAGGCGCCTGCTGGTCGTCGGCTCGGGGGCCATCGGCATCGAGTTCGCCAGCTTCTTCAACGCGCTCGGCGCCGAGGTCACGGTGGTCGAGGTGATGGACCGCGTCCTGCCGGTCGAGGACGAGGAAATCTCGGCCTTCGCCCGCAAATCCTTCGAAAAGCAGGGCATGCGCATCCTGACCGGCGTCACCGTCAAGGGCCTGCGCAAATCGGCGGCCGAGGTGGCGGTCACCGTCGAGGCCGGCGGCAAGGCCAGCGAGATCGTCGCCGACCGGGTGATCTCGGCGGTGGGTATCGTCGGCAACGTCGAGAACATCGGCCTGGAGGGCACCAAGGTGGTGGTCGAGAGGACCCATGTGGTGACCAACCAATGGGGCGAGACCGGCGAGCCGGGAATCTACGCCATCGGCGACCTGACCGGCCCGCCCTGGCTGGCCCACAAGGCCAGCCACGAAGCGATCATCTGCGTGGAAAAGATGGCCGGGCTGAAGGACGTCCATCCGCTCGACGTCCGCAAGATTCCCGGCTGCACCTATTGCCATCCCCAGGTGGCCAGCGTCGGCCTGACCGAGGCCAAGGCCAAGGAAAAGGGCTATCAGGTCAAGGTCGGCCGCTTCCCCTTCATCGCCAACGGCAAGGCCATCGCGCTGGGCGAGACCGAGGGGCTGGTCAAGACGGTGTTCGACGCCAAGACCGGCGAGTTGCTGGGCGCCCACATGATCGGCGCCGAGGTGACCGAGATGATCCAGGGCTATGCCGTTGCCAAGACCCTGGAAACCACCGAGGCGGAATTGATGCACACGGTGTTCCCCCATCCCACCTTGAGCGAAATGATGCACGAGGCGGTGCTTGACGCCTATGGGCGGGCCATTCACTTCTAGTCCAACCCATTATCAGGCGGACGGTCGGGCCGGCGGATCAAGGATTTACTTGACCTGCCGGGGCGACTGGCCGATATCCAGACCATGACCGACACCTCCCTGCGCCATCCCGAAAAGGCCCATCGGCCCGACAACCCCAGCCCGCGCAAGCCGGCCTGGATCCGCGTCAAGGCTCCCACCTCGGAAGAGGCGGCGGAGGTGCGCCGGCTGATGCGGGACAAGAACCTGCATACGGTGTGCGAAGAGGCGGCCTGTCCCAATATCGGCGAGTGCTGGAAGCACCGGCACGCCACCTTCATGATCCTGGGCGACACCTGCACCCGGGCCTGCGCCTTCTGCAACGTCAAGACCGGCAAGCCCGGCGCCGTCGATCCGATGGAGCCGGTCCACCTCGTGGAAAGCGTGCGGAGCATGGGGCTCAAGCATGTGGTCATCACCTCGGTGGACCGCGACGACCTGGCCGATGGCGGCGCCTTCCAGTTCGTCGCCTGCATCGAGGGCATCCGGGCCGGCGGCCTGGACTGCACCGTCGAGGTGCTGACCCCCGATTTCCGCGACAAGGCCGGCGCCGTCGAGGCGGTGGCCGTCGCCCGGCCCGACGTGTTCAACCATAACCTGGAAACCGTGCCGCGCCTCTATCCCGGCATCCGTCCCGGGGCGCGCTATTTCGAGTCGCTGCGGCTGCTGGACCGGGTCAAGGCCCACGACGCCGACATCTTCACCAAATCGGGGATCATGGTCGGGCTGGGCGAGAGCCGCGGCGAAGTGTTGCAGGTGATGGACGACATGCGCGCGGCCGGGGTTGATTTCATCACCATCGGCCAGTATCTCCAGCCTACCCCCAAGCATGTCGCCGTCGACCGCTTCGTCACACCCGAGGAATTCGAGGATTACAAGGCGATGGCCCGCGCCAAGGGGTTCCTGATGGTGGCGGCATCGCCGCTGACCCGCTCGTCGCACCACGCCGACCGCGATTTCGCCGAACTGCGTCAAGCCCGCGCCGCCCGCGCCGGAGGGTGAGATGCCCACCCATGCCGAGAAGCGCCATCTGCCCCACACCCCCGACCAGATGTTCGATCTGGTGGCCGATGTCGAACGCTATCCCGAATTCCTGCCGTGGTGCGTCGCCGCCCGCATCCGGCGCCGCGCCGGCGACGTGTTCTTCGCCGATCTGGTGATCGGCTTCAAGATGGTGCGCGAGCGCTATACCTCGAAGGTCACGCTCGACCGCGCCGGCCAGAGCATCGACGTCACCTATACCGAAGGGCCGTTCCACCACCTCGACAATCACTGGCGCTTCGAGCCGGCACCCGATGGCGGCTGCATCATCGATTTCTACGTCGATTTCGAATTCCGCTCGCGGATCCTCCAGACCCTGATCGGCGCGGTGTTCAACGAGGCGGTGCGGCTGATGGTCCACGCCTTCGAGAAACGCGCCCGCCTGATCTACGGTGCGGATGGCGGGGTGGCGGCCCGCCCCACCGCCTGACATCGGCTTGCGTGCCCCTCTGCTCTCTGGGATAGTTGAATTGGGAGAAGGGCGGGAGCATCTGATCGGCAGGGGTACGGCGATGGCGGGTCGGTGGTCGCGGCGGGGGGTGGCGCTGATGGCGGCGGTGGGAGCCAGTGGCTGCGCTTCGCTGCTCGGCTCGACCACCTCGACGGTGGCCATCAATACCCATCCGCGCGTGGCCCGTTGCGACCTGCGTGGCCATGACGGGTTTCATGCCGTGGTGACGACGCCCGGCCGGCTGAGCGTGCCCAATTCCGCCGCCCCGGTCAGCGTGACCTGCACCGCTCCCGGCTACCGCCCCACCTCCTATACCCTGGATGCCACCGCCGACGGCTGGATCTGGGCCAATTCCGCCCTGGTGGTGGTGACCGGCGGTGCCGCTGTCCTGGGGCTGCTGGTGGATGAAAGCCGTGATGCCGGCAGGGCCTATGGTCGTTCGGTGGATTATGCCCTCGACCCCGCCACCCCCCGCACCGTGCATGCCATCGATCGCCATGGCGGGGAACTGCTGCTGAAGACGCAATAAGGAAACCTCGCCCCCAAGCGCGCGACCGGCGCTTGAGGGCGATGGATTAGACCGAGAAGCTGCTGCCGCAGCCGCAGGTCGAACTGGCGTTGGGGTTGCGGATCTGGAACGAGGCACCCATCAGGTCCTCGACGAAATCCACCACCGTGCCGCTCAGCAATTCCAGCGAGGTTTCATCGGTCACCACCGCCACGCCGTGCTGTTCGAACACCCGGTCGTCCTCGTTGACGCAATCGTCGAGCGTGATGCCGTACTGGAAGCCCGAGCAGCCGCCGCCCGAGACCGACAGCCGCAGCATCAGGTTGGGCTTGCCTTCCATCTCCATCAGCGTCCGCACGCGGTCGGCGGCGCTTTCGGTGAGCGACAGGCTGGGCGGGGAGGCGAGCGCGGTTTCGGCCATGGATCGGTACCTTCGGTGGGAACATGTTGGCAGGCAGGGTATCACCCTTGGCGCGGGCTGCGGAAGATCTGGTGTGGGTCGGGCTTGCCGGCAAGCCCGGCGGCTTGTACTGTCCGGGGATGAGCGCCAACCTTTTCGTCCGTTCGCATGCTCTTGCGCCCTTCGCCAGCCGGCCCGAGGAAACGCGCGGACGGTTGCATCCCGAACCGGAGAGCCGCACCCGCACCGCGTTCCAGCGCGACCGGGACCGCATCATCCACTCGGTGGCCTTCCGGCGGTTGCAGTACAAGACCCAGGTCTTCGTCTACCATGAAGGGGACAATTTCCGTACCCGTCTGACCCATTCCCTGGAGGTGGCGCAGATCGCGCGGTCCATCAGCCGGGTTCTGGGTCTGGACGAGGATTTGGCCGAGGCCCTGGCCCTGGCCCACGACC
>JAKAFA010000252.1 GCA_021818185.1 Pseudomonadota bacterium | reverse complement strand
CCGGCATGTCCTGGTGACGGAAAACGACCGGGTCATCGGGGTACTCCGGGCCAATACCGGCCTGCGCCGCGGGCTGGAAGCGGCCGAAACCGGCACCCGGCTGCGCGATGTCGCCCACCGGGGATTTATCGTGGTCGGCGAAGCCGACGTCATGTTCGACGTCATCGGGCGGCTATGGGACCAAGGCGCGACGATGGCGGTGGCGGTGGCGGTGGCGGTGGTGGTGGTGGTGCGGGACGGCGGACCGGCCCGGGCGCAGGACGTTCTCGGCATCATCGCCAAGGAACACGTTGCCGACGCGGTGGCCGGCGCCATCAAGCTCTACAACTGATCTGCCGCCACCGCTCTTTCCTTGCCCAGGAATGACCACATTCGGGGTAGAGTGTAGCGATCCATCCCGCTTTGGGCCGGCCCTACCGCCGGCCGCATCGCCTACCAGGGAGATCGCCGACACCGTGCGCCCGCTCTTCGCCGCACTGCTCATCCTCGGCCTGGCCGGCATGGCCGGACCGGCCGCCGCCGCGGTGGCCCCCGCGGCATGCCCCAAGGCCAATCTGCCGGACCGGCCGGCGCGGCGGCTCAGCCTGGCCCAGGTCCGGGCCTTGCCCGACCGGCCGGATGCCAGCATGGAAGGCGACATGACGGCGACCATCGGTTATCTGATCCGGGTGCGGCGGACCACCACCGCCGCGGCGCCCTGCCAACCGCCCCAGGCCGCCTATCGCCTGTGGCTGGCCAGCCGCCGCCCGGTCGGACTCAAGGGAATCGCCGCCCGCCATCGCGCCGTGGTCGCCGTCGTGCCCGCCGCGGCAATCCGCGCCATGGGGGGCCTGCCCGCCCTGCAAAGGCTGCGGGGCCGGCGCGTCCGGGTGCTGGGGCGCATGGCCTTCAACGCGGCCAGCCGCGACGAATTGATGCGCACGCGCGGCACGCGCTGGGAATTGCGCGGCCTATCGCAGCTTGCCCCCTGCCCGCCTGGCGTCTGCACACTGGCCAACCTGCCGCTTCCCACCATGGCCCTTGCCGGTGCCGTCCCGCCGGTCAAGGCGATTCGGGCCGCCAAGACAGCCGCCGTTCCGGCGCCGCAGGCCAAGCCGTGACCTCCCGCCGCCCCTGGCCGCAAGCCCCGGAAAGGCGGGCCCGGGAGAGGTAGGAATGCCGCGACTGACCATCAAACACGGCGACAGCTTCGCCGTTTTCGGCCCCCGCGGCGACATCGAGCCGGCGGGGCCGGATGGCCAGGGCGTCTATCACCGCGGCACCCGCCGGCTGTCGCAATGGCAGTGGTGCTTCGCGCCGGAGGAGCCGGTGGTGCTGGCCGCCGGGCTTGAGGACTCGGCGCCGGTGCTCCGCACCCACCTGGCCAGCTCCGATGGCGGGCTGCATGTCCTGCACCGGGCCTTCCTGTGGCAGGGGACCCTCTATGGCGCCCTGCGGCTGGACCGGTTCAGCCCGGCCGCCACCGAATTGGACTTGGCGGCGCGGTTCGCCGCCGATTTCGCCGACGTGTTCGAGGTCCGCGGCTTCGAGCGCCTGCGGCGGGGCCAGGCGTGGTTGGAGGTCGACCCCGAGAGTGTCACGCTGGGCTATAGCGGGCTGGACGGCGTGGACCGCCGGACCCGTGTGGCGTTTTCCCCGCCTCCCCATGCCATCGCCGACGACCGGGTGCGCTTCCTTCTGTGCCCGGAGCCGGACCGGCCGGCCGAGCTGTTGTATACCGTCGCCTTCGACGGCGAAGCGGTCGCGCCCACCGAGGCCGCCTTCGCCGCCGCCCTCGGGCAACTCCAGGCGCAATCAGCGTCCCGCCCCATCCGGCTGCACAGCGGCGACCGGCAGTTCGACCGCTGGGTGGCGCGCTCGGCGGCCGATCTGCGCATGCTGGAAACGGCCACCCCCCACGGCCCCTATCCCTATGCCGGGGTCCCGTGGTTTTCCACCCTGTTCGGCCGCGACGGCATCCTGACCGCCCTGTCCTGCCTGTGGCTGGACCCGGCGCCGGCCCGCGCCGTGCTGCTGACCCTGGCCGAAACCCAGGCCGACGGGATGGACCCCGCCCGCCACGCCGAACCCGGCCGCATCCTGCACGAACGGCGCGACGGCGAGATGGGCGCCCTGGGCGAGATCCCCTATGCCTGCACCTATGCCAGCGCCGATGCCACGCCGCTGTTTCTGATGCTGGCCTCCGCCTATTGGCGGCGCACCGCTGACCGGCCGCTGCTGGAACGGCTGTGGCCGCATCTGGAACGGGCCCTGGCCTGGATCGACGGCTGGGGCGACCGCGACGGCGACGGCTTTGTCGAATACGGCCATGCCGGACCGCAGACCGCCGCCGACCGCGACTGGAAGCAGGGCCTGTTCAATCAGGGCTGGAAGGATTCCGAGGATGCGGTGATGCATGCCGACGGCAGCCTGGCCGAGGGCCCCATCGCCCTGGCCGAGGTGCAGGCCTATGTCTATGCCGGCAAACTGGGGGCGGCCGACGTGGCCGAGTCCCTTGGCCTGGCCGGACGGGCCGCCACGCTGCGCGCCGAGGCGGCGGAGTTGCAGGCCCGCTTCGAACAGGCGTTCTGGATGGAAGACAGGGGCACCTACGCCCTGGCCCTGGACGGGGCCAAGCGGCCGTGCCGGGTCCTCGCCTCCAATGTCGGCCATGTGCTGTTCTCCGGCATCGCCAGCCCCGACCGGGCGCGGCGGGTGGCGGACGCCCTGACGGGGCCCGCCCTGTTCACCGGATGGGGCCTGCGCACCCTGGCGGCGGGCGAGCGGCTTTACAATCCCATGGCCTACCACAACGGCGCCGTCTGGCCGCATGACACCGCCATCGCCGCCGCCGGACTGGCCCGTTACGGCCTGACCGCCGAGGCGGGCCGGCTGATGGACGGGCTGTTCGCCGCCGCCACCGCCCTCGGCCGGCTTCCGGAACTGTTCTGCGGCTTCGCCCGCCAGCCGGAGGAGCCGCCGATTCCCTGCCCGGTCTCCTGCTCGCCGCAGGCCTGGGCGGCGGCCAGCGTCTTCCTGTTGCTCCAGGCCGTCCTCGGCCTGGAGGTTTCCGCCGAACCGCCGGCCCTGCGTTTCCATTCCCCCGCCCTGCCCGCCCCCCTCGGCCGGCTGGTGCTGGAGGGGTTGACCGTGGCGGGCGAGACGGTCGACGTGATCATCGAGCCCGGCCCGCACGGGCTCGATGTCCATCTGGCAAACGACCGCCCCATCGGGGTAGAAGTTACGCCGCGCTCCGCCGCTCTACCCCGTCGGAACGCCCCGCTTTAGCCAGAATCGCTAGGCAGTTTGCCGGCCGAAGACCACGTTCAGGGGGAATCATGACCGAGTTTAGGGCCATCCCGTCCGCCGACCGGCGCTGGGACCGGATGGGCATCGTCCTGCTGGCGGGGATCGCCGTGTTGGTCGCCCTCACCTTCCGCCAATACGGCAACGGGTTCGATGCCCAGGTGCAGGACGTCTACGGCAAGGACATCCTATCGTGGTTCCGCACCGACGGCGCCGACCACTCGGCGCTGAGCTTCCGCGACCTTTATTATTACGGCGGCCTGTTCGACACGGTGGCCGCGCTGGCCAACCAGTACTCCCCCTTCCCCCATTGGGCGACCCGCCACCTGCTGGAGGCAGCCTGCGGCCTGCTGGGCCTGGCCGGAGCCTGGCGGCTGGGGCGCCATCTGGGTGGAGCGCGGGCCGGCGTCCTGTCGCTCGCCGCCCTGGCGCTGATGCCCAGCTATTACGGCATGATGTTCATCAACCCCAAGGACATCCCCTTCGCCGCCGCCGCCATCTGGTCGACCTACCTCACCACCCGCATCGCCGAGACCCTGCCGCGCCCGCCCCGGCGCTTGGCCATCCTGCTCGGGGTGACGGTGGGGGCGGCGCTGGGCGTACGCATCGCCGGCGTGCTGCTGCTGGCCTATGTCGGGGCGGTGCTGGCCGCCGATCTTGCCATTCGGACCACCGCTGCCGGCTGGACTTGGGCGCGCGCCGGACGCGAGGCGGCGGGGCTGGGCGTACGGGTGCTGCTGCCGCTGGTGCTGGTGGCCTGGGTCGTGATGCTGGTCTGCTGGCCCTGGGGCCTGGTGGCGCCCATCGGCCACCCGCTGGCCGCCCTGACCCACTTCTCGGGCCTGAGCAACGGCATCGTCACCCTGTTTTTCGGCCACCAGACCAGCGAGACCTATCACCCGGCCAGCTATCTGCCGGTCTATGTGCTGATCAAGCTGCCCGATGTGGTCCTGGTCCTGCTGGCCGCCGGCCTCGCCCTGGCGGTGGCGACATGGCGGCAGCGGGGGTGGCGCCTGGCGCCGCCGCCGCTCCGGCTGGTGCCGGTGCTGCTGGCCGCCCTGTTTCCCGTCGCCTACGCGGTGGCGACCAAACCGGAACTGTACGACGCCGAGCGCCACTTCCTGTTCGTGCTGCCGCCGCTGGCGGTGCTGACCGGGCTGGCGGCCGACCGCATCCTGGCCCTGGCCGCCGGCCGCCGGTTCGCCCTGGCGGCCTGCACCATCCTGCTTGCGGCCGGTGCGTTCCGGCAGGTCCAGGCCACCGCCGCGCTGCACCCCTACGAGTATGCCTTCTACAACGACTTGGTGGGCGGTCCCCGGGGAGCGCACGGCCAGTTCGACATGGAATACTGGGGAACCTCGCTGGCCGAGGCCACCCAGAACCTGCGCCAATACCTGATCGCCCACCACCTGACCCGGTCCCAGCCGTGGCGGGTGGCCATCTGCGGTGAAGCGACCCAGATGGGCGACGCCCCCCATCCGCTGCTCCGCGCCGAGCCCGAATGGAACCAGGCCGATTTCTTCATCGCCACCCCACGCCAGGGCTGCGACCATTGGCTGGCCGGAAAGGTGATCGCCACCGTCAGCCGCGACGGAGTGCCCTTCGCCATCATCAAGGATTTGCGGGGCGTGCAGCAGGCCGGCCGCACCAACGGCAAGAGCCACGGGAAGGGCTGACGGCGCGGGCCGGGGCATCTCGCACCCTGGGCCGGCGGACGAGGCGGCAAATAGGACCGCATCCCGTGAGATGGTGTAGGAGCGACGCGGGATCAGCCGTTCGTCGGACTGCTCCATGAGGATGGCGGCGACC
>JAKAFA010000251.1 GCA_021818185.1 Pseudomonadota bacterium | reverse complement strand
GCGGCAGGCCGCCTCCCCCCTTCCCGCCCGCCGCCGCGGGTCGGCGCAGCACCTCGACGCGCCGGGCGGTCAGGGACTCGATGTCAATGCGGCCGTCGAGCACCGCGCCCGGATGCCAGTCAAGGACGGGATGGTCGATGCGCAGCCAGATTCCGCGCGCATCGGCCACGGTGACGGTGCGGGCGGTCAGGGTGCCCAGCCCCTCTGTATGAAAGTCCTGGAATTCCACCGTCCGGCCCGGCCCGGAGGCCAGATCGCCCAACAGCCGCGCCGCCAGCCGGCCCCCCCAGCCACCCGCGCCGCCATCTCCCCCCCCGGCCGCACGGGCGGGAATCACCGTCAGGGCGGCAAGCAGGGCCAGCGATCCGCAGGCGAACCGGCAGAAGCGAGACATGCCGTTCCTTATAGCACCACGGCCGGACGCCCCTCCCCACGCTCAAAAGGCCTGCCCCAAGCTGAGATAGATTTGGTATTTCGAATCGACTCCCGGCCGCGGATTGAGGGGGAAAGCGATGTCGGCACGCACCGGCCCGATCGGGGTGTAGTAGCGCAGCCCGAGGCCGGCGCCCCAGAACAGCTGCTGGTCAAGGGTCGGCCAGGCGCCGAGATAGGAGCGCCCGCCCTCGGCGAAGGGGACCACGCCGACGGTGTCGGTGACCTTGATCCTTACCTCGCTGCCGAAAGACAGGGCGGACCGGCCGCCCACCGGCCGGCCTTCCGGGTCCAACGGACCGGCCATCTGGAAGCCGAAGCCCCGCACCGACCCGGCGCCGCCGACATAGAATCGGTGCAGCGCGGGAATATCGAGGATGCCGGCCCCCTGGATGGCGCCCAGCCGCTGCCAGTTGGCCAGGACCAGGCGCGGCCGGTCGAGAAGCTGGAAGTACTGCGCGTCGTAGATCTCGGCCCGGTTGAAACTGGCCGATGAGCCGAACATCCGAAAGAAGGGTTGGTCGGTGACGTCCAGGCGGTTGCCGCGGCTGGGGTCCAGCAGATCGTTGCTGCTGTCGCGGCGCAGTTCCATGGGAGTGGAGAACAGCAGGTAGGTTCGGCCGATCGGCAACTCCCCGACATTGCGCTGTTCTTCCAGAGTCCGCTCCATCGCCGCCGAAACCGACGGCCGCCAGATGTCGGCCAGCAGCCACGACAGACCGAGCGAGCCGCCGATGGTACGGCTGAAAAAGGCGTCGGTGGTTTCTTCCTCGGCCTGGACGGCGCCGATCAGGTCCTGGTTGGGCCGCAGGAAGTCCGGGCCGGTATAGCTCAGGTCCAGTGCATCGCGGATCTGGCTGGCAATCAGGTCGGCGCGCAGGCGTTCAGCCCCGCCGAACAGGTTGCGGTCCTCCCAGTAGGCATTGCCGCCGAACCCCTCTGTCGAAGACCAACTGGCGCCGAAGCCGACGGACCGGTCCTTGGCCTCGGTCAGCGCGGCGGTGACCGGCAAGCGGCCGTCGGGACCCAATTTCGTGGCGGTGGACAGGCGTACCGATGAAAACAGGCGGCTGTCGACCAGATGTTTGCGGAATTCCTCCATCAGGGCGACGTTGAACCGCTGGCCCGGCTTCCATGGCACCCGGTTCAGCACCCAGGACCGCGTCACCCGCTTGAGCCCCTCGATATGCAGTTCGCCGAAATGGGCCAGCCCCCCCGCCTCCACCACCAGCCGCACCCGCATGGTCTTGGACAGATGGTCCACCACCACCGTGCGGTCGGCCACCTTGGCCAGGGGATAGCCCTGATCGGCCAGGTCGTGCAGCAGGGTCTGCTGGGCCTTGACCACCGCGGCCGACCGGGCGCGGCCGCCCAATTCGATCCCCAGCCGGTCGGGCCACACCGGCTGGGGCGGCGGCGCGCCGTGCAGTTCCACATCGTAGGCGGCCAAGGTAAAGGCCGGCCCCGTTTCGATCTTTACCGCCACCGCCACGGGCTTAAGCGCCCGGTCGACGGAAGTGGTGATGCGCGCCTCGTAATAGCCTTCCGCCCGCAGCACCGCGTCAATGCGGCCGCGGTCGTCGTCGGCCCGCAGCCGCAGCGCCGTCAGGCTGGGCGCCCCCTTGTCCTCAAGCGCCACCAGATTGGACTGGGCCTTGACGGCATCCTCCAGCGCCTTGTTGCCGATACCGCTGATCGCCACGGTGTAACGGATCGGCTCGGCAGCCTGCGCCGCGGCGAGCGTAAGCGCGATCGCCGCCATCAGTGCCGCCACCCGCCGCATGCCATCCCTGCCATCCTCGACCGGCGGCGAGTGTAGGGGCGGCCGGCCGGGGACCGAAACTGGGCCGCCGGCTAGTCCGAATGGGCGGGATGGCGAGCCGCCGGCTTGGCCGGGGCGGCGGGCTTGGATTTGAGCGCCGGCGGCGGCGGCAGCGGCAGGAGTCCCGACGGCTTGGCTTTGACTGCGGGTGGCGGCGGCGGCGCCGGCGTCCACCGCATCGGACAGGCGGCGGCGGCATGGTCGCGCCAGTCGTGGACCACCACGCCGACGGTGGCGTTGACCAATCGGCCCCTGGCGTCACGGCCGACCTTGCGGGCGATATAGGCCTGCACCGGCCCCTGGTTGGTGTTGAAATGGAACGTCCCGCGCACCGAGGCGAAATCGGCATTGCGCAGCGCATCACGCAGGGCGTCCGCCCGGTCGGTGCGGCCCCTGGTGATTTTCAGCGCCGCGTCGAGCAGGGCCGAAGCGTCATAGCCGGCCGCCGCCCAGGCGGTGGGTGCGCGGCCGTACTCCGCCTCGAACTCGGTGGCCAGACGATGGTTGGCGGGATTGTCGAAATCGGCGGCCCACACCGCCAGGGTGACCGCCCCCACCGCTCCGTCGGCCATGGCCGGCAGGTAGATCCGGTCGAAGGCCGGCCACGGCGCATAGACCGCCATGTGCGGACGCAATCCGCCGGCCGCCAGGGCCCGCATGAAGGCGACATTCATTCCGCCGGTCAGCAGATCGTAGATCGCATCGGGCTTCAGCTTGTGCAATTGCGCCAGTTCGGCGGGGAAGGTGGCGGCGCCGTGCCGCGGGGTGAGCACCGCCTCCACTTGGCCGGGAAAGGTGCGCTGGAGGGCGGCAACGGCATCGGCCGACAGGGGCGAGTCCGGGGCAACCACCACCACCCGCTTGACTTGGTCCTGGGCCATCTGCACCCCCGCCGCCTCGTCCAGGCCGGCAGCGGGGCCGACCAGATCGAACACCCAGGGGCTGCATCCCGCGCCGGCCATGGCGGCGGGCATGCGGCCGAGATTGATCACGAAGACGTGCCGCTCCTCCAGCAGGGGGAGGATGGCGGCGAAGGCCGCGGGCGACAGGGCGGTCAGGGCGAAATTGACGCGATCCTGGTCGAGCAGGCGGCGGACCGCCGCCACCGTGGAATCGACGTCGGCCCTGCCATCGATTCGCACAACCCGGGCTTCCTGATTGCCGAGGCGCTGGGTCAGCTGCTTGATCCCCAGCCGGAAGCCGTCGGCCGCGTCCTGCGGCCCAACGGCGTCGGGCCCGGTCATGTCCGCCACCACCGCGACGACCACCGAGGCATCGTTGCCGGGCGCGGCACGGCCCGCCGCCGGCACCAGGGCGGCCAGGACGGCGGCGAACATGGCGGCCAGGCGGCGGGTGGCCATCGGTCTCAGCCCTTCTTGCGGGCGCGGGCGAAGGCCTCGGCCAGGGCGCCGCCGCCCGATGGCGCGGGGGTCGGCGCCGGCCGCGGGCCGGAGCTGCGGCCTGGTGGCGTCCGCTGGGAGTCGCGGGGCTTGGATTCGCGGGGCGGGGCGGCCGTTTCCCCCAAGCGCATGGACAGGGCGATGCGCTTCCGCTTGAGGTCCACCTCGAGCACCTTGACGGTCACCACGTCGCCCGGCTTGACCACTTCGTGCGGATCCTTGACGAAACGGTTGGCCAGCACCGAGACATGCACCAGCCCGTCCTGGTGGACGCCGATATCGACGAAGGCGCCGAAATTGGTGACGTTGGTCACCACGCCTTCCAGCACCATGCCGGGCTTGAGGTCGTCCATGGTCTCGACGCCTTCCTTGAAGGCGGCGGTCTTGAATTCGGGCCGCGGGTCGCGGCCGGGCTTTTCCAGTTCGCGCAGGATGTCCTTGACGGTCGGCTCGCCGAAGCGCTCGTCGGTGAACTGGGAGGGCTTCAGCCCGCGCAGGAAGGCGGCGTCGCCGATCAGCGACGATACCGGCCGGCCGGTGGCCGCCACGATGCGCTCCACCACCGGATAGGCTTCGGGATGCACCGACGAGGCATCCAGCGGATTGATGCCTTCCCGTACCCGCAGGAAGCCGGCAGCCTGTTCGAACGCCTTGGGCCCCAGGCGGTCCACCTGCTTCAGCGCCTCGCGCGAGCGGAACGGACCGTTGCGGTCGCGGAATTCCACGATGTTGCGGGCCACGGTCGGCGACAGGCCGGCGACCCGGGCCAGCAGCGGCGCCGAGGCGGTATTGACTTCGACACCGACCGCGTTCACGCAATCCTCGACCACCGCGTCGAGGCTGCGCCCCAGCTTGGGCTGGTTGACGTCGTGCTGGTACTGGCCGACCCCGATGGATTTGGGGTCGATCTTAACCAGTTCGGCCAGCGGGTCCTGCAAGCGGCGGGCGATGGACACCGCACCACGCAAGGAGACGTCCACGCCGGGAAATTCCTGCGCCGCCAGTTCCGAGGCGGAATAAACCGAAGCGCCGGCCTCGCTCACCACCAGCTTCTCCAGCTTGAGGTCGGGATGGCGCTTGATCAGTTCGGCAGCCAACCGGTCGGTTTCGCGGCTGGCGGTGCCGTTGCCGATGGCGATCAGCTCGGATTTGTGCTTGCGAGCCAGTTGGGCCAGCGTGGTCAGCGCGCCCATGACATCGTTGCGGGGCGGGAACGGATAGACCGTGGCGGTCTCCACCAGCTTGCCGGTGCCGTCCAGCACCGCCCCCTTGACCCCGGTGCGGATGCCGGGGTCGAGGCCGATGGCGGCCTTCTGGCCGGCCGGCGCCTGGAGCAGCAGGGCCCGCAGGTTGCGGGCGAACACGTGGATCGCCTCTTCCTCGGCCGCCTCGCGCAGCCTTGCGGTCAGCTCCAACTCCAGATGAAGATGCATCTTGACCC
>JAKAFA010000250.1 GCA_021818185.1 Pseudomonadota bacterium | reverse complement strand
ATCAGGTCCGACGCGCCGTTGACCACCTTGGGCTGGTCGGTGAAGCCGGGGGCGCAGGCGACGAAGCCGGTCAGCCGCACCACCCGGCGGATGCGGTCCAGGTCGCCGCCGGCCGCGGCGCCGGCCTGGGCCAGCAGGTTCAGCGCGCACAGCCGTGCGGCGCGGATGCCGTCCTCCAGCGTCACGTTGTCGCCCAGGTGGCCGCTCACCGCCAGCTTGCCGCCGTCCAGCGGTAACTGGCCCGAGACGAAGACCAGCGAGCCGCTGACCACGAAAGGCACGTAATTGGCCACCGCCGCCGCGGCCGGCGGCAGCTCCAGGCCCAGGTCGCGCAGCCGCGCCGCAATCCGTCCGCTCATTCCCTTCCTCCTTTTCGCCCCGCGTCGGCTTAGGGCCGCTGGTGCCCGTCTGCCGCGCCGACTATCAATGTCATCATACCGATGGTATACCGGATGGGTATCGTATAAATGAGGCGTCTTCCGCATGCTAGCCATGGCCCTTTCCGATCCGGCGAGCGCGGCCTGGGCTGACGGGCCCCGGCCGCTGGACGGGCTCGGCCGCCTGTTCGCCCAGACCGCGTTTCACGCTTTCGACGATCTGCCGTTGGGCAGCGGCATCGAGGCTTTCGGCACCGTTCTGGCCGGGCGGTGAGCATGGCCGAGACCGAAGATTCCCCCGTCGCCCGCGGCCTGCTGCCCCGGCTGATCGGCTACCAGTTGCGGCGAGCCCAGGTGGCCATGTTCCGCGACTTCGCCCGCCGGGTGACGGCGGCCGAAGACATCACGCCGGCGCTGTTCGGCATGTTGCAGGTCATCGCCGCCAATCCCGGCCTGGCCCAGAGCCGGCTGGCCGAGGCCATGGGGGTCGAGCGCTCGGCCATCGTCAAGGTGGTGGATCAGTTGGAGGCGCGCGACCTGATCGCCCGCCAGCCCTCGCCGCGCGACCGGCGCAGCCACAGCCTGCACCTGACGGCGGCGGGACAGGACCGGCTGGCCCGCCTGGAAGAGCTGGTGCTGGCCCACGAGGCCGAATTCGCCGGCCGGCTGTCGCCTGAGGAACAGGCGCAACTCCTTTCACTGCTGGACCGGCTGCACGACTGACGGTCAGCCCTGGCGCAGGCGGAAACGCTGGAGCTTGCCGGTGGGCGTGCGGGGCAGGGAATCCATGAAAACGATGTCGCGCGGGTACTTGTAGGGCGCGATGGTCGCCTTGACGAAATCCTGAAGCTGGCGGGCCATCTCGGGATGGCCGTCACGCGGGTCGTCCAGCACCACGCAGGCCCGCACGATGCTGCCGCGGTCAGGGTCGGGGACGCCGACCACCGCGCATTCCACCACGCGGGGATGGGCGGCCAGCACGTCCTCGACTTCCTGGGCGGAAATGTTGTAGCCGGCCGACACGATCAGGTCATCGGCCCGTTCGGCATACCAGAAACGTCCATCGGCATCCTGCTCGACAATGTCGCCGGTGACATTCCAGCCCTGGCGCACGAAGGCCCGCTGGCGGTCGGGGTCGCCCAGGTAGCGGCAGCCGGTGGGCCCGCGCACCGCCAGCCGCCCGCGATGGCCGGGCGGCAAGGGACGATCCTCGTCGTCGAGTACGCAGGCGGTGTAGCCGGGCAGGGCGCGGCCGGTGGATCCCACCCGCTCCACCGTCAGGCTTTCCGACAGGAAATGGGCCAGCATCTCGGTCATTCCCAGCCCGTTGACGATGGCCACCCCGGTGGCGTCGCGCCAGCGTTCCCACAAGGCCGGGCGCAGGTGCTCGCCGGCCGAACTGCATTGGCGCAGTGCGCCCAGGTCGTGGCCGGCCAGTTCGGGCAGCAAGGCGTTGAATGCGGTCGGCACGGCGTAGAGCGAGGTGACCCGGTGCCGCGCCATGGCGTCCAGGATCAGGTCGGGCGCCGGCCGCGGCGTCAGCACCACCGTCGCCCGGTGGCGCAGCGGGCAGATCAGCAGCGAGGCCACGCCGTAGGCGAAGGCGAAGGACGAGGTGCCGCATACCACCTCGTCGTGGGCAACGGGGTAGACCCGCGGCCAGCATTCGGACACCGCCAGGATGTCGCGGTGGAAATGGGCGGCGGCCTTGGGCTGGCCGGTGGTGCCCGAGGTGAAGGAGATCAGGGCGATGTCGTCGGCGGCGGTGGCATGGGCCGGGAAGCCGGCCGGCTTGCCGGCGGCGGCGCCGTCCAGCCGGGCCTCGGCATGGCTGCCGGCGCCCAGGGGGGTGAAATAGGCCACCCGATCCAACTCGGGCCGCTGGCCGCGGGCCAGTTCCACCTCTTCAGCCAGGCTGACCTCGCACAGGGCATGGCGGATGCGGGCCTTCTCCACTATGTAGGCCAGTTCGCGGGCCCGCAGCAGCGGCATGGTGGTGACGCAGATGCCGCCGGCTTTCAGCACCGCCAGCCAGCAGGCGGCCAGCATCGGCGAATTGCCCGAACGCAGCAGCACGCGGTTGCCGGCGACCAGTCCCATGTCTTCGACCAGGACGCGGGCGATGCGGTCGGCCCGGTCGCGCAACTGGGCGTAGGTCCACACCGCGCCTTCGTAGATGAAGGCCGGCTTGCCGCCGTAGCCGGCCGACACTGCGGCGTCGATCAGCGCCGCGGCGGCGTTCAGGCGGTCGGGAAGGGCGCCCAGGAAGGGCGCGGAGTAATCGAACAGCGGCCAGTCGGCGGCAGGCGGCAACAGATCCCGCGCATAGGTATCGGCATGGGAAGTCGGCACACCGCCAGGAAGATGCATGATGCCCCCCGATAAGGATCGTCCTCGTCCGATATTGTTTACCTTGGAAACAAAAGGCAAGGCCGAATGCGGACCGGCTGCCCGGAGGGCGGTGCGGTGCGCCACCGGCCTGGAGCGAGGGGCACCGTATCGCGCGGCCGGCCGGCTCCCGTATGACCTATATCGCAATGTTGGCAGCGAGAGGTGCAGGCAGTTTCGTCCATCACGGCCGCTCGGTGCGAGCTGGAGGCAAGTCTACATTGTGTCAAGCTTGGCCGTGTCCATTTGTGGATGGAATCGGTAAAAATATTGCCGGCCAATGCTGGAGCTTCCGAAATGTCGTGGCCTCTTGCGAATTGCTGGGATATCAAAAACTGCGGCCGTCAGAACGGCGGCCTCAATGTAGCTGAGTTCGGTGAGTGTATCGCATCCAAGCGACGCCTTGGCCATAGCTGCTGGGCGATTGCCGGTACTTTGTGCGGGGGCAAGGTGCAAGGGATCACGGCTCAGAAAGACGCGAACTGCCTTAATTGCGAGGTTTATAAGTTATACGACAGGGCAATCGGTACAAAGGGAAAAATGGTTTCTCAGGCGTTTCCCGAGGAAGATGTTGAGTATATTAAGACAATGGCAGAGCATATCCGCCTGTCGTCGCAAGTATTCATGAAGGCGGCGGAGGGAATCGTGGTGACGGACTCGCGTCAAAGAATCTTGACGTTTAATGACGCGTTTGCGGCGATCAGCGGTTATGCTCCCGAGGAGATCATCGGTGCGACCCCTCTCATCCTAAAATCCAACCTAAATAATCCGTCGCTCTATCAAAATATTGATGATTCTCTCTGCAAGACAGGCCGGTGGCAGGGCGAGATCTGGTGCCGCCGGAAAAGCGGTGACTTGAGGCTGGTGTGGCTGACGCTCAATGCCGTGGAGGACGGAAGCGGAGCGGTTGCCAACTATATCGGCATGTTCAGTGACATCACCGCGGCCAGGGAAAACCAGCAGCGCGTCGCCTTTCTTGCCACCCATGACGACCTGACCGGCTTGCCGAATCGGACGCTGTTCCTCGACCGTCTGCGGCAGACCATTGCCCGAAACGAGAGGAGCGGGGGCAAGTTCTCCCTCCTCTTCGTCGATCTCGACAACTTCAAGGTGGTGAACGATTCGCTGGGCCATGCGGCGGGCGACGCGCTTCTGGTCGAGATTGCCGCCCGGTTGCGCCAATGCGTCCGTGCCATGGATAGCGTTGCCCGCTTCGGCGGGGACGAGTTTGTGCTGCTCATCGACGATACCTCCCTCGCTGCGGCGGAAGCAGCGGCCGGGCGCATCGCCGCCTCGCTGGCGGTACCGTTGACGGTGTCCGGGCAGGACATCCATCCCAGCGCCAGTATCGGAATCTGCCTCTTCCCGAGCGATGGCGGCGACCCCGAAACCCTGCTCAAGAACGCCGACGTGGCGATGTACCATGCCAAGGGGCAGGGCAAGAACACCTACCGGCGCTTTACCAGGCAATTCCACCAGGCGGCCGCTGAACGGTTGAAGATGGAAGCCGGGCTGCGCCGGGCCATCGACAACGGCAACCTGTTGCTTCACTTCCAGCCGCAGGTCGAGTTGGCCGGCGGCCGCGTCGCCGGTGTCGAGGCGCTGGTGCGTTGGCTCCATCCCGATGACGGCCTCATCCCGCCAAACCGCTTCATTCCGCTTGCCGAGCAAATCGGCTTGATCGATCGCCTCGGCGAATGGGTCGCCGACGCCGCCTGCCGTCAAATGGCGGACTGGCTTGATGCTGGGATCGAAATACCGCGGATTGCGATCAATGTCTCGGCGGCCCAGTTCCGGCGCGGCCACCCCGTGGGCGTACTCCAGCGCTTGCTCGGGAAATATAACCTTAAACCTGATCGCGTGATGATCGAGATTACCGAGAGTGTTCTCTTGGAGGAGGCGGGAGACATAAAGCGCATGCTTCGTGAGGCAAAATCTATCGGCATCAGCATTTCGATAGACGATTTCGGGTCGGGCTTCTCATCCCTGTCCTACCTGCGGCGCTTTCCGATCGACGAATTGAAGATTGACCGCAGCTTCGTGGCCGATGCGGCTGCAAGTTCCGACGATCGCGCCATCATTCAGGCGATTATCGCCATGGCGAGGGTGCTGGGGATCGCGGTCGTCGCCGAAGGCATCGAGACGCGGGAGCAATCCTCGATCTTGCACGATCTCGGTTGCCGTACTGGCCAGGGCTACCTGTTCGGTCGGCCCATGTCTGCGAACGACTTGGTCAAGCTGCCTCTGCTGGCGGGCGGCGGAGCATCTTTGACGATGGCGGGGCGCTCGCCGGCGCCGCCCCAGCTTGCCGCCGGCTAGTGCATTGACGCAAAC
>JAKAFA010000249.1 GCA_021818185.1 Pseudomonadota bacterium | reverse complement strand
TCGGCAACAGCCAGAGGGATACCATGCGGGTCCAGCGCCACTTCACCCAGGCCGGGGAATCGGCTTATGCCGGTCTCCACTTCCATCGCGCCACCAGCGAAATCCGCAACCCCGACGGCTCCCTGGTGTTCCAGGCCGCCGATATCGAGGTGCCGGACGCATGGTCGCAGGTGGCCTGCGACGTGCTGGCCCAGAAGTATTTCCGCAAGGCCGGCGTGCCCGCCGCCACCCGCCCGGTGGCAGAGAAGGGCGTGCCCCACTGGCTGCAACGCCATGAACCCGACGCCGAGGCGCTGGAGCACCTGCCCGAGGCCGAACGCTTCCGCGGCGAGACCAGCGCGCGCCAGGTGTTCCACCGCCTGGCCGGCACCTGGACCTATTGGGGCTGGAGGGGCGGTTTCTTCGACGGGGAAGAGGACGCGCGGGCCTTCTACGACGAGATGTGCGCCATGCTGGCCCGCCAGATGGGCGCGCCCAACAGCCCGCAATGGTTCAACACCGGCCTGCACTGGGCCTATGGCATCGACGGCCCCGGCCAGGGCCATTTCTACGTCGATTACAAGACCGGCAAACTGGTCCGCTCGAAATCCGCCTACGAGCATCCCCAGCCCCATGCCTGCTTCATCCAGGCCATCGAGGACGATCTGGTCAACGAGGGCGGCATCATGGACCTGTGGGTGCGCGAGGCGCGCCTGTTCAAGTACGGTTCGGGGACCGGCACCAACTTCTCCAAGCTGCGCGGCGAGACCGAGCGGCTGTCGGGCGGCGGCAAGTCGTCGGGGCTGATGAGCTTCCTCAAGATCGGCGACCGCGCGGCCGGCGCCATCAAGTCGGGCGGCACCACCCGGCGCGCCGCCAAGATGGTGGTGGTCGATGTCGACCATCCCGACATCGAGGACTTCATCGGCTGGAAGGTGCGCGAGGAGCAGAAGGTGGCCGCCCTGGTCGCCGGCTCGCGCCTGACCGCCAAGCATCTGGACGAGGTGATGGCCGCCTGCCGCGAATGGGACGGCCCAAGCGGCGATGCCGACGCGGCCGGGCGCTTCGACCCCAAGGTCAACCAGCGGCTGCGCCAGGCCATCCAGGCGGCGCGTGGCGTGATGATCCCCGAAAACTACATTCAGCGGGTGATCCAGTTCGCGCGCCAGGGCTACAGCGAGATCCACTTCCCGGTCTTCAATACCGACTGGGATTCCGAGGCCTATCTCACCGTTTCCGGCCAGAATTCCAACAATTCGGTGCGAGTGACCAACGGCTTCCTGGAGGCGGTGGCCGCCGACGGCGACTGGCCCCTGATCCGCCGCACCGACGGCAAGGTCAAGACGACCCTGAAAGCCCGCGAACTGTGGGAGCAGATCGGCGAAGCGGCCTGGGCCTGCGCCGATCCCGGCATCCAGTTCGACACCACCATCAACGAATGGCACACCTGCCCGCAATCGGGACGGATCAACGCCTCCAATCCCTGCTCGGAATACATGTTCCTGGACGATACGGCCTGCAACCTGGCGTCCCTGAACCTGATGACCTTCCGCCGGGACGACGGGGTCTTCGACGTCGCCGCCTTCCGCCATGCGGTGCGGCTGTGGACCATGGTGCTGGAAATTTCCGTGCTGATGGCCCAGTTCCCGTCGGAACGCATCGCCGAACTGTCCTACGAGTTCCGTACCCTGGGCCTGGGCTACGCCAATGTCGGCGGCCTGCTGATGGCCGACGGCATTCCCTATGACAGCGACCGCGGCCGCGCCCTGATCGCCGCCATCACCGCGCTGATGACCGGCACGTCCTATGCCACCTCGGCCGAGATGGCCGGGGTGCTGGGAAGCTTCGCCGGCTTCGCCGCCAACCGCCAGGACATGCTGCGGGTGATCCGCAACCACCGCCGCGCCGCCTATGGCCTGACCACCGGCTACGAGGGCCTGTCCATCGCCCCGGTGCCGCTGGACACCGCCAACTGCCCCGACGGCGAACTGACCGCCGCCGCCCGCCAGGCCTGGGACGAGGCGCTGGCGCTGGGCGAACGCCACGGCTTCCGCAACGCCCAGGCCACGGTGGTGGCCCCCACCGGCACCATCGGCCTGGTGATGGATTGCGACACCACCGGCATCGAGCCCGATTTCGCCCTGGTGAAGTTCAAGAAGCTGGCCGGCGGCGGCTATTTCAAGATCATCAACCGCATGGTGCCCGAGGCGCTGCGCAGCCTGGGCTATGGCGAATCCGACATCGCCGAGATCGTGCGCTACGCGGTCGGCCACGGCACCCTGGCCGGCGCGCCGGGAGTGAACCACCAGACCCTGGCCGCCAAGGGCTTCGATGCCGCCACCCTGGAGCGGGTCGAGGGGGCGCTGGAAAGCGCCTTCGACATCAAGTTCGTGTTCAACAAATACACCCTGGGCGAAGAGTTCTGCACCGGAACGCTGGCCATCCCGGCGGCGCGCCTCGACGACCTGTCCTTCGACCTGTTGGCCCATCTCGGCTTCACCAGGGCCGAGATCGACGCCGCCAATACCTTCTGCACCGGGGCCATGACCCTGGAAGGCGCGCCCTTCCTCAAGCCCGAGCACCTGGCGGTGTTCGACTGCGCCAGCCCCTGCGGCAAGAGCGGCACCCGCTACCTGTCGGTGGACAGCCACATCCGCATGATGGCCGCCGCCCAGTCGTTCATCTCGGGGGCGATCTCCAAGACCATCAACATGCCCAATTCCGCCACCGTCGAGGAATGCAAGGAGGCCTACATGCTCTCCTGGCGCCTGGGGGTGAAGGCCAACGCGCTCTACCGCGACGGCTCGAAGCTGTCGCAGCCGCTGCAGGCGGCGCTGCTGGACGATGCCGGCCAACTGGAGGAGGCGGTGGCCGGCAAGCCGCTGGCCGCCCGCGCCGAGATCGTCGCCGAACGCATCGTCGAACGGGTGATGGCGGCCAGCCGCCGCAAACTGCCCGACCGCCGCAAGGGCTATACCCAGAAGGCCATCGTCGGCGGCCACAAGGTGTATCTGCGCACCGGCGAATATGACGACGGCAAGCTGGGCGAGATCTTCATCGACATGCACAAGGAAGGCGCCGCCTTCCGCGCCATGATGAACAACTTCGCCATCGCCATCTCGCTCGGCCTGCAATACGGCGTGCCGCTGGAGGAATTCGTCGAAGCCTTCACCTTCACCCGCTTCGAACCCAGCGGCATGGTCGAAGGCAACGAGACCATCCGCATGGCCACCTCGATCCTGGATTACATCTTCCGCGAATTGGCCATCAGCTATCTCGGCCGCAACGAACTGGCCCATGTCGAGCCCGCCGACCTGACCCCCGACACCGTCGGGCGCGGCAACGCCGAAAGCACCCTGGAGGCCGGCGCCGCCCAGCAACTGGGCGCGGTGGTGGAACGGGTGGCGTCGAAGGGCTATGTGCGCTCGACCAACCTGCTGCTGCTCAAACGCTCGGCCGGCGTCCAGAAGACGGCGGAAACCGCCACCGTGCAGGTGGCCACCAGCGAGACCTCGGTCAGCATGGCGATGGAAACCCAGTCGCTGCTCCAGGAATTCGACGCCCGCGCCGAACAGATCCGCCGGGCCCGCATGAAGGGCTACGAAGGCGACGCCTGCCCCGAATGCGGCAACTTCACCCTGGTCCGCAACGGCACCTGCCTGAAGTGCGATACCTGCGGCGGGACGACGGGGTGTTCGTAAGGGCGGGGGGCGAGCGCCCCCCACGTGTTGCGAACCATAAGTTGGCAAAAACGAACCGTAATGTGGTGAAAACCGCAGAAATCCGCCCCGGCGAGCTCAACACGCTCTGCCGGGGCGTTTCATTTTGAAGACCTCGATTCGGCCACCCAGACCCACGCCCGCACCTTGTGTCAACATATTGATTTAGATCGATTTTCTCCATTTTCGCGATTGATCCGCGCTCCGATGTTCGCTATAAGTTCGGCCCCATCACATATCCGCTACGGGGGCTGCCATGGTCATCATCGGAGACCGGAACACGGTCGTCGTCGGTGACATCGCCGATGAGATTGCACGCATGGACGGCGCGGGCAGGACACGGCAGCCCCATTTTCTCTGCCTTTCGAAAGGCTCTCTTCTCCAGATTGTGGAGCGTTGATTCGTTTACGGCAGATATCCTTGCGCGCAGGGAAAATTGTCGTGTGTCTGCGGTGTCCAACTGATTTGTTCTCCGCAGGCGCTCTTGCTGATCTTCAACCTTGTTATGTGAAATCAATGCCAACATTTACAATTTTTACGCGCTTCGCGGCATTTCACAACAAACACCCACAGCCGGCTCCTGCCCGGCGATAACGTTGCGCGTCATCGACTAGGAAGGCCCTGACCGGCGGCGGAACAGAGGCGGAAGCCCGCCCCCCTCCCCAGCCGGCCCTCTATGACGGACCGGCGATTCCGGGTCGCGGGCTCGCTCCGGAGTCTTCCCTGCCATCGATGCGGCCGTCCCCGACTACATGCCGGAGGCCCTCCATTCCTTATTGCCGCCGGAAGGGGGGCTGAGCGTCGGCGGGTCCGGGCGGCTTGCTCCGGCAGCCCGGCTCGGCTACACCTTGGGACATAGCCGCCGGCCGCCAGCCTGGAGATTCCCGTTGAAGCCATCCCGCCGCGACTCCGTGATGTTGGGGATCCTTCCCGCCCTGTTCGTCGTGGGGCTGTTCGCCGCCCGCGCCGCCAGCCTGCCGTTCTGGCAGGCCTTCAACCTGGATCCCGATTACTATTACCTGCTCAACGGGCTGCGGATCGTCGAAGGCCTGGCGCCCACCGACGTCAGCCATCCCGGCACGCCGGTCCAGGTGCTGATCGCCGTGGTGATCCGCGCGCTCCATCCCCTGGCGCCGACGGGGGCGGTGGTGGATGCCGTGCTGGCGGCACCCGAGGCCCATCTGGTGGCCGCCACCACCGTCATCTACCTGCTGGTGGGCGCCGCCCTGTGGGTGCTGGGCTGGCAGGCCCGCGCCTGGGGGGGGCTGGCGGCCGGCCTGCTGGCCCAGACCGCCCCCTTTGTCCAGGCGATCATCCTGAAGATGGCGCTGCATCCCAAGCCCGAGCCGTTCCTGGTGATCGCCGCCGCCGGCCTGATGGCCGCCGCCTTCGCCGCCGCACGCAACGACGGCCGCAAGGACGG
>JAKAFA010000248.1 GCA_021818185.1 Pseudomonadota bacterium | reverse complement strand
ATAATGGGCTATTGGCGCCCCGCCGCGGGGGATCGGCCGCCGCCGAAGCTGGCACGGCGCTTGCTGCTCGCTGTGCAACCGGAGGCCGCCCATGAATTCGTCCCTTTCTCCGCACGCCTCGCCGCTGAGCGGCATCTACGAAATCAGCAAGGTCCTGGGGGCGACCCTCGACCTGGAAAAAGGGCTACACGATACCCTGAACATCCTGGCGTCGTTCCTGGGCCTGCGCCAATGCGCGGTTATCCTGGCCGGAGAGGACGGCAAGCCGCATCTGGCGGCGGTGACCGGCATGTCGCTGAACGACGCCAGGGGCGGCGCCTTCGCCTGGCCGGCCGCCGCCGTCGCCACGGTCATGGCCACCGGCATTCCCCTGGTGGCGCCCGAAGCCTCGGACGAACCGCTGCTGGCCGATTACGTCGCCCAGGGCGGCGCGCTGGACGACGAGGGTACCGCCTTCTTCTGCGTTCCGGTCAAGACCACCGAACGCCCTTTCGGCGCCCTGTCGGCCGAGCGGCCCATGATTCCGGGATCGCGCCAGGTGTTCGAGGACGATCTGCGGATGCTGACCATGGTCGCCACCCTGATCGCCCAGACGGTGGCGCTGCACCGCAAGGTCGCCGCCGACCGCAAGCGCCTGCTGGTGGACAACGCCCGCCTGCAAAAGCGGATGGCCGAGATCAGCCCGCCCCCCCCGGCCGCCGACCTGAAGGAGATCATCGGCGAGTCCGAACCGATAACACGGGTGATCGCCCAATGCGCCCAGGCGGCCGGCACCAAGGCCACCGTGCTGCTGCGCGGCGAAAGCGGCACCGGCAAGGAACTGGTGGCCCATGCCATCCATATGCTGAGCCCACGCGCCGCCAAGCCCTTCGTCAAGATCAACTGCGCCGCCCTCACCGAAAGCCTGCTGGAATCCGAATTGTTCGGCCACGAGAAGGGGGCGTTCACCGGCGCCGTCGCCGAGCGCAAGGGCCGCTTCGAACTGGCCAATTGCGGCACCCTGTTCCTGGACGAGATTGGCGAAATCTCGCCGGCCTTCCAGGCCAAGCTGCTGCGCGTGCTGCAAGAGGGCGAGTTCGAGCGGGTGGGCGGCAGCAAGACCATCAAGACCGACGTTCGTCTGGTGGCGGCCACCAACCGCGACCTGGAAGCGGCGGTCACCGAGGGCTCGTTCCGCGCCGATCTGTATTTCCGCCTGAACGTGGTGCCCATCTTCCTGCCGCCGCTGCGCCAGCGCACCGGCGACATCCCCCAACTGGCCCGCCACTTCCTGGACCGCTTCAACGCCGAGAACAGCCGCAGCCTGGGCCTGTCGCACCGCGCCATCCTGGCGTTGCAACGCTGCAACTTCCCAGGCAACGTGCGCGAGTTGCAGAATTGCATCTACCGCACCGCCACCATGGCCAAGGGCGAGGAAATCCAGGACACCGACCTGGCCTGCCACGGCGATGTCTGCCTGTCAGCCACCCTGTGGAAGCCGCCGGCCGACGCGCCTCTGCCGCCCATACCGGCCGCGACCGCCCGCCCGGCGGCACCGGACCCTTTGCCGCCGGGCGCTTCCCCCGCCGTGCCGGCGGATGACGACCTGTCGGAGCGCGAGCGGCTGGTGGAAGCCATGGAGCGGTGCGGCTGGGTGCAGGCCAAGGCCGCCCGCCTGCTGGGCCTGACCCCGCGTCAGATCGGCTACGCCCTGAAGAAGCACGGCGTCGAGGTCAAGCGGCTGTAGCCCTGCCATTGTTGCGGTCCCGACGCCCTGTCGCATTCCCGACATCCGGCACACCCAAGACAACACATTGATTTTTCACGCTTTATTATCTGGCATCGCCCTTGCAGAGCCAAGGATATCCAATCCCGACGGTGGAGGATGCGGTGGCCGGACTGATCATTCCCCTGAGCAGCGTGACGACGGCCAAGACCGCCGCCAGGGTCGGCACCTCGGGCTGCGGTGCGCAGGCCTGCGGTTCCAAGGCGGAGCCGGCGGACATGCCGGCCGCCCTGTGGGAGCGGATCAAGGACCATCCGTGCTACAGCGAGGAAGCCCACCATTACTTCGCCCGCATGCATGTGGCGGTGGCGCCGGCCTGCAACATCCAGTGCAATTATTGCAACCGCAAATACGATTGCGCCAATGAAAGCCGCCCCGGAGTCACCTCGGAACGGCTGACGCCCGAACAGGCGGCGCGCAAGGTGCTGGCGGTAGCCGCCAAGGTGCCGCAATTGTCGGTACTGGGCATCGCCGGCCCCGGCGATTCCATGTACGACGCCGCCAAGACCTTCGCCACCTTCCGGCTGGTCGAGAAGGCGCTGCCCGACCTGAAATTCTGCGTCTCGACCAACGGTCTGGCCCTGCCCGACCACATCGAGTCGCTGGCCGGGCACAACATCGACCACGTCACCGTCACCATCAATATGGTCGATCCCGAGATCGGGGCGCGGATCTATCCCTGGATCTATTTCCGCGGCCGCCGCCACCACGGCGTCGAGGCCGCCCGCATCCTGCACGAGCGCCAGATGGAAAGCCTGGAACGGCTGGCGGAGAAGGGCGTGCTGATCAAGGTCAATTCGGTGCTGATCCCGGGGATCAACGACGGGCACTTGGCCGAGGTCAACGCCGCCATCAAGGCGCGCGGCGCCTTCCTGCACAATGTCATGCCGCTGATTTCCGACCCGGCCCACGGCACCCGGTTCGGCCTGACCGGCCAGCGC
Organism: Pseudomonadota bacterium; assembly: GCA_021818185.1. Classification (GTDB taxonomy): domain Bacteria; phylum Pseudomonadota; class Alphaproteobacteria; order Rhodospirillales; family Magnetospirillaceae; genus JAKAFA01. Next base: position 2,433 of record JAKAFA010000248.1, on the reverse strand, counting down.
GGACCGTCGCCGGCCGAACTGAAGGCGGTGCAGGACCGGCTGGAGGGCGGCGCCAATCTGATGCGCCATTGCCGACAGTGCCGGGCCGACGCCGTCGGCATGCTGGGCGAAGACCTGTCCCAGGACTTCACCCTGGGCAAGATCGAAGAGGCGCCGGCCTACGATCCCGAACCGCGGCGCCTGTACCGCGAAGTCGTCGAGCGCGAGCGGGCCGACCGCCGCGCCGCCGCTGCCACCGCCACCGCTGGGCTGTCCCGATCCTCCCGCGCGGAGCCGGCCCGGCTGGTGGCGGTGTGCACCAAGGGCGGCGGCCGCATCAACCAGCATTTCGGCCATGCCGGGGAATTCCAGATCTACGAGGTGGATTCCGCCGGGGTGCGCTTCGTCGGCCACCGCAAGGTCGAGCATTACTGCCAGGGCGGCTGGGGCGACGACGACAGCCTGGACGGCATCCTGGCCGCCCTGGCGGGCATCGACGCGGTCTTCGTCGCCAAGATCGGCCGTTGCCCGAAGCAGGACCTGGCCAAGGCCGGCATCGAGGCGGTCGAGGGCCACGCCACCGAGTATATCGAGACCGCCCTCGCCGCCTGGTACGCGCAACGCCAGGCCGGACAGGACCGCGGCATCGCCTGATTTTCCCTTCAGCGACAGGAGCTTCCCATGGCCCTCACCATCGTCGAAGACAGCTGCACCGCGTGCGGCGCGTGCGAACTGGAATGCCCGAACGGCGCCATTTCCCTGAAGAACGACGTCTACGTCATCAAAGCCAAGAGCTGCACCGAATGCGACGGCGACGCGCCCAAGTGCCAGGCGGTCTGCCCGGTCGACGATTGCATCGTCAAGGCGGCCTAGGATGAAGGCGGCCGCTTTCATCCGGCGCGGGTCGGGACGACCCGCCATCGCGGAGAACTGACATGGAGGCCGATGGCTCGGAACTCTACGGCCCGCCGCGCTTCGAGCCGGGGGACAAGGTGCGGGCCGTCCACGCGGTCCGCAATGACGGCACCCACCCGCAGGCGAGCCGCGGCAGCTTCCTGATCGCGGCCGGCGAAGTCGGCTACGTCAAGTCGGTCGGCACCTATCTCAACCGCTTTTACGTCTACGCCATCGATTTCGTCGACAGCGGCCTGCTGATCGGCATGCGCGGGGCGGAACTGGAGGGGATTCCATGAAGGTTACCGTACGCAAGGCCGGGTCCGGCTACGAAATCTACGTCGCGAAGAAGGACCTTGAGGAGATGGTGGTGGAGAGCGAGAGGCCCGGCCTGTGGGGCGGGGTAGTCCGCATCGGCAACGGCTGGCGCTTCCAGATGCCGGAGATGCCGACCGACACGCCGCTGCCCATCACCGTGGAAGCCCGCAAACTGAGCGACGACGGGGAATAACATGGCCGCCCCCGCCGTCCCCCCCAGCCGGTTGGCCGAATTGGGCCGCATGGTCGCCGCCGGGCGGCTGATCCCCTATCTCGGCCCCGAGGTGCTGACGCTGGGCCCCGAGCCGGCGCCGGTGCCCACCGGCGCCCGCGCGTTCTCCCACCAACTGGCCGGGCGGGTGGCGGTGCCGGGGCGCATCCGCAACAACCTGTGGCATACCGCCCAGTACATCGAAACCCACCGCCACCGCATGACCCTGGACAAGCTGGTGGCCGAGGCCTTCCGGGAGGTGCCGCGCCCCGGACCGGTCCATCTGTGGCTGGCCGGATTGCCGGATGTGCCGCTGATCGTCGACACCTGGTACGACGGCACCATGGCGGCGGCGCTGGCCGGCCGGCCCGACACCCGCTGGGGCTGGATGCAGGGCGCGTCCGAGGCGCGCCGGACCGGCGAGGCCCCCTGGTGGCGGGCCCACGACGGCGGCGGCGGCGAATGCGCCGCGGCGGCGGCCGAGGATTGGGCCACCCTGCTCTACAAGCCGCACGGCGCCGCCCAGCCGACCGGCGACGTTCTGGTCTCGGATTCCGACTATGTCGAGGTTCTGACCGAGATCGACATCCAAACGCCGATTCCCGACGCGGTGAAGGAACGCCGCCTGGGCCGCGGCTTCCTGTTCCTGGGTTGCCGCTTCTACGACCAGATCCTGCGCAATTTCGCGCGGTCCATCCTGAAGTATTCGGCCGGACCGCATTACGCCGTGGTTCCCGCCGACGACCTGACCCCCAACGAAATCCGCTTCCTCGACCGGGAGGGCATCATACCCCTGCCCGTCGCCCTGCCGGATGCCGTCGCCGGCCTGGCCGCCGATGCGGCGCCGGTGGGCGAGCAGTGCCCGCGCCCCGGCGGCCCGCCCTGCGATCCCCCATAAGGACCCGCGTCAGCGCGCCAGGGCCAGCAGACCGGCCACCTGCCCGCGGATTTCCTCCGCCACCGCCCTGTCCAGCTTGCCCAGCCAGGCCGAGGGGATCTCGCCCACCCCATAGGTCGCACCCGCCAGCATG
>JAKAFA010000247.1 GCA_021818185.1 Pseudomonadota bacterium | reverse complement strand
GTGCTGTTGGCCGTGGTGGGCAGCGGTGACCGCCCGCTGGAAGAGGCGTTCCTGGCCGCCGCCGCGCACAGCCCGCGCCAGGTGGCGGTGCGCATCGGTTATTCCGAACCCCTGGCCCACCGGCTGATGGCGGCGGGCGACATGCTGCTGATGCCGTCGCGCTTCGAGCCCTGCGGCCTGACCCAGTTCTACGCCCTGCGCTACGGTACCGTGCCGCTGGTGCATGTGACCGGCGGCTTGGCCGATACCGTGGTGGACACCACCTATGACAGCCTGATGACCGGCACTGCCACCGGCTTCGCCTTCGAGCACGCCAATGTCGGGGCGCTGCAATGGTGCGTGGAACGGGCGGTGGCGGCCTATCGCCGGCCCGAAGACTGGCGTCGGGTCCAGTCCGCCGGTCTGGCGCAGGATTTTGGTTGGGACCGCTCGGCTTCCCGCTATGTGGAGTTGTACCGCGAACTGGTCGGCGGCGATGCGCGCCACCCAAGAGCCTAGGTTATTTCCGTCCACGGCCCCGGTGGGGAAACGTCCATGACCGAGCAGCCCGCCCTGATCGCCGATATCGGCGGCACCCATGTCCGCTTCGCCCTGGTGCGGTCCGGCCAACCGCCGGCCGAAACCGTCGTCTTGCGTTGCGGCGACTATGCCGGCCCCGCCGAGGCGGCGCGGGCCTATCTCCAGGCGGTGGCCCCGACGGTGGCGCTGCGGCGCGGCGCCTTTGCGGTGGCCTCGCCGATCAGCGGCGACCGGGTGGATTTCACCAATTCGCCGTGGAGCTTCTCGGTGGCCGCGACCCGCGAATCCATGGGGCTGGACCGGCTTGACGTCATCAACGATTTCGCCGCCGTGGCCCTGTCGGTGCCGTATCTGGGGGCCGAGGACCTGATGCGCATCGGCGGCGGCGAACCCCTGGCCGGGGCGCCGGTGGCGGTGCTGGGGCCGGGGACCGGGCTGGGCGTGTCGGCGCTGGTGCGCGACGGGGCGGGGAATTGGGTGCCGCTGGCCAGCGAGGGCGGGCACATCACCATGGCGGCCGCCGACGACCGCGAAGATGCGCTGATCGGCTGGCTGCGCCGGCGTTACGGGCATGTTTCGGCCGAGCGGCTGCTGTCCGGGCCCGGCCTGGTCAACCTGTACGAGGCGGTCGCCGCCGCCAACGGGCGGCCGGCAATCTACAATACCCCCGACGCCATTTCGCGGCGCGCGGTGGAAAATACCTGCCTGCTGTGCCGCGAGGCGCTGGATACCTTCTTCGCCATGCTGGGGACGGTCGCCGGCAACCTGGCCCTGACCCTGGGCGCGCGCGGCGGCGTCTACATCGCCGGCGGCATCCTGCCGCGCATGCGCGAGGCGTTCGCGCTGTCGGGGTTCCGCGCCCGGTTCGAGGCCAAGGGCCGGTTCCAGCCCTATCTGGCCGGCATTCCCGCCTGGCTGGTGGTCCACCCGCAGCCGGCCTTTGCCGGCCTGGCAGCGCTGGTGACCCGCTGACTCAGCGGTTCAGGTGGTCGGGCCAGATTTGCAGGGCGATGGCATGGCCCGAGAGGCTGGGCGGATGGCCCAGGTCGATCAGTCCGACGGCCGGCGAACACAGGACGGCGAACGCGACCGCCGCGCCGTAAATGCAGGCCAGCGCCGCGACGCGATAGGTGCCGCTGCGGCGTTCGCGGGCCAAGGGGGAAGACGCCAAAGGGGAAGGCGCCAAGGGGGAAGATAGGGGGCTGTCGGCGTGGGGCATGATGACAGGTATCTTAATCTAAGGGTTCATGTCTCTTATTCGAAGGTATAGGAGGCGGCCAAGGGCCGCGTCAAGCAATACCGGGGGATACGGATGGCATAGCCCCCTTGCGCGGATGTCATCGATGGCCCCAAACTCCCCGAGCGGGCAGGTATCGGTGTAGCGGGCCTTTCCTCTTTGGTCTAAGGTGACGGCGGTCAGGCCCTCAGGGGAGGGGCGTCGAGCTCGGTCGGAGGGGGTGGCCGGATCGTCATGGACGGATTGCGCAAGATCGAGGTCACGGCCGGTGTCTATTGGGTCGAGGCCGGCCCCATGCGAGTGCTGTGCGGCTGTCCGGCCGACGTCGTCAAGCATCTGATGAAGCGGGGCTTGATCGCCACGGTCGATCGCAACGGCCAGAGCTACGAAACCGGACCCAACGCCATTCTGCTGTCGGATGTGATGGTGCAGAACGGCGCCTTCGCCAATCTGGCGGAGTTCCCCGTACTCCAGATGCTCTATCGTCAGGGCATGATCCTGCCCGGCCATCCCGGCAATACCGGCATCAAGCCGCTGGTGATGGGATCTTCCGATCAGGTCAGCGCCCAGCTGCAATACATTTACCGCGGCAATTACGGCCTGGTCAGCCAAGAGGAACTGGTGGAGGCGGGGGTGCCGCCCGACGAGGCGCACGACATGATGCGCCTTAAGCAGCGCTTCGCCTTCGGCGCGATCCGTCATCCTTCCGATCTGCTCGATACGGTGGTGATCGACAGCGGGCCGGCGACCATCGCCGCCGGCCTGTCGGTACGGCGCCTGCGGCTGAACGTCTTCGAATTCTCCTATGGTGGCGAGCGGGTGGTGGTGGATCTCAACCTCGCCCCCTCGGAAACCTATGAATGCCCCTATCCGCTGGGCTTCCACAACATCCCCCGCGAATACTTCGCCGTGGTGCATTCGGGCGAAGGGGACGGCTGGGACGTCAACGGGCCCAGCATGGGCTCGGTGCTGATGTTCCAGGGCAAGGTCTATCTGATCGACGCCGGCCCCAACATCCTGGGGACGCTGACCGCGCTGGGCATCGGGGTCAACGAGATCGAAGGCATCTTCCACACCCATTCCCATGACGACCATTTCGCCGGCCTGACCACGCTGGTCCGCTCCGATCACCGCATCCGCTATTACGCCACCCCGATGGTGCGCAACTCCGTCGCCAAGAAGATGGCGGCCCTGCTGTCCATTCCCGAGACCGCCTTCGCCGATTATTTCGACGTCCGTTCGCTGGAGATGGACGTGTGGAACGACGTGGACGGCCTGGAAGTGCGGCCGGTGTTCTCGCCGCACCCGGTCGAGACCACCCTGTTCCTGTTCCGCGCCATGTGGGAGGGGGGCTATCGCACCTATGCCCACTTCGCCGACATCTGCCGGCTGGAGGTGCTGCGGAGCTTCGTGACCGACGATCCCGATCAGCCGGGCATCTCGCAGGCCCTGTTTGACCGCGTCGCAACCGATTATGCCGTGCCGGCCGACGTGAAGAAGATCGATGTCGGCGGCGGGATGATCCATGGCGATGCCTACGATTTCCGCGACGACGCCTCGGGCAAGATCGTGCTGGCCCACACCTCGGGCAAGTATTCGGTGGCCCAGCGGGCCATCGGCTCGGCGGCGTCCTTCGGCACCATCGACTGTCTGATCCCGTCGGACCACGACTTCATCTGGCGCTCGGCCATCGAGGTGCTGCGGTCGGCCTATCCCGAGGTGCCGGAAAACCAGCTGCGGGCCCTGCTCAACAACCCGATGGCCACCTTCAATCCCGGCACCATCCTGCTGAAGGACCGGCAGACCACCAAGGAGGTGCTGGTGGTGCTGTCGGGCAGCGTCGAGGCCATCCGGCCCGAGGGCGGGGTGCGCAACATCCTGTCGTCGGGGGCCATCGTCGGCGAACTGACCGGGGTGTTCGGCACCCTGGCCAGTGAGACCTACCGGGCGCTGGGCTTCGTCAAGGCGCTGCGCATTTCCTGCTCGCTCTACGGCGAGTTCGTGCGGCGCAACCAGCTGTTCCACGACATCGCGCGGTTGATGGAACGCCGGGAATTCCTTCAGCGCACCTGGCTGTTCGGCGAGGTGGTGTCCATCAAGCCGCTGAACCGCATCGCCCGCGAGGTGCGCCCGCACACCTTTCCGGCCGGCAGTCTGGTGGATATCGGTCCCGAATCCATGGGGGTGGTGGTCCGCGGCTGCCTGGAACGGTTGATCGGCGAGCACACGGTCGGCACGGTGGGACCCGGCGATTTCTTCGGCGAGGAAATGGCGGTGTTCTGGACGCCGAGCATGTACCGTCTGCGGGCGGTCCAGGCCACCGAGGCGATGATTCTGCCGGCGGCGGCGGTGTCCGACATCCCGTCGGTGCGCTGGCGCCTGTTCGAGGTGGTGGGCAAGCGCATGTCGGTATACGTCGAAGACGGCACCGGCACCGGCACCGTCGACGCGCTGCGCTGGCACAACGATTTCCGCATCAACGTGGTGCGTCTGGACAACCAGCATCGCCGGCTGCTGGAACTGGCCAATGCCGCGCAGGGCGTCGCGGCGGCACAGGGCGATCCGGCCAACGTCGTCGCGGCCATCGACGCGCTACGGGAATACGCCCTCTACCATTTCGGCGAGGAGGAGGCCATCCTCAGCCGGGCCGCCTATCCCGAGGTCGAACATCACCGGGCGAACCATGCCGCCATGAACGCCGCCCTGCGGGATTTGCGCGAGGAGGTGGCGGCCGGCCGGCGGCCGGTCGATTCCGAAATCGGTACTTTCCTACGGTCGTGGCTGATGGATCACATCATCGGCGACGATACGCCGGTCGGTCCCTTCCTCAACGCCAAAGGGATCTACTGATCCGGGGCGCTGCCCGTGCGCGGCCCGGCCCGCGCGCCCCCCACCTCATGCCGCGGCGACGCGGGGGAATGCTGCCGGACCGGTCACGGCGTCATTCGTCGTCGTAGCGGCCGGCGCATAGCGGCAGGGTCTCCGTTTCTCCGACTTCGCCCGTCGCGGCCAGACGCAGGGCGCGGCGCACGATTTTGCCGCTGGAGGTCTTGGGCAGGGCATCGATGAAATGGATCTCCTGGGGCGCCAGGGTGGGCCCCAGTTGCTGCCGGGCGAAGGTCAGCAGCTCCAGGCGCAACGCCTCGCCGGCCTCGAAGCCGGGGTTGAGCGCCACATAGGCGACGGGTACTTCGCGCAGCAGCAGGTCGGGGCGGCCGACCACGCCGATCTCGGCCACCGCCGGATGGTCGAGCAGGGCACCTTCCACCTCGAAGGGCCCGATGGACTGGCTGGCCGACTTGATGATGTCGTCGCGCCGGCCCAGGAACCAGAAGAAGCCGTCGGCGTCGCGGCGCACCAAGTCGCCCGACCGGTACCAGCCGTCGGCGAAGGTTTCCATCGGC
>JAKAFA010000026.1 GCA_021818185.1 Pseudomonadota bacterium | reverse complement strand
GGTGCGCCATGAAGCGGATCCTGCTTGCGGCGGTGGCGCCCCGGGTCTATGACGAACCGGAATAGCTGGAGACACGCCATGATCAAGAGCGGCCGCGATCCCGCACCGCAGCAAAAATCGCCGTTCGAACGGGTAGGCTTATGGGTGGTCCTGCTCTGCGCCGGCCTGGCCTTCACCGTATTGGCCTGGGCGATCACCCTGCCGGACGGCACCGTCAATTAATTTTCACTCCCCATCCGTTCGGACGTAACTTTCCCCATCCGTTCGAGTTGCCTTCTAGCACAAAGGAGACTAGGGTCGGATATCCGCCGCGACGCGTGGCCGGCTAACGGTCCTGCGGCATAGAAGGAAAACAGGGGAGAACAACAAGTGTCACAAATCCAAGCAGTCAACGTCGGCGCAGCGATCACCGCCCCCAAGCTGGGCAATCCCGCGGTCATCGGCCTGGGCGGGTTCGGCATGACCACCCTGATGCTCCAGTTCCATAACCTGGGCTGGATCGGCATCGGGCCGGTGATTTGGCTGGGCTTCTTCTTCGGTGGCCTGGCCCAAATGATCGCCGGCCTGCAGGAGCAGAAGACCGGCAACAATTTCGGCTACTGCGCCTTCGCCGGTTATGGGGTGTTCTGGATCACCCTGTGCGGCTACCTGCTGGGCTCGACCACCGACAACAAGATGCTGGCCCTCAGTGAAAACGATCTGGGCTTCTTCCTGTTCGGATGGACGCTGTTCACGCTCGGCCTGTGGTTCGGCTCGCTGAAGATCAGCAAGGCGATGTTCGTCACCTTCACCACCCTGGTGATCGGCTTTGCGCTGCTCGACCTGGTGATGTGGGGCCATCCGGAGCTGAAGCCCATCGCCGCCTGGGACCTCATCGTTTGCGCCCTCACCGCCTGGTACATGATGTTCCATGTCATCCTCATGGACCTGTTCGGCCGCGACGTTCTGCCGGTCGGCAAGCCCATCCTCTAATGGGGCGACCCTCTCCCGCGCCCCGCGCGGGAGAGGGCGTCCTCCTACATGTGGCCGTGCATCATGCCGCACCCGTGCCCGGCCAATTCGTCGGCGACCTTCTTCTGCTCCGGCGACAGCGACGCGTTATAGAACTGCTCGATGGCCGGAACGGCGGTCCGCATGGCGGCGACCCGCGCTTCTGCCATCTTCTGGAATTGCTCGAGCCGCGCCGGCAGAGTCGAAGCCGAAGGCCTCCGGGCCAGGTCCGCGCATTCCCGCCGTATCGGCTCCATCGCACCATGCAGGGTTTCGGCCAGCTTGATCCAGGCGGGGCGTTGCGCCGGGGTAATGCCCAACCGGACCTCGTCGTAAGCCAGCATGGCGGCCAGATGGGCATCCACGTCGCCGCACATCTCCATCATCCGCCGATGATGCCAGCCCCCGTTGGCGGCGGCGGGTGGATTGCCCCCCTGCGGATCGGCCTGTTGCGCCTGGGCGCCCGCCGGCGGCCCCGCCGCCGCCAAGAGCCCGACGGCCGTCGTCAATGCCAGAATCGCCTGCTTGACCATGGTTCCCACCTCCGGCAGCGCTGCGTTTGCACGCTGGTAACAGGCGGGACCGTCAGTAGGTTTCGATCCGGTGCAACCCGGGGTCGGCAAGCGGCGGTGCCAGCAGTTCGGCCAGGACCATGGCCCAATGGGTCGTACCGGCGGGATCGGCCAGCAGGTCCTGGCGGATTTCCACCGACACATGGGGCAGGCCGGCCGCCCCGGCATGGCTGTCCAGAGTGTGGTTGATCTCGCGCGCCGAATAGGGCTGGTTGTCGCCCACCACCAGACGGGAACAGGCGGACAGGCCGGCGATTAGCGGCTGCGCCAGGCGGGGGTCGCGATTCCACAGCACCCCCACGTGCCAGGGGCGCGCCGCCAGGCCCAGGCGAGGGGTGAAGCTGTGGACCGACACCACCGCCGGCACCCCTCCCCCCTGCCGCAGCCGATCCAGCGCCGCCGCCACCTCGGCATGGTAGGGGCGGTACCAGGCCGCCGCCCGCCATTCGACCTCGGCCGCCGCCAGTCCGACATTACCGGGCACCGGAACGCCGCAGGTCACCGCCGGCATCCAGCCAGCCTCGCCGGGGGCGCGGTTGCAGTCGACCACCAGCCGGGAAATCCCGGCCAGCACCGCCGGGCAGCCGAGGCGCGCCGCCAGGCCGCGGGCCACTTCGGCGGCGCCGATATCCCAGGCCACATGCGAGCGCCGGGTGGGAGCATCCAGCCCCAGATCACCCAGGCGGGCCGGAAGCGCCGCCGAGGCATGATCGCAGACGACCAGCACGCCGGCACCGTCATCGCCAGCGATATGCTCGAACGGCGCGGGATCATCATCGAAATCGTGGGAGCGGGGCATGGGCCGGATTATAGCGAGCCCGTTCCCCGCCCGCATCCCCCGCGCAACATTTGTCACGCCGTCCCGCCACGCGCATAATCGGGCGGGGATAAAGGAGTGGGGATTGATGACGGGCCGCATCCGGAAGGTGGAGGTCGCCACCGGCATCAGCTGGGTGGAAATCCCCGAAGCCGACCTGCGGGTGCTGTGCGGCTGTCCGGCCGACGCCGTCAAGCACCTGATGCGCCGCGGTCTGGTCGTCCCCGCCGAACGGCAGGGCGTGCCTTTTGAAACCGGCCCCAATACCGTCCTGTTGTCGGATGTCATGCTGCAAAACGGCAGCTTCTGCAATCTGGCCGAATTCCCGGTCCTGCAGATGCTCTACCGCCAGGGCATGATGCTGCCCGACCACCCCAACAATACCGGGGCCAAGCCGCGCCTGATCGGCCGGCTGGAACAGATCACCGCGCAGTTGCACTACATCTATCGGGGCAATTACGGCCTGGTCAGCCCCGAAGAGATGATCGCCGCCGGCGCCACACCGGACGAGGCGGCGGAGTGGATGCGGCTCAAGCTGCGTTTCGCCTTCGGGCGCATTCGCAACCCGCGCGACCTGGTGGACGTCGTCGCCCTCGACGACGCGCCGGTGGACCTCGCCCCGCAGGCGACGCTGCGCCGCCTGGCGCTCAACGTCTTCGAATTCCGCTGCGGCGACGAAGCCGTGGTGGTCGACCTCAACCTGCCGCCGGGCACGTCCTACGGCTCACCCTTCCCTCTGGGCGGGCACATGGTGCGGCGCGACTATTTCGCGGTGCTGCATACCGGCGACGGCGACGGCTGGGATCCCGACCGCCCCAGCATGGGCAGCATCGTCCTGTTCCAGGGGCGGACCTATCTGGTGGATGCCGGCGCCAGCCTGCCCCACCAGTTGACCGCGCTGGGCATCGGCATCAACGAGATCGACGGGCTGGTGCTGACCCATGCCCACGACGACCATTTCGCCGGCATCACCACCCTGCTGAAGGCCGACCATCGCATCAAGGTATTCGCCACCCGGCCGGTGTGGTCGTCGGCCGCCAAGAAGCTTGCCGCGCTGTTGGCCGCCGAGGAAACGGATTTCCGCCACTATTTCGATGTGCACCCGCTGACGGCGGGCAGATGGAACGACATCGAGGGGCTGGAGGTCAAACCGGTGCTTTCCCCCCATCCGGTCGAGACCACGGCGATGCTGTTCCGCGCCCTGTGGGCCGGCGGGTACCGGACCTATGCCCATATGGCCGATATCGTGTCGCTGGACGTGTTGGCGGCGATGATCGAGCCGGATCCGGCCCGGCCGGGGATATCGCGCGCCTTCTACGAACGGGTCGAGGAGGATTACGCGGTCCCGGCCGACGTCAAGAAGCTGGACATCGGCGGCGGGCTGATCCACGGCCGGGCCCGCGACTTCCGCACCGATCCCTCGAAAAAGCTGATCCTGGCCCACACCGCCCGGGCGCTGACCGCCGAGGAGAAGGCGATCGGCTCGGGCGCCCCCTTCGGCACGGTTGACGTGCTGATCCAGGGGCAGCAGGATTTCACTTGGCGCAAAGGCCATCTCTGGCTGCACGCCTACTTCCCGGGCGTCCCGGCCCACGAGTTGCGCCTGTTGCTCAATTCCCCGCTGGCCACCTTCAATCCCGAAAGCATCCTGCTGCGCGAAGGAGCCGCGGTCACGGCCGTCCACCTGATTCTCACCGGCACGATCGAGACGATCCGCGGCGGCAGCCCGAGCGGCCTGCTGTCGTCGGGCGCCATGGTCGGCGAGGTGGCGCTGATGGGCGGCGACGGCAAGACCAGCCCCACCACCTATCGCGCCGTCGGCTTCGTCAACAGCATCGCCATCCCGGCCGACCTGTATCTGGCGTTCGCCGAGCGCAACGGCCTGGTCGAAGACATCCGCGCCTTGCAGGAACGCCGCGCCTTCCTGCGCTCCACCTGGCTGTGTTCCGACGCCATCTCCAACGTGGTGTTGCACGGCTTGGCGCGGCAGATGTCGTTGGTGGCCGTGGCGGCCGGAACGGTGATCGCCGCCGAGGGCCGGGTGATGGTGATCCGCAGCGGCCGGGTCGAACGCCGCCTGGGGGCCGAAGTGGTGGAAGAGCTGGGGCCGGGCCGCGCCTTCGGCGAGGAAACACTGTTCGACGCCCCGCCGCTGGGCCAGGCGGTGGCGGCCGAACCCACGGAATTCTATGCCATTCCCGCCCAGAAGCTGGGCGAGATCCCGGTCATCCGCTGGAAGCTGCTGGAGCAGTTCGACCGTCACCTGAATCAGGCGGTCACCCGCTCGGACGGGGCCGGAGGCGGCCTGATCGTCTGGCGCGAGGACTATACCATCGACATCGGCCGGATCGACGCCCATCACCGCACCCTGTTCGACCGCACCAACTACGTGCTGGCCAACTGCCGCGACGGCGGCTGGGCCGCCGCCATCAAGGCCCTGGATTTCCTGATCGGCTACGCCCGCTTCCACTTCGCCGAGGAAGAGGCCCTGATGGCCGAATACGGCTACCAGGACCTGCCGGCCCACCGTGCGCACCACCACCGCCTGCTGGAGCAGATCCAGGACATCCGACGCCGCCTGCGGCAGGCCGAAGGCGGCGTCGCCGAGGCGGAAACCCTGCTGCGGCACTGGATCGTCGACCATACCCTGGCCGAGGACCGCAAGTTCGCCGCCCACCTGAACGCCAGAGGGGTGTTCTAGGGCGCGACCCAAAGGTTGACAGGGGCCGGCGCTTTCCGTATTTTCCCGGCCTCCGGTCGCGCACCCCGGATCTGCTGGGCACCTTTGACGACGACCAAGCGCTGAGGAAGACGGGTATGAAGATTCGCAATTCGCTGAAGTCGGCCAAGCTGCGCGACAAGAACTGCCGCATCGTCCGCCGCAAGGGCCGCGTTTACGTGATCAACAAGACCAATCCGCGGTTCAAGGCCCGCCAGGGCTGATTGCTGCCGGGCGGGCCCGCCGGCCCGGCCGATCCGCCGCGCCGCCCAACCGGGACGGCGCGGTTTCTCTTTGGGGGTAAGCCCCTCGCCGGACAGCCCGCGCAGGCGAAGGGTGCGCTTGCCGGTCGCGCGGTTGCCGACCATATGCCGGCCCATGCGCCGATTTCTGGTCTCCCTGCTCCTCCTTCTGGTCCTCGGTACGGGCACCGCCTGCACCACCGCCCCGTCCGGTTCCGGGTCGCCCGACCTCGACGGCATGCTGGCGCGGTTGCGGACCACCACCGATCCGGTCGAGGCCGAAAACCTGGAACTGGCCATCCGCCACATCTGGGCGCGATCCGGCCGCAGCAGCATCGACCACCTGATGCAGACCGCCGTCTCCGACATCCATGCCGGCGACACCGACCAGGCCCTCAGCGTCCTCGACAAGGTGGTGGAAGCCGACCCGCGCTATGTCGAGGGCTGGAACCTGCGCGCCACGGTCCATTACCTGCGCGACGAATACGGGCCGGCGATCGACGACATCGAGCATGTCCTCACCCTGGAGCCGCGCCATTTCCCCGCCTTGGCCGGGCTGGGCCGCATCATGCTGGCCCTTGACGACAAGAAGATGGCGCTCAAGGCGTTCCAGGCGGCCCTGGCCATCAACCCCCACCTGGACTCGGTGCGGGAAGAAGCGGATTCCCTGGAAGATCAGGTCGCCGGCCTGCCGATCTGAGGATCTACCCCGTCTGAGGATCTACCCCGGCAGCAGCCAGTGCACCAGCAGCGGCACCAGCACCGCGGTGGCCAAGCCGTTCAGACCCATGGCGAGGCCGGCGAAGGCCCCCGCCACCTCGTCCAGGTGCAGCGCGCGGGCGGTGCCGATGCCATGGGAGGCCACGCCCAGGGCCAGCCCTTGGGCCCGCGGGTCCTTCACCCGCAGGCGGTCAAGCAGCCACGGGCCGGCCACCGCGCCGGTGATGCCGGTCAGGATGACCAGCACGGCGGTCAGCGAGGGCATCCCGCCGATCGCCTCGGAAATTCCCATGGCGATGGGGGTGGTGACCGATTTGGGCGCCAGCGACAGCAGGGTCCGGCGGGTCGCCCCCAACGCCCAGGCGATACCCAGCGCACTGAGCGCCGCCGTCACCGAGCCGGCCAGCAGCGCCGCCACCACCGCGCCCGCCGATTGGCGCAGGGTCTGGACCTGCCGGTACAGGGGGATGGCCAGGGCGACCACCGCCGGTCCCAATAGGAAATGGACGAACTGCGCCCCGGCGAAATAGGTGCGGTAATCGGTGCCGGTGGCGGTGAGAAAGGCCACCAGCATGACCACCGACAGCAGCACCGGGTTGAGCAGCGGCGTCATTCCCGCCCGCGCCCACAGCCACGAGGCCGCCTGGTAGGCCACCAGGGTGGCAGTCAGGCTGGCCAGGGGCGAGGTGGCCAGATAGACCCACAGCCCGGCAAGATCGCCGCTCATGGCCGGGATCTCCGCAACAGGGCGGCCATCACCAGGGCGGTAACCGCGATGGTGACCAGGGTGCCGACGATCAGTGCCGCCGAGATCGGCAGCCATTCCCGCTCGATCTGGCGAAGATGGGTGATCACCCCCACCCCGGCGGGGACGAACAGCAGCGACAGGTTGACCAGCAGCGACCGGCCGACCCGGTCGAGGCCCTCGGGGACCCGGCCCAGCACCAGCAGGCCGAGGAACAGGATGACCATGCCGATCACCGGTCCCGGCACCGGCAGCCGGAACAGGCGGGCGATCACCTCTCCGGCAAGCTGGCAGACGAGCAGAAGCGTGATATAGGACAGCACCGGCATTCTCCCGGAGTGGCGATGGACGCGCCCTGGCTACAGAATCTGGTCGGCTCGGTGGCCGGCACGCTCACTACCGTCGCCTTCGTGCCGCAGGTGGTCAAGACCTGGCGTTCCCGCTCGACCCGCGACATCTCGCTGGCCATGTGGCTGGCCTTCTCGGCCGGCGTGGCGCTGTGGATCGTCTATGCGCTGATCGCCGGCGCCTGGCCGATCTTCGTCGCCAACGCCGTCACCCTGCTGCTGTCGGCCACCGTGCTGGCGCTGAAGCTGATCAACCGCGATTGACCCGTCAGCCGTCCCCCAGCCTGGCGCGGGGATCGTAGCCGTGGCGCGGGCCCCATTTCTCGACCAGTTTGCGGAACTCGGGATCGTTTTCAGGCAGGACGACGCGCAAGGTGACCAGTTGGTCGCCGCGGCCCTGGGGGCCGGCGATGCCTTTGCCCTTCAGGCGCAGCACGGTGCCGCTGTTCGACCCGGGGGGAATGGTCAGCGCGACCTTGCCGTCGATGGTCGGCACGGTGACCTTGCCGCCCAGAACCGCCTCCTGCACGCTGACCGGCAGGTCGGCCAGCACGTCGAAATCGCGGCGGCTGAGCATGGGGTGGGGCTGTATGCGGATCTCGATGAAGGCGTCGCCCGCCGAACCGCCGGCGGCGCCGGCATGGCCCTGGCCCTTCAGGCGTAGCGTCTGGCCGTCGTTCGCCCCCGGCGGGATGCGGACGTCCAGGCTTTTGCCGGTCACCAGGGTCACCCGCTTGGTGGCGCCGGCCGCCGCCTCGGCGAAGCCGACCGTCAGGCTGTGATGGGCATCCTCGCCGCGGCGGGCGCCGGCCCCGTCGCCGGCCGCGCCCCAGGAGCCGCCGGCGCCCCAGCGCGCCCGGCCCTTGTCGCGGCGGCGCAGCAGTTCCGACAGGATGTCGTCGGCGTCGTTGCCGAAGCCGAATCCCGAGCGCCCGGCGTGGGCGCCGCCGCGGGGATGGCGCCTGGGCGTGCCGCTGGCGTCGATCTCGCCGCGGTCGTACTGCTCCCGCCGGTCGGCGTCCGACAGGAAATCGTAGGCGGCGGTCACTTCCTTGAACCGTTCCTCGGCCCGGCGGTCGCCGGGATTGACGTCGGGATGCAGTTGGCGCGCCAGCCGGCGGTACACCTGTTTGATCTCGTCGGCGGTGGCCGTGCGCGCCACCCCCAGCACCGTATAGGGATCCTTCACCCCGGCCTCGCCCCAGCAAATGCGCGGCGCCCGCGGCGCCGCCCCCTCCTTTTGCCAGAAACCGCGCTCCAGATCACCCCCTTCCGCGCCGATGGTGGACTCCCGCCCCCGGCCCTGCCTATTGTACCGGCCTGCCGTCCTTCAGCCTGGGCCGAACCCGAATGAGCGCCGCCGAGACCGATCCCTACGCGTTGTTCGCCGCCTGGATGGCGGATGCCGAGGCCGCCGAGCCCAATGACCCCAACGCCATGGCCCTGGCCACCGCCGACGCCGAGGGCCGGCCTTCGGTCCGCATGGTGCTGCTGAAGGGCTGGGACGCCCGCGGCTTCGTCTTCTATACCAATATGGAAAGCCGCAAGGGCCGCGAGATGGAGGCCAATCCCCATGCCGCCCTGTGCCTGCATTGGAAGAGTCTGCGCCGTCAGGTGCGGGCCGAAGGCGCCGTCGAGGCGGTGACCGAGGCCGACGCCGACGCCTATTTCGCCTCGCGCGCCCGGGCCAGCCAGATCGGCGCCTGGGCGTCGCAACAATCCCGCCCGCTGGAGGGACGCTTCGAACTGGAGCGGCGGGTCGCCGAATACACCGCCCGCTTCGGGTTCGGCAAGGTGCCGCGCCCGCCGTTCTGGTCGGGCCTGCGGCTGATCCCCCGGCGGCTGGAATTCTGGCAGAACCGGCCGTTCCGCCTGCACGACCGGTTCAGCTACCAGCGGGTCGGCGACGGCTGGCAACTGGAGCATCTATATCCCTGAGCGGCGACAAAAGGCCCGGTCCCGCGCCATGGCGGGGCCGGGCCAGTCTCGACGCGAAGGCTCCTACGCCTTATCCTCGGCGGCCGACAGGGCCTTGGCGAGGTCGTAGACGTGGCGGCGCACACCGGGATCGAGGATCCGGTAATAGGCACGCACCAGTTCCAGCGTTTCACGCTGGCTCATCAGGTTGTCTTCGACCTCCGGCGGGTCCTCGGTGGCGCAGACCATGTAGCGTGGGCTGGCCGCCTGGACCTCGTCCGCCATGTCCTCGAAGAAATAGGACACCGGCACATCCAGAACGCGCGACAGGTCGAACAGGCGGCTGGCGCCGATGCGGTTGGCGCCGCGCTCGTACTTCTGCACCTGCTGGAAGGTCAGCCCCAGGGCCTCGCCCAGCTTTTCCTGGCTCATGCCGAGCAGGGTCCGGCGCAGCCGCACGCGGCCGCCGACATGCACGTCGATGGGGTTGGGGCGGCCGGAAGGCGTGCGGCCGCGGCTGGCGCGGCGAGAGACGGCTTTCGTCGTATTGCGGGCAGGTTGGGCCATTCTTCAATCACCTTGATGTGCTTCATCGCGGCCCGGAGGCGAACGCCACATCCTTTCGGTTGCAGACATCCCGCCAAAGCCGGGTTGTTACACCGGATAATAGCGTCGGCCGAGGCGCTTGAATAGGGGAGAATGCACAAACGGTCCTACCGATAGACGACACCCCCGGCGGGAGGCCCGCCGGGGGTGTCCAAAAACCTTATTTTTATGCGAATCAGCCGGCGATGTCGCACTCGGCAAAGAAGAATGCCACTTCCTTGGCGGCATTTTCGAGGGAATCCGAGCCGTGCACCGAATTGGCCTCGACCGATTCGGCGAAATCGGCGCGGATGGTGCCGGGCGCCGCATTGGCCGGATTGGTTGCGCCCATGATCTCGCGGTTGCGGGCGACGGCGTTGTCGCCTTCCAGAGCCTGGACCACCACCGGGCCGGAAATCATGAAGGCGACCAGGTCGGGGAAGAACGAGCGTTCGGCATGCACGGCGTAGAACTTCTCGGCCTGCTCCTTGGTGAGACGGACGCGCTTCTGCGCAACGATGCGCAGGCCAGCCTCTTCAAAGCGGGCATTGATCTTGCCGGTGAGGTTGCGGCGCGTGGCGTCCGGCTTGATGATCGACAGAGTGCGTTCGGTAGCCATTGGTAATCCCTTTCGGCGGTTGAGCGCGGGCCGCCCGAGCCGGTCGGCCCACCGTGCGGACGCGCGAAAACTTCCCGGCGGCCGGCGCTCGGGGGACGGCGGGTTATACAATCAACGCCATCGGGTGACAACCTGATGTTTCAGGGCCGCCGTTTCCGTCCCGGCTCCCGCGGCGTCTTCCCAGCCCGGCCGCGGCATGCTATCCCGGCGGCCATGCTGCACGTCAACGATCTGGTCTTCCGCTACGGCGGCCGAGTGCTTTTCGACGGCGCGACGGTGCATGTCGCCGCCGGCCAGAAGGTGGGGCTGGTCGGGCGCAACGGCGCCGGCAAGTCCACCCTGTTCAAGCTGATCACCGGGGAATTGCATCCCGACGGCGGCGAGGCGACGGTGCGGCCGCGCGCCCGCCTGGGCGTCGTGGCGCAGGAGGCGCCGGCCGGCGAGGCCAGCCTGGTGGAGTGCGTGCTGGCCGCCGACGGCGAGCGCGCCACCCTGCTGGCCGAGGCGGAAACCGCCGCCGATCCCCACCGCATCGCCGACATCCACGAGCGGCTGGCCGCCATCGACGCCCACGGCGCCCCGGCCCGCGCCGCCGCCATCCTGGCCGGGCTGGGCTTCGATGCCGAGGCCCAGGCCCGCCCGGTTTCGTCCTATTCCGGCGGCTGGCGCATGCGTGTCGCCCTGGCCGCCGCCCTGTTCGCCCGCCCCGACCTGCTGCTGCTGGACGAGCCGACCAACCATCTGGACCTGGAAGCCACCCTCTGGCTGCAATCCTATCTGGCCACCTGGCCCGGCACCCTGCTGGTGATCAGCCATGACCGCGAGTTGCTGAACGAGGTCGCCGGACGGATCATCCACCTGGATGGCGGCCGGCTGGTGGCCTATGGCGGCAATTACGACGCCTTCGAGCGCATCCGCCGCGACAAGATGGAGCTGGCGGCCAAGGCCCAGGCCAAGCAACTGGAGCAGCGGCGCAAGATCCAGGCCTTCATCGACCGCTTCCGCGCCAAGGCCACCAAGGCGGCCCAGGCCCAGAGCCGGGTCAAGATGCTGGAACGCCTGGGTCCGGTGGTGCCGGTGATCGAAGAACGCTCCATCGCCTTCGAGTTTCCCGACCCCGAACCGCTGTCGCCGCCCATTCTGGCGGTCGAGGACGGCACCGCCGGCTATGACGGCCGCACCGTGTTGCGCGGGCTGAACCTGCGCGTCGACATGGACGACCGCATCGCGCTGCTCGGCGCCAACGGCAACGGCAAATCGACCCTGGCCAAGCTGCTGTCCGGCCGCCTCGCCCCGATGGGGGGCCGCCTGGCCCGGCCGCCCAAGCTGAAGATCGGCTATTTCGCCCAGCACCAGACCGAGGAGTTGACCCCCGGCCGCACCGCCTTCGACCACATGGCGGCGGTGATGAAGGACGCCCCCGAAGCCAAGGTGCGCGCCCATCTCGGCCGTTTCGGCTTCGAGCAGGAGCGGGCCGACGTCAAGGTCGACAACCTGTCGGGCGGTGAGAAGGCCCGGCTGCTGTTCGCCCTGATGAGCCGCGACGCGCCCCACCTGATGGTGCTGGACGAACCGACCAACCATCTGGACATCGACGCGCGCGAAGCGCTGGTGGCGGCGCTGAACGCCTATGAGGGCGCAGTGGTGCTGGTCAGCCACGATCCGCACCTGATCGAACTGGTGGCCGACCGCCTGTGGCTGGTGGCCGACGGCAAGGTGCGAGCCTTCGACGGCGACCTGGCCGATTACCGCCGGTTCCTGCTGGAGCGGGCCCGCGAGGCCCGGCGCGAGGGCCGCGACGCCGAGCGGGGCGCCGCACCGTCGCGCAAGGACGAGCGCCGCGCCGCCGCCGATCTGCGCGCCCAGTTGGCCCCCCTGCGGCGCAAGGCGCAGCAGGCGGAAAAGCTGCTGGAAAAGCTGCTGGCCGACAAGGCCGGCCTGGAGGGCCAACTGGCCGACCCCGCCCTTTACCGCGGGCCGGCCGAGGCGGTAACCCGGCTGCGCCGCCAGCTGGCAGAAACGGAGCGCGCCGTGGCCGACGCCGAGGCCGCCTGGCTGGCCGCCCACGAGGAGCTGGAAGCGGCCGGCTGAGCCCGGCCACCGGGCCTCAATACCTTGGCCATACGCACAACGGCAGGTTATACGTTCGTTGAATTAAATTCGCCTTTATAGGTAAGATCGCCCGCCGCGGCCGGGGAATCCGCCGAGGGGGGCCACCAAACGTTTGGGCGATAGGGTGTCATGCATCCGTACTATTCCCGCGAACTTGAGCCGCGCCATCTGGTGATCCTACAGCTGACGGTAGTGTTGGCCTTCGCCGCGCTGGGCCTGGCCGCCTATCTGATCCGCGAGCGCGACGCCACGCTGACGGCGGCCGAAGGTCAGGCGCACGGCGCCGCCCGGTTGATGGAGGAGTACTTCCGCCGGACCGTCGAGGCCGCCGACCTGGCCTTGGCCACCACCGAAGTGCTGCCGCCCGCCGATCGCGTCGCCGGGGCCGCGGCGGCCATCGGCCGCTTGCCGGAAGCCCTGGCGGTAATCATCGCCGATGCCGACGGAAGCGGCCTTGCGGTGGGGAACGGCCGGCCGCCCCGCCCGGCCGCTGTGGGCGGCGAGCCCTATTTCACCGATCTGCGGCAAATGCCGGCTTCCGGGCCGCATATCGGCCTGCTGCGGCACACCCGGTTCGGCGACCAGCCGGCCTTCATGATCGGCCGCGCCCTGGCCGATTCCCGGGGCCGGTTCGCCGGGGCGACGGTGGTGGTGGTGTCGGCGGCCAGCTTCGTGCGCATGTTCCACGGCCTGCGCCTGGGTCCCGGCGCGGCCTTGGACGTCTTCGACGCCCGCGGCGCGGTCGTCCTTCATCTGCCGGCGCCCGACGCGGCCATCGGACGCAACCTGGCCGGCGGTGCCGAATTCGGCGCGGCGGCAGGCCGGACAGCGGGCGTATTCCACGGCACGTCCAGCATCGACGGCGTCGAGCGCGTCGGTGCCGTCCAGGCGGCGGACGACCTGGGCCTGGCGGTCGCCGCCGGACTGGCGATGCCCGACCTTCTGGCTCCGTGGCGCAGCCGGGCGCGGATGGCCGTGACGATCTTCGCGGTCCTGGCGCTGGCAGCCATCGGCATGGCCCGGCTGGCCTATCGCGGGATGAGCCGCGAGCAGGCCATAATGCGCCGGCTGGAGGACGAGGTGCGGCTGCGGACCCGCGAGGCGCAGCTCAACGCCGAGGAAGCCCGCCGGGCCGAGGCGACCAAGAGCCGCTTCCTTGCCACCGCTTCCCACGATCTCCGCCAGCCGCTGCAGGCCATGGAGATGTTCGCCGAGGTGCTGGGCGGCCGGCTGTCGTCACCGGCCCAAATGCAGGTGTTCACCCCCTTGCGGACCGCCCTGCATTCGGCCAACCAGTTGCTGACCACCCTGCTCGACGCCTCGGCCCTGGAGGCGGGCAAGATCGTCCCCGTCATCCGCACCTTTCCGCTTACCGACGTCTTCGCGCGGCTGGCGCCCCAGATCGCCCCGCTGGCCGAGCAGAAGGCCCTATCCTTCACCATTGTCGACAGTTCGGCGGGGCTGACCACCGATCCCACGCTGCTGGAACGAATGCTGCGCAACCTGCTGGTCAACGCGGTGCGCTACACCCCGCGGGGCGGCGTGCTGCTCGGCTGCCGGCGGGCGGACGGTCACGTCGTCATCCAGGTCGTCGATACCGGGGCCGGCATTCCGGCCGACAAGCTGACCGCGGTGTTCGAGGATTTCAACCGGCTGGATACGAGCTGCGAAGGCCGGGGCCTTGGGCTTGGCGTGGTGCGCAAGATGGCGGAGCTGCTGGAATTGGACCTGTCGGTCGCCTCGGCACCGGGGCGCGGAACGGTCTTCGGGGTGCGCGTGCCGTTGGCCACCCCCGACAACAGGGACCTTTGCTTGGCGGCGGCGGAGGCTTAGGCTGGGGAGCATCCCCAGATCAAGGCACCGATCGTGAGTCACGCCGCGCGCCCCCCTCTCCCCCTCCGCTCTCCGGCGCGCACCGCGCGCCATCTCCGCCAGCTGCTCTGGGGGCTGCTGGCCGGCATGGGCGTGGTGGCGGTGGCGGTGGTCGGCCTCCGCCTCGGCACCCTCCACGCCGAAATGCTGGACCATGCGGCCCAGCGCGTGACCGACGGCACCCGCCTGCTGGGCGAGGATCTCCGTGGGTTGCTGCGCACCACGCAGTTCGTCGCGGCCGATGCCGCCGCGGAAACGGGAGAACGGCACGAAGGGCGAACTGTTCCCAGCGCCGCCCAGATGGCCGCCCTGCGCTCGGCCCTGCCCGATCACGGCGAGTTGGCGGTGTACGATGCCCACGGCGACTTGGTCGCCGGCTCGGCCGGCACCGCCGCCCTGCCGGCCTCGGTCATCGACCGGCCCTATTTCCAGGCCCACCGCCAGGGGACCCAGACGATCATCACCCCCTTGCCGCCATCCGGCGCCGATCATCTGGCGCTCATCGTCAGCCGCCGGATCACCGGCCCCGACGGCGCCTTCGCCGGCGTGGTGGTGGCAATCATCGAGACCGACAATTTCGCCGACCTGCTGGCCGGCCTGGACCTCGGCCCGCGGGCGGTGATCGCCATCTACCGCACCGATGGCCACGTCATGTTCCGCCTGCCGTCCACCGGCAAATCGGCGGCGGCGGCGGCGCGGATCCTGCGCGCCACCGCCGTGGCGCCGCGGGGCGTCCTGCGGGCCGTCTCGCCGGTGGACGGCGTCGAGCGCCTGACCGCCTACCAGGCCCTGCCGGATATCGGCATGGTGGTCGCCTGCGGCATCGCGATCGATCATACGCTGGCCCCGTGGCGGCACGACGCCGGCCTGGCCATCCTGGGGCTGGCCGCCCTGACCCTGCTGTTCGGCCTGCCGGCGGTCATGGCCTTCCGCAACCTCGACCGCGAACAGGCGCTGCTGGACGAGTTGGAGGACAAGGTGCGCGAGCGCACCGAAGAGGCGGAGCGCCAGGCCGAGCAAGCCCGCCGCGCCAACCAGGGCAAGACCCGCTTCCTGGCCACCGCCAGCCACGATCTGCGCCAGCCGTTGCAGGCGGCCGGCATGTTCGCCGAGGTGCTGTCGGCCCGGCTGGCCGACACGCCGCACCAGACCCTGGTCGACAAGCTGCGCCAGAGCATCGAGGCCACCAACACCCTGCTCAGCACCCTGCTCGACATCTCCACCCTGGAGGCCGGCAAGATCCGCCCCAATCTGGTGGCTTTTCCGCTGATGCCCACCCTGGCCAGCCTGGCCGACCAGATGGAGCCCGAGGCCACGGCGCGCGGCCTGCGGCTCGACGTGGTGCCGACCTCGGCCTGGGTGGTCAGCGACCGGGTGCTGCTGGAGCGCCTGCTGCGCAATCTGCTGATCAACGCCCTGCGCTATACCGCGGCCGGCGGCGTGGCGGTCGGCTGCCGCCGGCGCGGCGCGGCGGTGGCGATCCAGGTGGTGGACAGCGGCATCGGCATTCCCGCCGACAAACTGGACGCGATCTTCGAGGATTTCACCCGCCTGGATGCGACCCGCGGCGGTCCGCAACGCGGCCCTGGCCTGGGGCTGGGCGTGGTGCGCCGTACCGCCGCGCTGCTGGGCCATACCGTTTCGGTCCGCTCGGCGGTGGGCCGCGGGTCCACCTTTACCGTCACTCTGCCCGCCGCCCTGCCGCCGCCGGCCCCGGTCGCCGCCGAGGACCGGCTGACCGCCGAGTAGGCGCGGCTACCCCCGCGCCTTCTCTTCCCAGCCGCCCCGCTCGGTCTGCTGGTAATAGACCAACTCATGGCCCTCGGCCTTGCGGCGTTTCCAGCGCTCGCGCGCCGCCTGCACCGCGTCGGGGTCGTTGCCGTCGAACAGGTCCAGGCAGCGGGCCCAGTCGCCGATCCGGGCCGGCTCGGCTCCGTCGCAGACGATCAGCACACTGGCTCCGTTGGGATTCTCCTCGCGGTCGGTCAGCCAGACCGGCTGCGATTCGGCGTCGCCGTCGCGGGCGCTGCCATGGGGCAGCCAGGATTCGTCGGCATAGGTCCACAGCCGGTCGTCCAGATAGGCCACCCGCTCGGCCGAACCGGCCAGCACCACCACGCGCAGCCCCGCCGCCAGCGCCTTTTCCAGCAGCCGGGGCAGGGCCTGTTCCAGCGGCAGGCGCAGCAGATGGTAGAAGCCGACCTGGGTCACGGCGCCGCCCGGCGGATCGTTTTTTCCCGGCCGATCATTTCTCCTCGTAGCGGTCGGCCACCAGCCGGTCGAGCAGGCGGACGCCGAAGGCGGTCGCCCCCTTGGGACAGGTCGCGGCGTCCTTCTTCGACCACGCCATGCCGGCGATGTCGATATGGGCCCAGGGCACGTCGCCGACGAAACGCTTGAGGAACTGGGCGGCGGTGATGCTGCCGGCCTCGCGCCCGCCGACATTCTTCATGTCGGCGATGTCCGACTTGATCTGCTTGTCGTAGGCGTCGCCCAGCGGCATGCGCCATACCCCCTCGCCCACCGCCTTGCCGGCGGCGGCGATGCCATCCGCCAGCCCGTCGTCGTTGGCGAACAGGCCGGCATATTCGTTGCCCAGCGAAATGATGATGGCCCCGGTCAGGGTGGCCAGGTCGATGATGGCCACCGGCTTGAAACGGTCGCGGGTGTAATGCAGGGCGTCGGCCAGCACCAGCCGCCCCTCGGCATCGGTATTGATCACCTCGATGGTCTGGCCGCTCATCGAAATCACCACGTCGCCCGGCCGCTGCGCCGAGCCCGACGGCATGTTCTCGACCAGCCCGACCACGCCGACCACATTGGCCGCCGCCTGCCGGCCGGCCAGGGCTTTCATGGCGCCGATCACCGCGCCCGCCCCGGCCATATCCCATTTCATGTCCTCCATGCCGGCGCCCGGCTTGATGGAGATGCCCCCCGAATCGAAGGTCACACCCTTGCCTACCAGGGCGAGCGGCGGGGCCTCCTGGTCCTTGGCGCCCATCCAGCGCATCACCACCAACTGGCTTTCGCGCTCCGAGCCCTGCCCGACGCCCAACAGCGCCCCCATGCCCAGCTTGCGCATCTGCTTTTCGCCCAGCACCTCGACGTCCACGCCGATCTCGGCCAGCTTGCGCGCCTCTTCCGCCAGGGCTTCCGGGGTAATGACATTGGCCGGTTCGGATACCACCGCGCGGGTGAGGAACACGCCGTCGGCCACCTTGTCCAGGGAAGCGAAGGCGGCCTTGGCCGCCTGCGGATCGGCCGCGGCCACCGTCAGCTTCTTCAGCGACGGCTTGTCCTCCTTCTTCTCGCGGGTAAGGTACTTGTCGAAGCGGAAGGCGCGCAGCCGGGCGCCGAAGGCCGCCTGGGCGGCGAAGGCGGTGCCGTCCAGACCGGCGCCGGGCAGGTCGTCGGCGGCCAGCAGCGCCTGGGTATCGCCGTTGCCCATGACCTGGGCCACCGCCGCGCCGCCGAAGGCCTGGGCGGCCAGGTCGTCCACGGATTCGGCCTTGCCCAGGCCGACCAGAACCACCCGCGACACCTCCAGGCCGGAGGGGGCCAGCAGGGTGAGGGTCTGGTCCTTCTTGCCCTCGAACCGGCTGGCGGCCATGGCGCGCGTCAGGGCGCCGCCCGACCGCTCATCAAGGGCTCGGGCGGTCGGGCTCAGCGTCCGGCCTTCCAGCACGGCGGCGACAATGGCGCCCTCGGTCGGGACCTGGGGCTTGGCAAAGGCGATTTTCATAGCGGGGAACCCTCATCGGCGTAGGCAGTGGATCCACCCCACCAATGTAGCGATCCGGGCGGCGAAGGGAAGACGTTAGCCGCCCACCGACGTTGCCGACCCGACATCGGCCGGCCGGGCGTCGGCGCGGCGCTCGCCCGACAGCAGAAACACCATTCCGCCGGGCAGCGCGGTCACCACGCTGGTGGCGAAGAACACCAGCGACAGCACCACCGCCGAATCGTGGGGCACGCCGACGAAGCCGAACAGGGTGGCCATCGCCGCCTCGCGCACGCCCAGGCCACCGATGGAGATGGGCAGGGTGGTGACCAGGATCACCGGCGGAAACAGCACCACGCAATCGAGCGCATCCACCGGCAGATGCAGGCCGCGGGCCAGGGCCCACAGGCCGAGAGTCAGGTTGACGTGGCCGAGGATGGCCATGCCCAGGCTGGCCGGCCCCCAGCCCGGATGCAGGAACAGCCGCCGGGTGTCGCCCGCCAGATGGCCGAGGCCGCGCACCAGCCGCCAGCGCGACAAGGCGGCAGGCAAGCGGTCGAGCAGGCCGAGCACCGCAATGCCGGCGCCACCCGCCACCACCAGGGCGGGAAACACCCAGGCCCCCGGGATGGCCGAGCTGCGGTGCAGGAGCAGCGGCTCGGTTCCCGCCACCAGCACAATCAGGCCGAACACCGTGACCACCCGCTCCAGCAGCACCGAATTAACCGCGGTGGCCAGCGACAGACCCGAGCGGCGGGAAAACAGCATGCGGATGGCATCGCCGCCGACGGTGGCCACCTGGGTGAAGAACGCCCCCATGTAATAGACGGCGAGGGTGCGGCGGAAGGCGAACACCCCGCCCAGGGCGCGCAGCACCACCGCCCAGCGCGCCGCCCCCACCCCGAGCTGCACCGTCAGCAGCAGCAGGGCGGCCAGCAGCCAGCCGGCGTCGATGTGCCGGGCCTGTCCCCAGGCGCCGGCGAAGTCCACCTTGCGCATCACCCAGAAAATGGCGAAGGCCGAGATGCCGCCCTTCAGCAACCACGTCAAACCGCGCGCCACCTTGCCCTCGTCTTCACCCATGCGCCGGCGGAAGGTCTAACACAAAATCCCATCGCCGGAACAACTTTGCCGATTCAGGGCGCCTCCTGGCCGACCAGCCGTACCGGCTGGCGTTTGCGGCCCCAGGTGCCGGGGCTGGCCTCGAACACCCCGGCCAACCGGGTGCCGCATCGGCGGCACCGCCCGCCGTCCTCCAGGTTCCAGGCGGTCAGCTCATGCCAGTCGCGGCCGATGAGAAGGTCCCCGCAGCCGTGGCACCAGGTACTGGCGCCGGTCGCGTCGCGGACGTTGCCGGTATAGACATGCCTCAGCCCGTTGGCCCGCGCGATGGACCGGGCGCGCGACAGTGTCGAGAAGGCCGTGGGGGGCTTTGCGGACATCTTCCAGTCGGGGTGGAAAGCTGTGAAATGTAACGGCACGTCGGGGCCGAGCGATGCAACCACCCATCGGCTGAGCGCGTCGATCTCGCCGTCGGAATCGTTCTCGCCTGGTATCAGCAGCGTGGTGATCTCGAACCATACTTCCGTTTCATGCTTGAGGTACAGCAGGGTGTCCAGTACCGCGTCCAGGTGGCCGCCGCACAGGCGATGGTAGAAATCCTGGGTGAAAGCCTTCAGGTCGACGTTGGCGGCGTCCATGTGGGCGTAGAAATCCTTGCGGGCCTCGGGCGCGATGTAGCCGGCGGTCACCGCCACCGTCTTCAGCCCCAGGGCGCGGCAGGCGCGCGCCGTATCCACGGCGTATTCCAGGAAGATCACCGGATCGTTGTAGGTGAAGGCCACCGAGCGGCAGCCCAACTGCACCGCCGCCCGCGCGATCTGGTCCGGCAGGGCGCGGTCGTTCAGGCGGTCGAATTCGCGGGCCTTCGAGATGTCCCAGTTTTGGCAGAACTTGCAGGTCAGGTTGCAGCCGGCGGTGCCGAACGACAGGACCGGCGTTCCCGGCAGGAAATGGACCAGCGGCTTCTTTTCGATGGGATCGACGCAGAACCCCGACGAGCGGCCCCAGGTGGTGAGCACCATCCGGTCGTCGTGCCGCGCCCGCACGAAGCACAGGCCGCGCTGCCCCGGCTGGAGCTTGCAGAAGCGCGGGCAAACATCGCACTGCAACCGGCCGTCTTCCAGCCGATGCCAGTACCGCGCCGGATAATGCGAGCCTTCCAGCACCTCTTCCATGAATTCAGGCTACGCCCGCCGGGCGGCGCCTTGCAACAGTGCGGCCCCGGCCCGTCCTCCCTCGAAAGCGGCTACCCCGTTGGCGGAAGGCCCCCGCGGCGCTTTACACCCGCCGCCGAGGGGGCGTACCAATACCCCGACCGTCTTTCCCGCACGGAGCAGCGCCATGACCGCCGTCCGTCCCGCCGCGGTCGCCGGCAGCTTCTATCCCGCCGACCCCGGCGCCCTGCAACGCCAACTGGCCGCCTTCCTGGCCGCCGCCCGGCCGGCCGCCGGCACCATCCCCGCTGATGCCAGTCCCAAGGCGATCATCGCCCCCCATGCCGGCTACGTCTATTCCGGCCCGGTGGCCGCCGCCGCCTATGCCCGGCTGGCGCCGGGGCGCGGACGGATCAGTCGGGTGATCCTGATCGGGCCATCGCACCGCGTTGCCTTCCGCGGCCTGGCGCTGGGCAGCGCCGAGGCCTGGACCACCCCATTGGGGCCGGTGCCCATCGACCGCGAGGCGGTGCAGGCTCTGGCGCGGCTACCCGGGGTGGGAATGCTGGATGCCGCCCACGCCCAGGAACATTCGCTGGAAGTGCATGTCCCCTTCCTGCAAACCGTGCTGGGCGAATTCCGGCTGGTCCCCGTGGTGGCCGGCGAATCCCCGCCCGAGGCGGTGGCGGCGCTGCTCGACGCCGTGTGGGGCGGGCCGGAGACGGCCATCGTTATTTCCACCGATCTGTCCCATTACCTGGATTATGCCGGCTGCCGCGCCGTCGACCGGGCGACGGTGGCGGCCATCGAACGGCTGGACCCGCAGGGGCTGGGGCGCGATTCCGCCTGCGGCCGGGTGGGGGTGGGAGGCCTGCTGCTGACCGCGGCCCGGCGCGGCATGACGATCAGCACCCTGGACGTGCGCAATTCCGGCGACACCGCCGGGCCGCGCGACCGGGTGGTGGGCTATGGCGCGTGGGCCCTGTGGGAGCCCGATCCCGGCCGGCTGGCCCCGGTGCTGATCGGCCTGGCGCGGGATTCCATTCGCCACGGACTGACCTGCGGCGCCCCGGTCCCGGTGCCGGCCGGCCGGCCGGCCGAACTGGACCGGCCGGGCGCCGCCTTCGTCACCTTGAAACGCGACGGCACCCTGCGCGGCTGCATCGGCTCGCCGACCGCCTGGCGGCCGCTGGGCGAGGACGTGGCCGACAACGCCTTCAAAGCCGCCTTCCGCGATCCCCGCTTCCCGCCGGTCGCCGCGGCCGAGGCGGCCGGGCTGGCGGTATCGGTCTCGTTGCTGACCGCCCCCGCTCCCATGCTGTTCGCCGACGAGGCCGGCCTGCTGGCCCAGTTGCGGCCGCGCTTCGACGGCCTGATCATCGAGGATCAGGGGCGGCGCGCCCTGTTCCTGCCCGCGGTCTGGGAGCAGCTGCCCGACCCCCGCCGGTTCCTGGAGCAGCTCAAGCTGAAGGCCGGGCTGGCCGCCGCCCACTGGTC
Source organism: Pseudomonadota bacterium (assembly GCA_021818185.1). Classification (GTDB taxonomy): domain Bacteria; phylum Pseudomonadota; class Alphaproteobacteria; order Rhodospirillales; family Magnetospirillaceae; genus JAKAFA01. Next base: position 3,133 of record JAKAFA010000026.1, on the reverse strand, counting down.
GCCCGGCTTCCGGGCCAGCCGCTTCCAGGCGGTCGAAATGACGGAATAGGCCGCCGGCTAGACGACACCGCCCAGGGCGACCCCGGTCACCTTCGAAATGGCGCCCCACAGCACGCCGACCATGGCGTTCCATGCCTTTTCCGCCGTCACCACGGTCAGGCCGTCCAGCACGTTGACGAAGCTGCGGGTCAGTTCCTGCAACGAATTCAGAAAGTAGCTGTGCAGGTCGGGGGGAATGCTGCCGTCGACGATGCCGGCGGCCACGGTGGCCGCCTGCCTGGCGATAGCCTCCAACTGCTCCTGGGAGAAGCCGCCCAGGGTCGAGATATCCCGGCTGACCGCGCCGGTCGCCGCCGATTGCAGGTCGAGGATAAGCTGCTTCACGTCGATGGTCATCACATGGTTCCCGAGCGTTTGAGGTAGGATTCGTAGGCGATGGCTTGCGCCAAGTAGATGTCGGTCTGGTTGACGAAGGCGCTGACCAGCTCGCCGGCCAAACCGTGGGCCGCATCGGTGTCGCGCATCTTGACGAGGGTGGCCGAGGCGTCGTGGATCGCCCGCGCGCTGGGGAAGGCGGTGAACTTCTTGTCCTGGTCAACCTGGCCGATGCCCAGCTTGGCCAGCAGGTGCTCGACATCCGGCAGCTTGGCCGCGTCGGGGGGCAGAGTGCGGGTCTTCACCTGGATTTCCAGGGCGTTGAGGCTGCCGATGATGCGGGCATAGGTCCCCGACCGCGAGGGAAAGGTCTGTTTGTCGACGCCGGTGCCGATGGTCGCGAACAGGGTCTGCACGTCCCGGTTCGTGGCGTTCAGGCCATCGGCGATGGACGGATCGTAGGCCGGCGCCCATTGCGCAGCGCACCCGGCCACCAGCAACATCAGCAGTGCGACCGCCACGGCGCCCCCGCGCCCCCAACCCTGCGCCCGTCCGCTCACGACACCCCTCCTTTCGCGATGAATTTCACGCGACTATGCCACGGATGAGGGCGTCATAAAACGATAAAAACTACTTATCCGTGCTTTTTATCCTAAAAAGTCCCCGACATCTCAGACGCTTTCCTTCCCCGTCACCCTCGCCTATCCTGCGGCGCCCGCTCGCCGCGGCCCACCCCCAGAGTAAGGTCCTGCCGTGATCCCAGCCCCCGCCTCGCTGCTGCCCGCCCTCGACACCCTCGCCCGCCGGGCCGGGGCGGTCATCCTCGACATCTACAATTCCGACTTCGTGGTCGAGCGGAAGGGCGACGATTCGCCGGTCACCGCGGCGGACCGCGCCGCCGAGGCGCTGATCCTGCCCGGCCTGGCGACGCTGCTGCCCGGCGTGCCGGCAGTGGCGGAAGAGGAAGTGGCGGCCGGCCGCCGGCCGGCGGTGGAGGGCGGGCCGTTCTGGCTGGTCGACCCGCTGGACGGCACCAAGGAGTTCATCAAGCGCAACGGCGAATTCACCGTCAATATCGCCCTGGTGGCCGAGGGCGTGCCGGTGGCGGGCGTGGTCTACGCCCCGGTCGCCGACCGCCTGTGGGCGGGAGCGACGGGGGCCGGCGCCTATGCCGCCGACCCGGCCGGGCGCCGGGACATCGCCTGCCGGCCGCGCCCGGCCGAAGGCGCCGTCGTGCTGACCAGCCGCTCGCACCGCAACCCGGCGGCGCTGGAGGAGTGGATGGCGCCGCTGCCCGGCGCGGTGCTGGATTTCGCCGGCTCGTCGCTGAAATTCTGCCGCGTCGCCGAGGGCAGCGCCGATTTCTATCCCCGCTTCGGCCCCACCATGGAATGGGACACCGCCGCCGGCCACGCCGTGCTGCTGGCCGCCGGCGGCGAGGTGGTGACCTTCGACGGCCAGCCGCTGGCCTATGCCAAGCCGGACTTCCGCAATCCGGATTTCCTGGCACGGCGGCGGGGATAGGGGGCGCGGGAAAGCGGATCATCCACTGGGAAAACGAGATTGACGATGGACAGCGACTTGAAGTGCCCCACCTGCGGGTCCGAACACGTTTATCAGGACGGCAGCTTGTGGATTTGCCCGGAATGCGGCCATGAATGGGACCAACAGGTCACCACCAGTTCGACCGCCGACGGACCGGACGTGGTCCGCGACGCCAACGGCAACCCGCTCGCCGATGGCGACAGCGTGACCGTCATCAAGGATCTGAAGGTCAAGGGCTCGTCCCTGGTCGTCAAAGGCGGCACCAAGGTGAAGAACATTCGTTTGCTGGAGGGGGCGGTCGATGGCCACAACATCGCCTGCAAGATCGACGGCATCGGGGCGATGAATCTGAAGTCAGAGGTCGTGAAGAGGGCCTAGGAGGAGGCCCAAGCCCCCGTGATGACGGCTCATTTTACGGTGAAGCTCAGCACCATCGTCCACGGGGTGGCCCCCCATGCCGAATTTCAAACCGGGTTCCGCCCCGCCCCGGCGGCGGCGTGTTTCCCCGGCGGCTCGCCTGCGCTATATGTTCCGCCATGATGACCGCGCCACTCTCCCTTGTCCGCCCCGCCACCCCCGAGGCCATCGCCGAGGCCGGCGCCCTGCTGGCCGGCGGGCGGTTGGTGGCGTTTCCCACCGAAACGGTCTACGGCCTGGGCGGCGACGCCACCGACGACCGGGCGGTGGCCGCGATCTTCGCCGCCAAAGGGCGGCCCAGCTTCAACCCGCTGATCATCCATGTCGCCGAGCCGGGGGCGGCCGAGGCGCTGGTGACGGTGGACGACCGCGCGCGGGCGCTGATGGAGCGGCTTTGGCCGGGGCCCCTGACCCTGGTCCTGCCGCGGCGGGCCGGCTCGCCGGTGTCGCTGCTGGCCTCGGCCGGCCTCGACTCGCTGGCGATCCGCCTGCCGGCACATCCGGTGGCCCGCGCGCTGATCGCCGCCGCCGGCCGGCCGCTGGCCGGCCCCTCGGCCAACCGCTCGGGCAGCGTCAGCCCCACCGCCGCCGCCCATGTCGCCCAGTCCTTGGGCGGGCGGGTGGCGATGATCGTCGATGGCGGGCCGTGCCGGGTGGGGGTGGAATCCACCGTGCTGGACCTGTGCCACGACCGGCCGGTGCTGCTGCGCCCCGGCGGCCTGACCCCCGAGGCGCTGGACGAGGCACTGGGCGCCATGCCTCTGTCCCCCCCCGCCGATCCCGCCCTGCCCCGCTC
>JAKAFA010000246.1 GCA_021818185.1 Pseudomonadota bacterium | reverse complement strand
CCGTCCCTTGCTGCACCACGCCGAGAAGGGCTTCGGAGAACCACTGCAATTATGCCGGTCCGACGCCCTGGCCAAGGAGCGGGGATTCACCGTCGTTCTCGAAGTCCCGCCGCCCTTGCTGCGCCTGCTCGGCAGCCTGGAGGGCATCGACCGGCTGGTCGGCCAGGGTGAATCCTTGCCCGAGTTCGACCTGCATTGCCCGCTGCTCAGTCTGCCGCTGGCCCTGGGCACCCGGCTCGCCACCATTCCGGCCAAGGTGCCCTACCTGACCGCCCCGCCGGCCCAGGCCACGGCCTGGCGCAGCCGCCTCGCCGCCCTCGGCGGCCAAGGGCCGCGCGTCGGCCTGGTGTGGGCGGGCAGCCCGCGCCACGGGAACCCCCAACTGGCGGCGGTCGACCGCCGACGGTCGATGGCCGCCGAGATGCTGGCCCCGCTGCTCCGTGTGCCGGAGGTGCGGTTCTTCAGCCTGCAATTGGGCGGCCAGCCGCCCGAGGGTTTCGCCGTCCACGACTTCATGGCCGAGATGAACGATTTTGCCGACACCGCGGCGCTGGTCGCCAACCTCGATCTGGTGGTGTCGGTCGATACCGCCGTGCTGCATCTGGCCGGCGCCCTGGGCCGGCCGGTCTGGCTGTTGAACCGGTTCGACAGTTGCTGGCGTTGGCTGGCCGGCCGGAGTGACAGCCCCTGGTACCCCACCTTGCGGATCTACCGTCAGCCGGCGGCCGGGGATTGGGGCGCCGTGGTCGAAGCGGTGGCGGCCGACCTGGCGCGACTGGCGGCCGTCAGCCGCTGAACACCCATCTCAGCAACTCGATTAACTTTGGCGGGTACAATTGACGAACAAAACACGCAAAAGGAGTTCTATCTACCTCCCCCGATCCCCCTCCTGTAGAGCCCCATGCCTCGCCATCGACAAAGACCCTGTGGGCGAGGCGATCACCGCCCAGTGTTCGGCACCGCCGTCGGAGCCGGCGAAGAGGGCGTTCTTGCGGCTCAAGGCGATGGGCCGCATGCTGCGCTCGACCACGTTGGAGTCGATCTCGAAGCGGCCGTCGTCGAGGAAGAGGCAAAGACCGCCCCAGCGCGACAGGGCATAGCGGATCGCCTCGGACAGCTTGGTTTTCTGGCTGATCAGGGCGAGCTTCTCTTTGAGCCACGGTTCCAGGGCGTCGATCAGCAGCTTCGACCGCTCCTGCCGGGCGGCGCGGCGCTCCTCGGCCGGACGGCCGTGGATCTCGCCCTCGATGCGATAAAGGGCGGCCAAGAACTGTGACCGCCTGCTGGAGGGCGACATCGCCGCCAAGTTCCTGGCGGCCGTGCCGTCGCAGCCCCGGGTGAAGCGGCTTCGGCTGGATCAAGACGGTGGCCGGGATGCGCAAGACCAAGCTGCGCGGGTGGACAAGGTGGATTGGGCCTTCGCCTTCACCGCCGCCGCATACAACCTGGTGCGGCGGCCCAAACTGATCGAGGCAACGCCATGACCATGCAGCCCGAGCTTCGCTCCGAAATCGCCTGCCCTCACTGCGGCCATCGCAAGGTCGAGGAAATGCCGACCGACGCCTGCCAATTCTTCTACGAGTGCGAGGGCTGCCACACCCTACTGCGCCCGAAACCGGGCGATTGCTGCGTGTTCTGCTCCTACGGGTCCATCCCGTGCCCGCCGATCCAGCTTGAGCGCCAGGGCGGCGGTGATGGGTGCTGCTGTCGCTGAACTACGTGCGGCGACTTCTTCAACAGCCAATTAGGTCCGTCTTGGTCGAAGCGTGCTGGATGTCGTAGCCGGCCGGCTCGCCATCCTCGCCGTAATTGACCACCACGTCGGCCTCGGGCGCCGCCGTCCGCTTCGATGGCGGTGCCGCACCTCGATATAGAGGCGGTCGGTGCCGGGATCGTAGCTGGTCTTCATGGCGGATCGCTTTCGTCGGGGAAAGCATTGAGGACCGCCTCCCCGTCCGACAATAGCACAACGCGCCGGACACCGTGCGCCGGGCTGCGCGACCACGCGGCCCCCGCCTTTTTCCCCTTGACCCCCGGCCGGGGTATTGCCGACCATCCGGCTATGCGCGAATACCCCGCCCATCCCCTGCCCGGCGTATTGGCCATGGTCGTGCGTGACGGCCGGGTGCTGCTGGTGGAGCGCGGGCGCGAGCCGGATCGCGGCAAGTGGGGTTTTCCCGGCGGACTGGTCGAGGTGGGCGAGACCGCCGCCCAGGCGGCGCTGCGCGAGTTGGCCGAGGAGACCGGGGTGGCGGCCGAGGCGGGGCCGATCCTCGACGTGTTCGACGTCATCACCCCCGATTCCGCCGGGCGGGTGCGCTATCACTTTCTGTTGGTCGCCGTCGCCTGCCGCTGGCGGGAAGGCGACGGCCGGGCGGGCGACGACGCCGCCGCCATCGGCTGGTTCACCCCATCCGAGATGGCCCGCCTGCCGAAGAGCGGCCATCTGGAGCGGTTGGTGCGGCTGTTGCTGCAAAGCACGCTGGACGTTACAGTCGGGGCATGACGGGCGGGAAGGTGGAAGCATTGCTGGCGGGGACGCCGCTGTTCGCGGACGCGGACGGCGACGAATTGCGTCGGCTGGCGGCACGGGCCGGCACGGTGCGGCTGGCGGCCGGCGCCCTGCTGTTCAGCCGCGGCGATCCCGGCAACCGGCTGTATGTGCTGGCCAGCGGGCTGGTGCGGGTGGGCGCGGTGTCGCCCGACGGGCGCGAGGCGACCTATGGCCTGATCCGCCCCGGCCAGGTGTTCGGCGAGATCGCCGTGCTGGACGGCGGGCCGCGCACCGCCGACGCCACCGCCGTGCAGGCCAGCGAGTTGGCGGTCATCGAGCGCGCCGATTTGATGGCCTTCCTCGCCCGCCGCCCGGCCCATGCCACACGGCTGCTCGCCATCCTGTGCGACCGGGTGCGCGCCGCCGACCGCCTGCTGGAGGATTTGTTCTTCCTGACCGCCCCTTCGCGCCTGGCCAAGCAGCTGATCCTGCTGGGCGACGCCGTCGGCGAGGGCACCGGGGAAGACGGCGGCGACGTCACCATCCGCATGTCGCAGCAGCAGCTGGCCGACCAAGTGGGGGTCAGCCGCGAACTGGTCAACAAGCTGCTGGCCAAGTGGGAACGCGCCGGGCTGGTCGGCCTGTGGCGCGGCCAGATCACCATCCGCGACGCCGAAGCCCTCGACGCGCTTACCGGGGCGGATTAGCCGGCACCACCGGTTCCGGCACCAGGGTCTGCGGCACCCCCCGCGCCCCCAGTTCCACATCCTGGTTGGGCGAGGCCGCCCGCCCGCGCCGGGCGTACAGTTCGGCCAGGCAGCGGTCGCGTTCGGGGCTGGGCTGGACACGCCGCCAATCCTCGATGGCGCGGCCGCCGCATTCGCCAAGGTCCCGGTCCGCCTGGGCGGAGGGCGGTTGGGCGGGTGCGGTCTGGGTGGGCGGATTGCCCGCATCCGCCTGGGCCAACGCGGCGGAAACCGGCATCAGGGCGATCAGGGCCAGGACGAGCATCGTGCGCATGGCAGCCCTCCGCGCTAAAGGAAAGAGGGGCCGACGGAAGGGGGCCGGCGGCACCGGCCCCGCCCCGCTTATTCGAAGCTGATTTTCGGTCCTTTGCGACCGCCCTTCAAGACCTGCACCTTGTCCCATACCCGGGTGGCGATGTCGCGATAGGCCTTGGCGTGCGGCGAGGAGGGGCGCGACACCACGATCGGCTCGCCGCGGTCGGCGGTCTCGCGGATCTGGATGTCCAGCGGGATTTCGCCCAGGAAGTCGGTAGACAGCCGCGCCGCCTCGGCCTTGGCGCCGCCGTGGCCGAAGATATGGGCCTCGTGGTTGCAGTTGGGGCAGACGTAATAGCTCATGTTCTCGATGACGCCGAGCACCGGCACGTCGACCTTGCGGAACATGTTGAGGCCCTTGCGGGCGTCGAGGAGGGCGATGTCCTGGGGGGTGGAGACGATGACCGCGCCGGTCAGCGGCACCGACTGGCACATGGTCAGCTGGGTGTCGCCGGTGCCCGGCGGCATGTCCACCACCATCACGTCCAGCTCGCCCCAATGCACGTCGCGCAGCAATTGCTGCAACGCCCCCATCACCATGGGGCCGCGCCAGATGATCGGCGAGTCTTCGGGGACCAGGAAGCCCATGGACATGCACTTGATGCCGTAATTCTCCATGGGCAGCAGGCTCTGGCCGTCGGGGCTGACCGGCTCGCCCGACACCCCCAGCATCCGCGGCATCGAGGGGCCGTAGATGTCGGCGTCGAACAGCCCCACCCGGAGGCCCAGCTGCGACAGGGCCAGCGCCAGGTTGATGGAGGTGGTGGACTTGCCCACCCCACCCTTGCCCGAGGCGACGGCGATGATGGCGCCGACATGGGGCAGCAGCGGCGCCTCGGCCCCGCCGGCCGCGCCATGCCCATGCCCGTGCCCATGCCCGTGCCCACCGCCCTTGGGGCCGCCATGGACGTGGCGTTCGGCGGTCAGCGCCGCCGAGACGGTCAACACGCCGGGCAGCGCATGTACCGCCTGTTCGGCGGCCTTGCGCAACGGTTCCAGACGGGGGCCGCGTTCGGGCTCCACTTCGATGGCGAAGGCGACGTGACCGTCCTTCACGGCGATGCCGGACACCATGCCCAGGCTGACGATGTCGGACTTCTTGTCCGGGTCGACGACCTTCCTCAGGGCGTCCACGATCTGCTGTTCCGTCACGGCCATCAAGCTGCCTCCAAGAATGATACAACCCTGATATAATGGGCGGCCGGCGCGTTTGCCAAGCACGAAGGAGAAATCCTTCCCCGCCGGACGAAAACGGGGAGGAGGCCTTCCCCCGCATTGCGCGCCGCGCGCCGCTGGCCTATAAGCCGATCAGGCCTTCATCCATCGTGGGGTGCGTAATGCCTTGGACTCCTCAAGGGGGCGGCGAAGGCCCCTGGGGCAGCGGTAACGGCGGACCGTGGGGACGCGGCCCCAACGGGGGCGGCAGCGGACCGCAAGGCCCCGACTTCGAGGAGATCATCCGCCGCGGCCAGGAAAAGCTGCGCCGCGCCCTGCCGCGACACCGGCTGGCCGGCGGCGGCGGGCTGGGCCTCATCGCCCTGGCGGCGGCAGGCCTGTGGCTGGCCACCGGCATCTATCAGGTGCGCCCCGATGAGCAGGGCGTAGTGCTGCGCTTCGGCAAATGGGTG
>JAKAFA010000245.1 GCA_021818185.1 Pseudomonadota bacterium | reverse complement strand
CTCGGCGAAGGCCTCGATCAGTTCGCGCGCCCGGTCCGAGGTGTCGTCGGCGACATAAACCCCGCAATGGGGCCGGCGGACCAGCAGGCCGAGCGCCACCAGCTGGTTGAAGGCCTCCCGCAGGGGGGTGCGCGAACAGCCCAGGCGCCGCGCCTGGGAAATCTCGTCCAGGTGTTCGCCCGGCCGATGGAGGCCGGCCAGAATCTCGCGCTCCAGCTGACGGCGAACCGCGTCCGACCGCGTGCATTTCTTTGTCGATCTTGGATTTTCCATCTGCATCGCACCCAACCCCACTCGGTATATGATCTTACATATCATACATATTCCCTTATGAGTAGTGCAATCGGGTAAAAATATCTCTAAGCCGAATGGCTCCAGGGGCTTCACCCTTTATAGTGGCATTCAGGTGATGCCGAACCGCGCCAGGCTTTCCGCCAGATCGTCGCCGAACATCGCCCCCTTGCGGATCACCGCCGCCCGCGGCGGCAGGCCGCGCAGCTTGGGATTACCCCATTCGTAGCTGGTGAGCACGGCAAAAGGGATGCCGTCGGTGGCGGGCATCGCCGCCAGGGCGCAGCCCAGATCGACGCCCGACAGAACGCCCAGTTCCATCGAGGCGACGACCAGATCCGGGCGGGTGCGGACGACGGTTTCCAGCGCCACGAAGGCGTCGCGCACCGCCGAGGTGCGATAGCCGCAGGCGGCCAATTCCCGTTCGACGATGCGGGCCAGGGCCTTTTCCGGCACCACCAGCAGAATCTCGACGTTCTTCTTGACGATGGAAAAATCGATATCCGGCGCCCGCTTGGCCGGAAGCGCCCGCACCACCTGGGGCACGTCCGCTTCGGGCACCGCCTCGCCGTCAACCAGACGCTCGATCTTGGCGACAAAGACCTCGACTTCGTCGATCTCGCCGGCGGCGGTGGCCTTCAGATCGGCCACGTACTCATTCAGCCGGTGGGTGACCACCCTGAGCAGCGGATCTCCCAACACCTGTGCCTGGGTGACCAGATTGCTGGCGTCGCGCCGCAGATTGGCCAGACCGTCCGCCATGGGGACGCTGTGCGAACGCAGATTGCCCAACAGGACGTTCATCCCCGAGACGGTATCGCGGACCTCGTCCCGGACCTCGTCGTAAACACGGCGCTCGTTTTCATTATCGGCGCTGTCGTGGCTGACCATGTCACCCCCTTGCCTGGACACCCCGGAACTATATAGCAGGTTATATCTGGGTGTCGCCTAGGCGTTACGGTGGTGATCCCCGGAGGCGGCAATCAAGGGTGTTGTCACTCAGAAGACGGGAGCTTCCCGCCGCGCCATCGCCAGCATGTCGGCCAGGGTATAGCGGTTCAGGGTGGTGAAGAAGGCGTCGAGGCCCTCGTTCAGGGCGTGGCGCGCCATACAGGCCGCTTCCAGCCGGCACGGCGCGGCGTCGCCTCCGCCGTTGCCGTTCTCGTGGCAGCGCGCCAGCCGGAAATCCTCTTCGGTGTCGCGCACCAGTTCACCCAGCCGCACCGCTTCGGGCGCCATCGACAGGCGCACCCCGCCGAATTTGCCGCGCACCGTTTCCAGATAGCCGGCCCGCCCCAACTGGTGAACGACCTTGGTCAGGTGATTCTTGGAAATACCGAAGCACTCGGCGATCTCGCTGATGGTGACCAGCCGCCCCGGCGCCAGCCCGACATGGACCAGGACCCGGAGGGCGTAATCGGTGTGCAGCGTCAGTCGCATGATCCTCTTTCACCCCCGTCGCGCCTCCAAACTATTACCTTTGGATGGTTCACAACCCTCGGTCAATTCGCGCTCGATCATGGCCGCCATGCCGAAAATGCTTGTCTCATCGGTTGACGACGCAAATGCCAAAAGGAAGACCGCGCGAATCGACTCCCGCCGGGGGACCGAACGCGGGCCCGCCGCCCAGGGAATCGGCCGGTGCCGCCCGATTGCCGGCCGTGCCGCGGGGATGGACGGCGGCAGCCCTATAACTGTAGAAATAGATCGATCGAAGGACAGGCGCCCCGGCGCCCGATGGCTGACCGCATGCAACCATGAACGCTCCCCGTCCCGAGTCACCCCCCGCCGATCTGCCGCGCCGGGTGCTGGCGCGCGACCGGCTGGTGGCGGCGGTTCTGGCGCCGGTGCTGGCGTTGATGGCCTTCGGCGCCTACGTGGTGAACGAAAAGCTCGACGCCTACCGCCACAGTGCCGAATTGCTGGCCGTCGCCCAGTTGGCCCGCACCGGCCACGAGCTGGCCCGGCAGGTCGAGGACGAGCGCAACCTGTCGGCGCTGTGGGTCGGCGGCGGCCGGGCGGACGACGAAGGCCCGTTGATCGACCAGCGCAGTCAGACCGACACCCGGCTGGTCACCTTCCGCCAGGAACTGGAACAGCCGCCCATCCGGCGGCGCCTGGGCACCGATTCCCCGGAACGGGCCCTGGACGAGTTGGAGGCGGTGCGCAGTCAGGTGGACGGCGATGCCGGACTGGAAACGGTGCTGGAAGGCTATGGCCGGCTGGTTACCGCCGTCACCGCCATTCCCTATCGCCTGGTCCATCCGGCGTCGACCGACCTGATCGTCGCCTGCGCCGATCTTGAGACCCTCAAGGACCATCTGCTGCGCGAACGCGCCCTCGGCTTGTCCTGGCTGATGGCCGGGCGTGGCGACCGCCGCCAGTTGGACCAGTTGATCGCCGCCATCGCCGAGACGCGGGCCTATGCCGCCACCTTCCTGGCCCATGCCACCGCCGCCCAGCGCGCCGCCTACGAATCGGTAGCCCGCGGACCGGCCGCCGCCGACGTCGCGCGGCTGCGCCGCAAGGCCATCGCCGGCCGGCTGGTCGCCGCCGACGGCGAGGCGTGGGAGCGCAGCCTCGGCGCCCTGGCCGAGGAAATGAGCCGGGTCGAGGAAGCCCTTACCGACCGGATGGAGCGGACCGTCCTTCGCCAGCTGCGGATCGCCCAGCACACCTTCTATGCGGTGCTGACCGTCGTCCTGGCGCTGGTAGGGTTCGCCATGACCGCCCTGCGGCGCAGCGAGCGCCGCGCCGTGCTGGCCGAAGAGGCGGCGCGCAAGCTGTTCCGCGCCGTCGAGCAGAGCCCGGTATCGGTGATGATCACCGACACCACCGGCCGGATCGAATACGTCAACCCCGCCTTCACGGCCATGACCGGCTTCCGCCGGGACGAGGCGGTCGGCGGCACTCCGCGGCTGCTGCGGTCGGAGCAAATGCCCGACGAGGTCTTCGCCGGGCTGTGGCAGACCATCCGCTCGGGCCAGGACTGGCGCGGCGAAATCTGCAACCGGCGCAAGGACGGCACCCTGTATTGGGAGCAGATGACGGTGGCGCCGGTCCGCGGCGCCAATGGCGAGGTGGTGAACTTCATCGCGCTGAAGGAGGACGTCACCGAGGTCAAGTCGTTGCGTCAGGCGGTGGAGCTGGAACACGCCAACATCCTGCGCATCATCGAGGCCATCCACGACGGCATCGCCCTGATGGGGCCGGACCAGCGTTTCCAATACACCAATCCCGCCCTGCTTGCCGAGTTCGGCCCCATCGACGGCCAGACCGGCGACCAGTATTTCGGCGCCAGCCGCACCGGCCGCGCCCCGGGGCAGCCGCCGGCGGATACCCTGCGGCGCGAGTGGCGCTCGCCCAACAGCGGACGGATCTACGAACTGACGGCCACCCCGGTCAACAACCCGGACGGCACCACCTCGACGCTGGAGGTGTTCCATGACATCACCGTCCGCAAGCGGGCCGAGGAAGCCCTGGAATCGGCGCGCAACGCCGCCGAGATCGCCAACCGCGCCAAAAGCGAATTCCTGTCGGCCATGAGCCACGAACTGCGCACGCCGCTCAACGCCATCATCGGTTTTTCCGAGATCATGATCGAGCAGTTGCTGGGGCCGCTGGAAAATCCGCAATACCTGTCCTATGCCGCCGACATCAACCAATCGGGCCGGCACCTGCTGCAACTGATCAACGACGTCCTCGACGTGGCCCGCATCGAGGTGGGCACCGTCACCCTGCACGAGGAGGAGATGGACGTCGCCGCGACCCTGAAGGCGGCCATCGCCCTGGTCCGCGACCGGGCCGAGCGGGACGCGCTGACCCTGAATGTCGGCCCGGCCGAGAACCTGCCGCTGCTGTGGGCCGATCCGCGGCGCGTCAAGCAGGTTCTGGTCAACCTGCTGGGCAATGCCGTCAAGTTCACGCCGTCCGGCGGCCGCGTCACCTTGTCCGCCCGGATGCGCGACAGCGGCGCGCTTGAACTGGCGGTCGCCGACACCGGCATCGGCATCGCCGCCGAGGACATCCCCAAGGTGATGACTCCCTTCGGCCAGGCGGATTCCGGCATGGCCCGCCGCTACGGCGGATCGGGGCTGGGCCTGCCGCTGTCGCGCCAGTTCATGGAACTGCACGGCGGCAGCCTGAGCCTGGAAAGCACGCCGGGCCAGGGCACCACCGTGCGGCTGACCTTCCCCAAAAGCCGCCTGCGCCCCGGCGGCGCCGGGACGCAGGCGATTCAGGAACGGCCGGCATAGACCCGGCGAATCCTGCCGTCGCGCGGTTCCACCGACAGCGCCCAGGCGATGTCGGCGGTGGCCACCACCAACTGCCCGCCATCGGAACTGCCATCGGGATAGAAGACGATCCGGCCCAGGCCGTCCTCGCCGGCCGGCGGACCGGACAGCCGGACTCCCGGGGGCAGACGGCGGATGTCGCCGCCTTCGACATCCAGGCTGGCGCCGGTTTCGTCCACCAGCACCCGCACGATCCGGCGGTCGACCATGGCCAAGCGCCGCGCCTCGGTCAGGGCGTCGGCCACCGTATCGGCCGCCCGCGCCGCGCGCAGGCCGGTCATCGCCCGCCCTGCCCAGGGCAAAGCCACAGTGACCAGCAGGGTCAACGCCGCCACCGCCAGCAGCAATTCAAGCAGCGTCACGCCCCCCCGGGGACGGGCGGGGAAACCGGCGGAGATCTGGGAACGCATGAGCGCGGCCTTTCCTCGTCATACGGCATGGAGAAACGCGGCAGTCAGCAGACCGGCCAAGGCGGCGGCACCTGCGGCCTTGCCTCCTTCGGGCACCGCCAGCAGGCGGGCGGCCAGCCGTGCCGCCGGCCGGTCGAGGTCGGACGCGGCGGCGCCCGCGGCCTCGCCCGGACAGCCGGGGTCCTCGGCGGCGGCCAGCCGCCGGAGGGTGGCGGCCGGAACCCATCCGTCGGCCGCCAGGGCCGCGGCCAGAAC
>JAKAFA010000244.1 GCA_021818185.1 Pseudomonadota bacterium | reverse complement strand
CAACCAGACGGTCGGTGACTTCGATCGCCGACATCGCCGGCTGTAGGTCGTAGGTCGCCACCTTGGGGCTGGGGACCAGGATACGGTCCTCGCCGGCGAACACCTGCTCGCGCCCGCCGTTGAAGAAAAAGGTGACGTGCGCGTACTTCTCGGTTTCGGCGATTCTGAGCTGGGTCAGGCCGGCCTCGCTGACCACCTCGCCCAGGATGCCGGTCAGGCTTTCCGCCGGGAACAGGGTGGCGAGGAAGCGCTCCAGTTCGGTGGAATATTCCGTCATGCCCAGACGGGTGGCGAAATCCACCACCTTCACCCGCGGGAAGCCGTCAAAGGCCGGATCCACCAGGGCGGACAGGATTTCACGGGCACGGTCGGCGCGGAAATTGCCCATCAGCAGGCCGTCGCCGTCGGCCATCCCGCCATAGCCGGCGACCACGGTGGGCAGCACGAATTCGTCGGTCTTGCTGGCGGCGTAGGATTGGGCGATGGCAGCGGCGGCACTCGGCGCCGTCTCGCCCTCGCCCGCCACCATCGCCCGATAGGCCAGGCCGACCCGGTCCCAGCGCTTGTCACGGTCCATGGCGTAGTAGCGCCCCGAGACGGTGACGATGCGGACGTCGTAGCCGGCGACGTCGGCCTCGAACCTGGCGACGTAGTCGGCGGCCGAGGACGGCGGCGTATCGCGGCCGTCGAGGAAGGCGTGCACCCGCACCGGCACCCCTGCCGCAGCGGCGATGCGGGCCAGGGCGGCCAGATGGTCCTGGTGGGAATGGACACCGCCGGGGCTCATCAGCCCCATCAGGTGCAGGATACCGCCGTTTTCCTTCAGGCGGGCCAGCGCGCCGGTCAGGAGTGGATCGGCGGCCAACGCACCGTCGGCCACCGCCCGGTCGATGCGCGGCAGGTCCTGCATCACCACCCGGCCGGCCCCCAGGTTCATGTGGCCGACCTCGGAATTGCCCATCTGCCCCTCCGGCAGGCCGACCGCGAGTCCGGAGGTGCGGAGCAGGGCATGGGGGTATCGGGCCAGGAACCGGCGCCAATTGGCCGGTTCGGCCAGGGCGATGGCATTGTCTTCGCGCTGGTCCCGGTGCCCCCAGCCATCGAGAATGCACAGCACGACGGGCCGGGGACGGGCGGAAGAGTGAGAATGCTGGGTCATTGCGGGGGTCATCCTAGGGCATCTTGCGGCAATCCGCTACGCTCCCTGGCGGGGCCTGCGACCCTATACCTTTTTGCGGGGCCGAACCATCCTTTCGCGCGGGATCTTCCGGCGGAAACCGCCCTCGCCTCGATCAGCGCCCCGCGCCCTTCACCACCCTCTCCAGTTGCTCCACCTGTCCCTCCGGCACCTCGCCGCGGCCGGCGGCGGCCTTGAGCAGAACCAGGCAGCGGCGCTGAAAGGCCGCCCGGTCGGTGGCGGACAGGGCGACGGCGAGGGCGGCGGCGCAGCCATCCTCGCCGCTGTCCTCGACCGACGGCCAGCCGTCGTCGTCGAGGATCAGCTCCAGTTCGCGCACCGCGTCGTCGCGGCCGGCCAACGCCAGCAGGCGACGACGCAGACCGGCCCCGGCCACGTTAATTCCGGTCGCGGGCCAGCAGCCCGCGGGCGACGACATGGGCCTGGATTTCGGCCGCCCCCTCGAAGACGTTGAGGATGCGGGCGTCGCACAGGATGCGGCTGATGGCGTATTCCTCGGCATAGCCGTTGCCGCCATGGACCTGCAAGGCGTTATCGGCATTGGCCCAGGCGACGCGGGCCGCCAGCAGCTTGGCCATGCCCGCCTCGATGTCGCAGCGCCGGTCGGAATCCTTTTCGCGCGCCGCGAAATAGGTAAGCTGGCGGGCCACCATGGTCTCGACCGCCATCCAGGCGATCTTGCAGGCGACGCGGGGGAAGGCGTAGATCGGCTTGCCGAACTGGATGCGCTCCTTGGCGTAGCGCAATCCTGTCTCCAGCGCGCTCTGGGCCACGCCGACGGCGCGGGCCGCGGTCTGGATGCGGGCGCTCTCGAAGGTGGCCATCAACTGCTTGAAGCCCTGGCCTTCTTCGCCGCCCAGCAGGTTGCCGGCCGGCACCTCGAAGCCGTCGAAGCCTAGCTCGTATTCCTTCATGCCGCGATAGCCCAGCACCTTGATCTCGCCGCCGGTCATGCCGGGGGCGGGGAACGGGTCGGCCTCGGTGCCGCGCGGCTTGGGGGCCAGCAGCATGGACAGGCCCTTCCAATCCTTGGAGGCCGGATCGGTGCGGACCAGCAGGGTCATCAGGTCCGAACGGCTGGCATGGGTGATCCAGGTCTTGTTGCCGGTGACCGCATAGGTGTCGCCCGCGCGCACCGCCCGGGTGCGCAACGATCCGAGGTCGGAGCCGGTATTGGGTTCCGTGAACACCGCGGTGGGCAGGATCTCGCCCGAGGCGATCTTCGGCAGCCAATATTCCTTCTGCTCGGCGGTGCCGCCCAGGCGGATCAGTTCGCCGGCGATCTCCGAGCGGGTGCCCAGCGAGCCGACGCCGATATAGCCGCGGCTCAGTTCCTCGGTGACCACGCACATGGCGGTCTTGCCCATGCCCAGCCCGCCGTATTCCTCGGGCAGGGTCAGGCCGAACACGCCCATTTCGGCGACGGCGTCCACCACCTCGATGGGGATCAGCTCGTCCTTGAGGTGCCACTCATGGGCATGGGGAATCACCTGTTCTTCGGCGAAGCGGCGAAACTGGTCGCGAATCAGCGTCAGGGTCTCGTCGTCCAGCCCGTCCTCGCCGAAATGATGGCCGTCCTCGATCAACTGGGCGATCCGCATCCGCACGGCGGCGGAATTGCCCTGGCGGCGCAGCAGGCCGGTGGCCTCGGAATGGTGCTTGTGGCAGCCGGGGGAATCCAGACCCAGATCGGCGGGACGGATGATTTCGCCCTGGCTCATGGGAATGCCGCCATAGGCCTGGGCGATGTACTCGCCGAAGGCCGCCTGCAGCATCAGCGATTCCAACTCGCCCAGCCGGCCGGCGGTGTCCAGGCGGCCGGCCCAGTCCAGCATCTGGGCCAAAGCCTCGACATAGGTGGTCAGCCAGGCGTAGCCGTGGGCGGCCTGCTGGTGCTCCTCCAGCAGGGCCGCGTCCAATTTGCCGTCCCGGCTGACCCGGGCGGTGACCGTGTCGCGGGCGGCGGCGTGCAGGCCGCGCAACGTGGCGAGGGCCGCCGTACAGGTGGGGAGCAGGTCGGGAAGCAGGACGGTCATGGGTTCAGCCTTCGATGCAGTCTTCAAGGGTATGGCGGCCGGGCTTCACGGCCTGGACCAGCACAGCCATGTTGCCGGGCTTGTGCTCGTTCCGCAGCATCTTCATGTGGGCCTTGGGGATGTCGTCCCAGCTGAAGACCTCGGACATGCAGGGATCGATGCGCCGCTCGATGACCAGCTGGTTGGCCTGCGCCGCCTGGAGCAGGTTGGCGAAGTGGCTTCCCTGAATGCGCTTCTGGCGCATCCACACGAAGCGGGCGTCGAAGGTCAGGTTGAAGCCGGTGGTGCCAGCGCAGAACACCACCATGCCGCCGCGCTTGACCACGTTGCACGACACGGGGAAGGTGGCTTCGCCGGGATGTTCGAAGACGAAATCCACGTCGTTGCCCTTGCCGGTGATGTCCCAGATCGCCTTGCCGAACTCGCGCACCTTCTTCATGTAGGCGGCGAAGGCCGCGGGGTCGCCGTCGACGTCGGGCAGCTGGCCCCAGCAATCGAAATTCTTGCGGTTGATGACACCCTTGGCGCCCAGGTTGAGGACGAAGTCGCGCTTGTCCTCTTCCGAAATCACGCCGATGGCGTTGGCGCCGGCCACGGCGATCAGCTGGATGGCCATCGAGCCCAGACCACCGGCCGCGCCCCACACCAGCACGTTCTGGCCCGGCCGCAGGATGTGCGGGCGGTGGCCGAACAGCATGCGGTAGGCGGTGGCCAGGGTGAGGGTGTAGCAGGCACTCTCCTCCCAGGTCAGGTGCTTGGGCCGCGGCATCAGCTGCTGCGCCTGCACCCGGGCGAACTGGGCAAAGGAGCCGTCGGGGGTCTCGTAGCCCCAGATGCGCTGGCTGGGCGAGAACATCGGGTCGCCGCCGTTGCATTCCTCGTCGTCGCCATCGGTCTGGTTGCAGTGCACCACAACCTCGTCGCCGACCTTCCAGCGCTTCACCTTGGAGCCGACCTTCCACACGATGCCCGAGGCGTCCGAGCCGGCGATGTGGTAGGGTGCCTTGTGGTAGTCGAAGGGGGAGATGGGACGGCCGAGCGCGGCCCACACGCCATTGTAATTGACGCCGGCCGCCATGACCATGATCAGCACTTCATGCGGATCGATCTCGGGGGTGGGCACGACCTCGACCAGCATGGCCGTGTCGGGCTGGCCGTGCCGTTCGCGGCGGATGGCCCAGGCGTACATATTCGCCGGCACATGCCCCAGGGGGGGAATTTCGCCCAGTTCATACAGATCCTTTTCGACCGGTCCGGGCCGGACCACCTTTGCCGCTTCGCTCATGCCCACCATCTCCTTCACCAGAACGCGAACCGCAGGTCCCAGCGTCAAAAGGCCTGCATACCATCTGGGCCCGACCGCCCTCTCCCGCGAGCCCGCCGGAGGGAGTTGTCCTTTCTCCGCCGGGACGGGCCTCCTCCTCGGAGGGGTAGTCGCCCTGCCCTGCTTTTAGCGTTTTGCCGCTTTCTTCGCAATGCACAAAATGATAGTTTCTTTCGCGAAGCCCGGGGCGCTGGGAAATTTTAGGTCTTACGCGCCGACCCGGGCGGAAAGATGACGTGCTAAACAGGGTGGTGAGGAATGACGCAACGTGACGATCCCTGGCTGTTCCGGACCTATTCGGGCCACAGCTCGGCTGCCGAGAGCAACCGGCTGTTCCGCTCCAATCTGGCCAAGGGACAGACCGGCCTGTCGATCGCCTTCGACCTGCCCACCCAGACCGGCTACGATTCCGACCACCCCCTGGCCCGCGGCGAGGTGGGCAAGGTGGGCGTGCCGGTCTGCCATATCGGCGACATGCAGACGCTGTTCGAGGACATTCCCCTGGCGCGGATGAACACCTCGATGACCATCAACGCGCCGGCCGCCTGGCTGCTGGCGCTGTACATCGCCACCGCCGAGCGCCAGGGCGCGGCGCGGGCCAGCCTGAACGGCACCACCCAGAACGACGTCATCAAGGAATACCTGTCGCGCGGCACCTACATCTTCGCGCCCCAACCGTCGCTGAAGCTGACCGGCGACGTGATCGCCTTCACGG
>JAKAFA010000025.1 GCA_021818185.1 Pseudomonadota bacterium | reverse complement strand
TGGGCAAGATCCCGTCGATCACCCAGGGCTGGCGGCCGTACTCGGCGACGAACCACCCCAGTTCGGCGGCGACCCACGGCAGCGGCAGGCTGAAGGCGGCCAGCCGCAGCAGCCAGCGGCGGTCGAAGGACCGGATGGTCGCCGCCCAGATGGCCAGCCCGAACAGCACGATGAACCACATCCCCAGCGCGACCATCACCCGGAAGGCCCAGAACAGCGGCGCCACCCGGGGCTCGGTGGACGCCGCCGCCGCGGCGATCAGTTGGGGGGTGGCCTGATCGGGCCGCTCGATCCAGCGGCGCAGCAGGAAACCGTAGCCGAGATCGCCGGCATGCTGTTGCAGCACGGCCCGCGCCGCGCGGTCGCCGGGATCGGCGCGCAGCCGGATCACCGCCGCCCAGGCCTGCACGCCGCTTTCCACCCGTTGCCGGTCGGCCGCTTCCAACTCGTCGATGCCCGGCACCCGCTCGGTGAGGGAGCGGGTGGCGATCAGGCCCAGCAGCCAGGGAATGCGGATGGCGTAACGGGTGGTGCGGGCCTCCTGGTCGGGCAGGCCGACCAGGGTGAAGGAGGCTGGCGGCGCCTGGGTGTGCCACATGGCCTCGATGGCGGCGATCTTCATCTTCTGGTTGGCTGTCGCCACATAGCCGCTCTCGTCCCCCAGCACCACCACCGACAAGGCCGAGGCGAAGCCGAAGGCCGCCGCCACGGTGAAGGAGCGGCGCGCCATGGCGACATGGCGGCCCCGCAGCAGGAACCAGGCGCTGACCGCCAGCACGAACATCGCCCCCGTCACATAGCCGGCGCTGACGGTGTGGACGAATTTGGCCTCGGCGACGGGATTGAACAGGACGGCGCCCGGGTCGGTCAGTTCCATCCGCATGGTGTCGGGATTGAAGGCCGCGCCCACCGGGTTCTGCATCCAGCCGTTGGCCAGCAAAATCCACAGCGCCGACAGGCTGGACCCGAACGCCACCAGCCAAGTGACGGCCAGATGGCCCAGCGGCCGGAGGCGGTCCCAGCCGAAGAAGAACAGGCCGACGAAGGTGGATTCCAGGAAGAAGGCGGTCAGCCCCTCCAGGGCCAGGGGCGCGCCGAAGATGTCGCCAACGAACTGGGAGTAATAGGCCCAGTTGGTGCCGAACTGGAATTCCATGGTGATGCCGGTGGCCACCCCCATGGCGAAATTGATGCCGAACAGCTTGCCCCAATAGCGGGTCATGTCCCGCCACACCGGCCGGCCGGTCATCACCCACACGCTTTCCATGATGGCCAGCATGAAGGACAGGCCGAGGGTGAGCGGCACGAACAGGAAATGGTAGAGCGCCGTCAGGGCGAATTGCAGGCGGGAGAGCGTGACCACGTCGGCGGTCATGGACCACCTCCCAGAAGGTTGCGGGCCAGGAGGGCAGCGGTCACCGCCGGCCGCTCGGCCGGGCCGAACAGCAGCAATCCGATGACGGCAAGGGCCAGGGCCTTCGCCGCCACCGCCAACAGCAATTCCCGTTGCAGACCGCTTGCCCGACGCGCCACGGCCGACCTCCGTGGTTGCCAAGGTGGTTGCCGCCATGCACCCGCGCCATTGTCCGAAGGGCGACGCCGATGGGGCGGCGGACGAGGCGGCGCGGACTCGTCCGGCGGGTTTAGCGCGCCAAACGCTCCGCCAGGAAATCCATCACCGCCCGGATGCGCGGCGCCCGGCGCAGATCGGCGTGGACCGCCAGCCAGATGTCGCGCCGGGGGGTCGCTACCGGGCAGGGAAGCCGCACCAGCCGGGGATCGGCATCGCCAAGGAATTCCGGCAACAGCGCCACACCCATGCCGCCGGCAGCGGCGGCGGCCAGGCTGGCGGCATCGCTGGCCCGGAACGCCACCGGCCGCCCGGCGGCGAAGGAATCCAGCCAGCGCTGCTGCGGGAGCGCGCCGGGAAGGCCGTCATGGGCGACGAACTCCCATTCGGTGTCGGCCCGCCCCTCGGCATAACCGGCGGCGGCGTAGAGAGCGAAGCCCATCTCCCCCACCTTGCGGACGATCAGCCCGCCGGCCTCCGGCCGCGACAGCCTGAGGGCGACATCCGCCTCGCGGTGATCGAGGTCCGAGAACCGCGGCTCGCCGATCAGATCGATCACCAGGCCGGGATGGCGCCGCCGCAGCACCAGGAGGGCGGGAGCGAGAACGACGCTGGCGAAATTGGGTGGCGCGCTGACCCGCACCTCGCCGGTGATTTCGCTGCCGGCACCGTCGGCGGCCCGCCGGACGGCGAAGGAATCCTCTTCCATCCGCTCGGCCAAGGCGGCGATGCGCCGTCCATCCGCCGTCAGCGCCACCGCCCGCGGCAACCGGTCGATCAGCCGCAGCCCCAGGGAGGTCTCCAGCCCGGCCACCCGCCGCGCCACCGTGGTGTGGTCGACGGCCAGCTGCCGCCCCGCTTCGGAAAAGCTGCCGCTTCGGGCGAGAGTGAGGAAATGCCGAAGGTCGTCCCAGTCCATGGGCGTTTTTCCACGGATGATGCGCGGTCTTGAGGAATATCCCGAAGACACGATCCTGGCTAGGGTCGTCCCAGGCAAACAGGCTCGGGAGGAAGCGATGGTCAAGGTCGTGCGGATGACGGCGGTCGGAGGGCCCGAGGTCCTGCGGACGGACGATCTTCCCCTGGCGCCGCCGAAGCCCGGCGAGGTCCGGGTCCGCCATGCGGCGATCGGCGTCAACTTCGTCGATATCTACTTCCGCAAAGGGCTTTATCCGGCGGGGCAATTTCCCGCTCCGCTCGGCGTGGAGGCCGCCGGCATGGTGGAAGCGGTGGGCGACGGCGTGACCGGGTTCCGGCCGGGCGACCGGGTGGCCTATGCCGGCCTGCCCCCCGGCAGCTATGCCGAGGCCCGCAATCTGCCGGCCGAGCGCCTGCTGACCTTGCCGGCGGACCTTTCGTTCCGTCAGGCCGCGGCGGCGCTGTTGCGCGGACTGACCGCGCATCTGCTGCTGTTCCGGGTGTTCGGGGTGAAGCCGGGCCAGACCATGCTCATCCATGCCGCGGCCGGCGGGGTGGGCCTGTTCCTCACCCGATGGGCCAAGCGGCTGGGAGCCATCACCATCGGCACGGTGGGTTCCGCGGCGAAGGCCGACCTGGCCCGCAGCGCCGGCCTCGACCACCCCATCCTTTACCGGCAGGAGGATTTCGCCGATGCCGTCCGCCGTCTGACCGGTGGTCGCGGCGTGGATTTCGCCGTCGACGGCATCGGCGACGCGACGCTGGCGAAAACGCTGTCGGTGCTGCGGCCGTTCGGGCTGGCCGCCAGTATCGGCCAGGCTGGCGGCCCGGTCCCGGCCATAGGCATCGACGCCTTGCGCAATGTCGCCCTGACCCGCCCCAGCATCCTGGGCGACATCGCCGACCTTGACGCCTACCGCGAGGGCGCGCGTGCCGTGTTCGCGGTACTGGCCGATGGGCTCGCGGTGGAAATCGGCGCCGAGTTCCCCCTCGCCGAGGCCGCCCGCGCCCAAGCCGAGATGGAGGCCGGCCGAACCACCGGCAGCATCATCCTCACCGCACCGTGACCCGGCGGCACGCCGAATGCGGCGCTTCCCCCTTGCCCCTGCGGCCGGGCCGGCCGACAATGGCGTCCCCGACACCGGATCATGCCATGGCCCGCCCGTTTCCGCCCCGATCGCTGCTCTTGGCGCTGCCCGTGCTGGCCGGCGGCTGCGCCGGTCCGGCCGAGGCGCCGCCGCCCGCCGCGCCACCGCCGCCGCCCGCCGTCACCCTGGCCTTACCGGCCGGGCACATGGACAACGCCGAGGCCGCCCGTCTGCTGGCCGGCGATCCCCTGGCGCTACGCTTCGTGGCGTTGCGCGCCCTGGACGAAGCGGGGCTGGTCCGGCCCGAGGAGGCCAATCCGCGGATCCTGAACAACAAGGGCGCCCTGCTGCCGCTGACCTGGCCGCAACCGCCGGCCATCGGCCTGGATCGGCCGATCCCGCCCTTGGATAAGATCCTCGCCCGCTTCCGCGCCCTGGAGAGCGGCACGGCGTCCGGCAGCCCGGCCAGCCGGGCGACCGAACGCGCCTTCCTGCTGGATTCCCTGCTCCCGGCCCGGCCGGCGGTCCGCCAGGCCTTGACGCCGCCCGATCTGGTCGGGGCCCGCCGCCTGCTGGTCCGGCTGGATCGCCTGACGGATGCCGGCTTGATCACCGGCACCGAAAAGGCCGCCGAAAGCCAGGCCGTCCTCCAGCTGATGGCCAGCGGCCGGCTGCCCGAGACGGTGACACCACCCGCCCCGCCGAAGCCGCCGCCGCCGCCGAAGCCCAAGCACCGGGGGCACCACCATCCCTACCACGGCTATCTGGCCGAGGTGTTGCCCGATCCCCCCGGCGCAGACCCGACGCCCCTGCGCAAGGACGCCAGGGGCCCAGCCGGGGTGGCATTGCTATCGATGGCCGCCGCCAGCTACGGCAACATGGCCTGGGCGGCGCTGAGCAAGGAATATTCCGAACTCGCCCCCCTGTCCTACAAGGTGGTCAAGGTCGATCTGGGCCAGATGGGCGTCACTTGGCGGCTGATCGCCGGCCCGCTCGACCCGCCGGCCGCCGAGAAGCTGTGCGCCACCCTGAAAGCCAAAGGACAGGAATGCGTTCCCACCCCGTTCCCGCATTGAGCGGACCCGCCCTGAGTATCGTCCCATGACTCCCGACCAATTGACCGCCCGGCTGCTGCACCGCGACGGGATGATGCTGATCATCGACAAGCCGGCCGGCCTGCCGGTGCATGCCGGCCCGCGCGGTGGCGACAACCTGATGATGTATCTCGACGCCCTGCGCTTCGGCCTGCCGCGGCCGCCGGAACTGGCCCACCGGCTGGACCGCGACACCTCGGGCTGCCTGGTGCTGGGCCGCCACCGCAAGGCTCTGGCCCGCCTGGGAGCGCTGTTCTCGGACGGCCGGGTGGAAAAGGTCTATTGGGCGGTGGTGGTCGGCGGCCCTCCCCAGGATGGCGGCATCATCGAGGCGCCACTGACCAAGCTGAACCGCAAGACCGGCTGGCGCATGGTGGTCGATCCCAAGGGGCAGCCCTCCCGCACCGAGTGGCGGGTGCTGGGGCGCGGCGGCCGGCTGAGCTGGATCGAAGCACGGCCGCGCACCGGCCGCACCCATCAGATCCGCGTCCACCTGGCCTCGATCGGCAGCCCCATCCTCGGCGACCCGGTCTATGGCCGCGGCACCGCCGACCTGGGCGGAGAGCCCATGCACCTGCACGCCCGCACCGTCACCGTGCCGCTGCCGCCGGGCAAGCCCCCGGTCACCGCCACCGCCCCCGTCCCCGTCCATATGCAGGCCGCGCTGGCCGCCTGCGGCTGGGCCGGCGAATAGGGCTTCCGCCCTATTCCACCGCCGCCAGCAGGCGCAGCAGCCGGCCGGTGGTCTCGCCATCAAGAACGCCGTCGACCCGGGCGCCGCGGAAATGGCGCTGGCAGGCGGCGATGGCGGCCTTGGGGTCGGCGACATCCCAGCCGTAGCGGGCCAGCCAGCCCATCGCCTCGTCGGATTCGGGGACCGGCGCCCACTCGTCGCCGTCGACCGGCCACAGGCCGATGCCATAGGCCTTCAGCCGCCGCCAGGGAAACAACTCGCCGGGGTCCTGCTTGCGGGTGGGGGCGACATCGGAATGGGCGACCACGTTGCGGGCTGGAATGGACCGGCGGGCCAGGATTCCGGTCGCCAATTCGATCAGCGCGTCGATCTGCGCCTCGGCGAACATGCGGTAGCCGAATTCGTGGCCGGGATTGGCCAGTTCGATGCCGATGGACCGGGAATTGACGTCGCCTTCGCCCCGCCACGACGACACCCCGGCATGCCAGGCGCGGTGTTCCTCGTCCACCAGGGCGTGGACGGTACCGTCCTCGTCGATCAGGTAATGGGCCGAGACCTGGGCGGCCGGGTCGCACAAGCGGGCCAGCGCCTCGGCGGCGGTCCGCATGCCGGTGTAATGCAGCACCAGCATGTCGATGTCGGTGCCCCGGCGCGGCCCGAAATTGGGCGAAGGCGTGCGGACCAGACTCAGGCGCCGGGCGCCGCCGCTCACCGTGCCAACTCCTCGCGCCGGGTCTCCAGGTCCAGCCAGCGTTCTTCCGCCCGCCCCAGCTCGGCGCGGGCCTCATCCAGCCGGCCTGCCGCCCGGTCGAAGGCGGCACGGTCGCGCCCGTACAGGCCGGGATCGGCCAGTTGCGCCTCCAGCCGGACGATTTCCGCGGCCAGGGAATCGATGCGGCCGGGCAATTCGTCCAGCTCGCGGGAATCCTTGTAGCTCAGGCGGGTGGTCGCCTTGGGCCGGGCCGGCGCCGGGCGCGGCGCGTCGCGCCGGGGCGGCGGCGGCGCGGCAGGCGCCGGGCGCTGTTGCAGATAGTCGGAATAGCCGCCGGCATATTCCTGCACGTCGCCGCCCCCCTCGACGGCGATCACGCTGGTCACCAGCCGGTCGAGGAAATCGCGGTCGTGGCTGACCACCAGCAGGGTGCCCTCGTACTCGGCCAGCACATCCTCCAGCAGATCGAGGGTATCCATGTCGAGGTCGTTGGTCGGCTCGTCGAGGATCAGCAGGTTGGAGGGCTTGGCCAGCAGCTTGGCCAGCAGCAACCGGTTCCGCTCGCCGCCCGACAGCGCCTTGACCGGGGTGCGGGCCTGGGATTCCGAGAACAGGAAGTCCTTCATGTAGCCGACCACATGCTGCGGCCGGCCGCGCACCCAGACAGTGTCGCCCCGTCCGTCGGTCAGGGTGTCCCACACGCTGCGCTCGGGGTCGAGCCGCTCGCGCCGCTGATCGAAATAGGCGGGCTCCAGGTTGGTGCCCAGGCGCACCCGCCCGGCATCGGGCGCCAACTCGCCGGTCAGCAGCCGCAGCAGCGAGGTCTTGCCGGCGCCGTTGGGCCCGATCAGGCCGATACGGTCGCCGCGCAGGATGCGGGTGGAGAACTCCTGCGCCACCACCGTCTCGCCGAAGCGCTTGGACACCCCGTCCGCTTCGATGACCAACCGGCCGGACAGTTCGCCGGCATCGACCGCCAGCTTGGCCTGGCGCGCCCCCGCGGTCTTGGCCTGCAACAGCTCGCCGCGGTCCTTGCGCAGGCCTTGCAGGGCGCGCAGCCGGCCCATGTTGCGCTTGCGCCGCGCCGTGACGCCGCGGGCCAGCCAATGCATCTCCTGGCGCAGGCGGGTGTCCATGCGGGCCAGTTCCGCCTCCTCGGCGGCGTAGACCTCTTCCTGCCAGGCCGGGAAGGCGGCGAAGCCCTGCTCGGACCGGCGCACCTGGCCACGCTCCAGCCACAGGGTCTGGCGCGACAGGGTTTCCAGGAAGCGGCGGTCGTGGCTGATCACCACCAGCGCGCCGGCAAAGGCGGCCAACGCCTGTTCCAGCCACAGGATGGTCGGCAGGTCCAGATGGTTGGTCGGCTCGTCCAGCAGCAGCAGATCGGGCTCGCCCACCAGGGCGCGGGCCAAGGCGGCGCGCCGCCCCTCGCCGCCCGACAGACAGGCCGGATCGCGGTCGGACTCCAGCCTGACCGCCTCCAGCACCGCCGCCACGCGGTAGGTCTGGTCCCGCTCGTCCTCGGGCAGGCCGCCGGCGACATACTCCGCCACGCTGGCGCCCGCCAGCACCGGGTCCTGCGGCAGGACGGCGATGCGGGTGCCGGGCTGGACGAAGCGCTCGCCGGAATCCGGCAGCACCTCGCCCGCCAGCACCTTGAGCAGGGTGGATTTGCCGGAGCCGTTGCGGCCGACCAGACACGTCTTGTCGCCCCGGCCGATCCAGGTGGTGACGCCTTCGAACAGCGGATTGCCGCCGAAGGTCAAACGGACGTCGCGAAGCGCGAGCAGCGGGGGTGAGGCCATGGGGCTTCACCTACACCGCCGCTTGCCGCCGTTCAAGTGGGTCGTGCCGGCAGCCGCGCCGCCCCACCGCTCCCCTCCACCGCCCCGAAGCGGGGCGCGAACCACCGGTAAGTCCATACCACGACATCCGTTCTATCCCGGCCGCCCCGGAAAGGTGAAGACATCAGGCTTGGTTGACCATGAGCCGAATTCGATGAAGATAGGCCGCGGATCGACGCCAGGAGGATGACGAATGTTCTTTTTCAATCTTCACATGGAGCCGCGCTCAACCCGCCCTAGCCTGTTGCAGACCGCGGTGAACGTGATGACTTCGGCGATGAACGCCGTCAGCCTGCTGCTGAGCTTCGCCAATCCGATCAACGCCCTGGTGGCGATGAACCGGATGCAGTGGAACGTGGCCCGCGTCTGGCGCCTGGCCTGACTCCCCCGGAGGGGCAGGGGCGCGGGCGGCCAACAAGAACAAGACAGAAGAAGAAGAAAACCGGCCCCCGCCAGCCTTCGCCGTATTCCGCGCCCCTTCGCCTCCGGGGCTCAGGCCCGCTTGCCGGCGTCCTCGCCCAACCGGGTAAGGCCCCCCACCACCTCGCGCGAGGCGTCTTCCAGCGCCCGGTACTGGGTCATGGCGGCGCCAAGGTCGCCGGCGTTGAACAGACGGACGATCTCGCGCGCCGCGGCATGAACGCGCTTGTGCGGGTCTTCCAGGCCGCGGAAGGCGCCGTGGCCGCGATAGGCCGCCGAACCGTCGCCGTAATACCACTTGCCCAGCCGGCAGGAATGGTGGTCGGTGACCTCGTCCTCGCTGAGCCCGGTCTTGCCGACCAGCATCTGGGCCAGGCGCTTCTTCCACAGCATATGGTCGGACTTGGCGAGGTAGAGGACGGCATCGGGAATGTCCTGGCGGCCCAGGTCCTGGAACTGGGCCTGGATCGCAGCTTCGGCGTTGGCGACGGCCTCGACCGCCGCGTCGCAGTTTTCCCTTGCCCGGTTGGCCTGGCTCTTGATCAGCGACATGGAGCGGGCCGCCGCCTGGGTGGCTTCGGTCTGCTCGGCCAGTTGGCGGGTATGCTCGGCCAGCGCACCATCCACCTCGCTCACCATGTCGAGGATCGAGCCCGCCCGCTGGCGGACCTGTTCAATGGCCGCCATGCCGGCCTGGGCGCTGGCGCCGGTATTGCCCAGGGCGGCGCGGATGCCCTGCACCTCCTGCTGAATGGCGGCGATCTGGCGGCGGATGTCTTCGGTGGCCTCGGCGGTCTGATGGGCCAGGTGCTTGACCTCGCCGGCCACGATGTTGAAGCCCCGTCCTGCCTCGCCGGCCCGCGCCGCCTCGATCGAGGCGTTCAGCGCCAGCAGGTTGGTCTGCTTGGCGATGGATTGGATGGTGCCGACGATCTTGCCGATGGCCTGCGAGGTGGCGACCAATCGTTCGATCCGCTCGGCGCTCTCCCGTTCGACGGCGGCAAAGGTGCCGACCGCGTCGCCGGCCGCGGCGATGGCCTCGAGGCTGTCGGCGGTGGCCTGCTTGACGCCGGCGGTCTTGCTGGCGATGAAGGCGCCGCCCTCGTCCAGCAATTCCATGCCGGCATGCAGCTGGATGACGGACGACACCACCGACTGGCCACTGCGCGCCACGTCCCGGATATCGCCGGTGGCGAAGGAAATGGCGGCCATGGCCTCGCTGGCGCCGCCCGACAGGACGACGTTGCGCTGCAGGTGCTGCACCGCCTGGGCCTGTAGGCTGGCGGCCAGGCTACGGATGGCCTCGGCCAACGGCCCCGGGCCGGACGGAACCTCGCCGTAGCGGCCGGCGGCAATGGCTTCGAGGCAACGGACATAGTCCTTTTCGGCGTCAAGCCGCGCCGGGTCGAAATCGATGGTCATGCCCGCATCCTCTCGGTCCGCCATCCCCCTATGCACAATGCTGACGCAGGCGCCCCCAGGGAGTCCAAGTGTAAATTACAAGAACATACTTTAGGGTATATTAAACCCCGTCCATCCGCCTCTTGCTCTGCCTGGCAAGGCGGGAGGCGCCCACTCGGTGGGGTTGGGCCCGATGGGTGGGATTACCTCGCCATCACAGCGCTTGGCCGGCTGCCGCCCACCACGGCCTCCACCGCGCCGCGCAGCCCCTTCAGGTCGTGGCGGTGGCCGGCGGCCAGTTTCCGGCCCAGGCCGGTGGCGAGATTGGCGACCGCCGCCGGGCTGCCCGGCGTACCGAAGATGCCCAGGAAGCTGGCCCGCCCCACCGCCCGGTAGATGGTGGTCAGCACCACCGCCGCCTGCGGCATGGACAGTTGCAGCCCGGCCAGCAGCTTGGTGCGGGTCGCCTCGCCGATGGCGACGAAGGCCGGAACCATTTCACGCATTTCCGTCTCGCTGGCGATGGCAAGCGCCGCCCGCACCAGCGGATCGTAGAGGGTTTCCCACCAGTAATCCTCGTCGCGGCTGCGGCGGCTGGCGACCGCCAGCGCCGGCAGCGGCACGGACGAGGGCGTGCCGCCGGTCAGCGCCGCCGGCGGATTGCGGGCCGCAGCGCCGGCCGGAACCGGCGGCGCCAGCCGGCGGGTGGCACCGGCCCGCAAATCCTCCAGGCTCTCGGCGTCCCGGAGGTCGAGGATGGCCGGTCCCAGGCGCTCCACCGTCTCGGGCGGCAGGGGGGCGTAATGGGCCACCAGCGGCACCTGCCACTGGTGGATGAGGTATTCGTTCAGCGCGTTGTACAGCCGCCCGGCCCGGCTCCTGGGATCGTTGGGGTCGTCGCCCAGCGTGCTGCGGAAATGGCGCTTGGCATGGGTGCGCACCAGCATGGCGGTGACCTCGTGCAGCGACCGTCCGCACCGCAACCGCACGAAATCGTCGTGCACCTCGCGCCCCTCGGCATCGACCAGCAGGTGCCGGAACCGGTCGCGACGCTTTTCGAAGATCAGCAGGAAGCCATGCAGCAGATCGCCGCTGTCCATCACCGTCTCGTAAAGCTGCTCGCCGGTCAGGCTGGCGAAAGCGGGGATCAGCCCGCGGAAGACCTCGGCCACCGGCCCTTTCAGGCTCTCGGTGATCAGGCGAACCGCCGCCTTGTGGCCGGGATCGGACATGGCGGCCTACGGGGCGGCCGGCATCACGGCCGGGCTCCGCCGATCTGCCGCAACAGGCCCTCGCAGCCGGCCTCGATCAGATCGAGCACCCGTTCGAAGCCGTCGGGGCCGCCGTAATAGGGATCGGGAACGTCGCGCGCGCCCAGATGGGGCGCGAAATCAAGGAACAGGCGCAGCCGCTCCTCGCGGCCGGGCGGACAAAGGCGGGCCAGATGGGCGTGGTGGCCGCGGTCCATGGCCAAGACCAGATCGAAGGCGGAAAAATCCGCCGGACTCACCTGGCGGGCCCGGAGATCGTCGAGCACCACGCCACGGGCCCGCGCCGCGGCGCAGGACCGCGGATCCGGCGCCTCGCCCACATGGTAGCCGTGGGTGCCGGCCGAATCGGCCCCGATCTCGCCCTCCAGCCCGTGGCGGGCGACCAGGGCGCGGAACACCCCTTCGGCGGTGGGCGAACGGCAAATATTGCCGGTGCAGACGAACAAGACCCTGACCACCCCTGCCTCCTCCGCCAAAGCTATCGGTTTCCCCGGCCCCATTGTGACCCCATTGTGGCCCCGGAGAAAATATCAGTGTGCGATGCTGGCACGGAAGACGAAGCGGGACGACGTCAATCTGCTGATTCTCTGGGACGAATACTGCCCCATCCACGCCGGCGGCTACGGCCGGTTCACTTTGCGGCGAATTTACGCCTTGTTCGCACGAAAGCCCGGGCAATCCGCGCAACAAGACCCACGCCCGGCAGCGTCATGACCGGCAAGCAGATCGCCCAATAAAACCAGTCTGAACCCAAGCAAGGGGTCAGCATCCTGTAGGTTGGCGCAAAACGGAACTGGCCGTTCATCCTCTCTACGAGGACCCTTGGAATAAGAGCCTTGAGCATGAGCCAGCGACGCTGCCGGCCGGCAAGGCCGGGGTTGATACGCGAATGGCCAATCAAGTATTCCAGCGTTTTGACTCCGCCAACGACAAACCACTCGAAGTAATTGAATCCAGCCGGGAAATCGGCCGGGCCAGCCTGCCGGGTCCGTAGAAATATGTCTCCGAGAATACGGCCTCGAGTGAAAGTGGAGACTCCCCAGTAGCGATCGATGAGCACCATCATGCCATAAGGGATCATTTCCCTCAGGGCCTCCTCGGGCGCCGACTCGAAAAACTCGCGTTTTCCCACCCAGCACGAAAGGAAACCGAAGCCGAAATGGGGCAGCATCCGAACGGGCGTATCGCGGTCTTTGACCTCTGTCGTTCCTCTTAGGCGCAAGACATTTTGATTCCGCACCTCATTAAGATTATCATTGTAGCAGTCATAATTGAGAACAAGATAGTCCGGCTCGCCCTCCAAGGCGGAGACGACACGGCCCAGGGCGCCGGGTTCCAGAAGGTCATCATCACCGATCAGCCACAAGTAGCGACCCTTGGCCAGATGGGTCAGCCGCCGGACATTCCCCTCCGCCCCGAGATTGCGTTCGGTCCGGCTGACTTTTAGGGGAGGGTTGCCCCTTGCGAGGTCGGTCAGGTAGGCCAAGGTACCATCGGAGCCACAATTGTCCGAGACCAGGACCTCGATCGCGGTTCCTGGGTGGGCCGCCACTTCTTCGAGCACCCTCGGCAGAGTCATGCTGACCCAACGCAGCCGGTTGTAGGTGGGAATAGCGATAGTCAGGAATGGTGGAGACATCGAAACCTCTTGTGGGCGGCCGTTCTTGCGGTCATTTCGGCCAATGCTCGGGATCGTGTGGAGAGCCGCGTGCTGCGGCGCTGTCTGTGAAGGCAATTTAGATCATTCCGAGAAGTCATAGACTTGGCCCGATCAAATGGACAAGCGCCCAGGACCAGTCACGGGGAGCGCACCGGACCCTCAAGAGATCCTGGAGACGTTTGAACGTCCGTGTTGCGACGCTCAGGCGACAAACGGCCATCCGTCAAGCGCTCCTAGCGTGCCGCAGCCTTCCAAAGGACCGATCGGGCTTCGAGAATATTGTTCAACATCAACAGGGAAGTCACGGACGTGGTCGAGATGACCACGCCCACTGCTCCGAGGTGATGGCACAGCACGATGGCTATCGGTACGTTCACGATTACCGACGCTGTCAGAATGGTCGCTTGACGCCGGGTCCTACCGATCGCATTCAAGAAAATCGAAATGTGATTCGTCAGCGTTGATATAATCACAAAGGCGCCAAAGCCTGCATAAAGGTAGGTGTCCGTGACAATTTTTGAGGTCCAGATCTTAACGATCCATGGCCCCGCCACGATTGTGATCACAGAAATTGCTACGGCGTAGAGAATTGTAAATAAGCTATATAATTTGATAGCTCTTTTCAGCCATGAAAAATCATTCCCGCTGTATTTCACGGCATAGGCACCCCAATGACTGTAAAAGAAGGTCAGATGCAGGCCGGTCGCGGCGGCGAAAAGCCGCTGGACCACACTGTAATTGCCGACGGCGTCCACCGAGAGCGTGTGCGCGATAATAATGGCGTCGGCGTTGCTGTTGATGGTGCCGGCGGCAGCCATGAAGGCAAAGAGCCCGGCCTCGGGCGCCAGCGACCTGATATGCGCTCTGGCCTGCGGCCACCAGTGGGGTTGGGTGAAGAAGTCGCGCAAGCCCCAGTGCCGACGCCGGCACATCAGCGCGGCTCCGACAATGGAAAACAAGATGGCGCTTCCGAAATAGGCGCCAACTTCCGGAAAGAGACCGCCGCCCAGGCCGGCGATCGTCACCATCGCGGTCAGTTGCATGGCGATGCGTCCCAGGTCGAGGGCGGCGATCCAGTAGGCCTCGATCCAGCAATAGAAAAGCTGGACGACCATACCCAGCGGCACGGTGATTGCGGCTGCGAGGATCACGAGAAGCGCTGACTGGGCAAAGACGGCACCGGAGGGGAGCCCCAGCAGGGACGGCGGAACCCCGAAAGCCAGGGCACCGGCAATGACCAGCCCCCCCAGTCCGGCAACCAGCAGTGTCGCGGCGAACACGTAGTTGCGCACCTCGGATAGCGCCCCGGACGAAAGCAGATTGGACACGCGATTGCGCAAGGCCGCGCCCAAGCCTATATCCAAGGTGGTAACCAATTGGGCGGTGGCAAGCAACACGGCCCACGCGCCGAACTGCTCCGGCGACAGCGACCGCGCGAGCAGGCCCATGATCACGAAGGTGCTACCCATGGAGACGATGCGGCTGCCGGTCTGGGCGACCGATCCGGCAAGGATGCGTCGGTGCGAGACCGGTGTCGCGGTGCCCGGTTGGGGCCGGACGTCCGCAGAAACATCCGAAGAGTGTGGCGCCGAGTGGGTCATGGACGCCGTGCCGCGGGGACCGGCCGGGGGATAACCGGCTTGGGCGACAAGTCGTATGCGCGGCAGCGCCCCCGAGCGGAGCGGCGGCGTGGGACGGCGCCAGATCCAGGCCATAGACGAGTTCCCATGTCGGCATCCCTCCCCACGATGTTCCGGCAGTCCCTCGCCGCGCCCGCGCCTACTCCGCCTTGATGGCCACGGCCATCAGGTTCGGCGTATAAATCCGCCCTTGGTCGGAACCGGTCGCCGCAAGGAGATAAGCGCGGATCATGGGCTTCAAGAGCAGGCGCCACAGGAGGTTCCGGACAATACCGCGGGCGCCCACTGCGATGGGAGGCTGTTCGTTGAGCAGGAATTTCCGAAATCCTCCCATCCTCAGTATC
The DNA here is from genome assembly GCA_021818185.1 of Pseudomonadota bacterium. Taxonomy (GTDB): domain Bacteria; phylum Pseudomonadota; class Alphaproteobacteria; order Rhodospirillales; family Magnetospirillaceae; genus JAKAFA01. The sequence goes on along the minus strand of JAKAFA010000025.1, from coordinate 10,738 downwards.
TGGGCCAAGCTCGAGCTTGAGTAAGGACGGACGTGGGTGACGTCGCCCAGGTAGTTAGGCGCCAGAGGCGTCATGCCATTGGGCACCTGCACCAGCAGACGGCCGCCGGGCACCAGGGCGCGGCGAATCGCCGACAGCAGTTCGACCGCGTAAACCGTGTCGCAATGTTCCAGGACATCGATCAGCAAGATGGCATCAAACGCTGCCTCGGCGTGGGCCAAGTGGGCAAGAGCGTCGGCGACCGTGATGTTGTCGAGACCCAGTGTGGAACGCCCGAAGGTTACCTGCTCGGGGCTGATGTCGATTCCCGAAATGTTGCCGAACCCCCGCCGCCTGGCCGCGAGGACGTTGCGCCCGAATCCACAGCCCAGGTCCAGGATGCGCGCGTCGTGCTGCGCCCCCAGATGCGGCTCGATGTACGCCGTGAAAGTCTTTTGCGCCCTGACGATCACAGCCGAGATCTCGGACTCAAGCTCGCCGGTGGAGGACAGGTAATTGGCAAAAAGAGCCGACATTAAACGCGCCTTCCAAGTGTGATGCCGACCAACGCATTGATTTCTTGATTGATTTCTCCGGGCTATTCTGGCCATTGGCAAACCCGGTTGCCCGGACAACCAGGGAAAAAATTTATCTAAAGCAGGTCAAGCAACGAGATAACTCTCCCGCCTATACTGCGGAATTCCGCCAGAGAGTCCCAGATTTCCTGAAAATATCCGAAGGAAAAGACAACAATTTCATCCACAGAATCCTCTATCAATTTTGCTGGCGCCACCACGGGGACATGGGCGCCAGGGGTAAGATAGCCGTGAAACGAGGGATTTTGGTCGCAGACATAGGCGATCTCACCGGGCTGTGCCATCGCCGCCAGAGTCATGACGCCGCGGCCGCCGGCTCCATATCCGGCGACCCGCAAGCCCTTGCCACGCCGATCGGCGACATAGGCCCGCAGCTTGGCGATGCTTGTCTCAATTTCCTGGCCGAAATGCCGGCAGGAATCCAGGGTGGAGTAGGGTCCTTTGTCCAGCGGCGGCAGGGCCTGGACCGAGAATTGCGAGCCCTTGGGGGTCGCCACCACCAGAAGCGAGTTGGCCCGGCGCTCAGCCTCGGGAAGCAGGCCGACCTCAATCAGGGTGAAGCCGCTGCGATCAAGCATCGCCTGGAGGGTGGCCGAGGTCGGGTAGACCGAATGCTCGTGCTCGAACAGACAAAACTCACGCCGGTCCAGGATCTTTTGCAGGTCATGGACTTCGATCACGAGCAGGCCGCGGTCGCGGTCAAGCACCGGCAGCACTGTCCTCGCGAAGGCCGTTGGGTCCGGCAGATGGTCGAAGGTGTACGTCAATAGAACGACCCGGGCCGGCATCATATCGGCGGGGACGTCCTTCTCCGAGCCCGGCGTGTAGAGCTGCTTAAGGGCCGGCACGCCGGCTTGGCGGCTGACCTCGGTGAGGACGGCCGATGGCTCGAAGCCCAGGACCCGAGCGCCCAATTCCTGAAAACATTGGAGCTGGGCGCCGTCGCCGCTGCCGATTTCAATCACGGAGTCGCCGGGGCTCAAGTCCCAGCGCCGCCAGACTTCAGCGGCCAGGCTCCTCATGAACGCCTGGAAGAACTTGGAACCCGCCGAGGTGTATCGATAGTCCTCATAGTACTTACCGACCGACACATTATGGAGAATCTGGCTAAGCCCACAGTCTTCGCAAAGAAATATCTTGATCGGGTAAAGAAAATCCCCGCCCTTCTCATCGACCTTCCGGAAGGCGTCGGTCAACGGCATCGGCGGCAGCGTCAGGTACGGCTGCAGATGAGTCGAGCGGCAATTCCGGCAGGCTTGGATCTGTGAAACCTGATAGTCGCTCATGGTTCAATCCCCCGCAGATGGCACCGTCGCCAAAATCCGATTAGGCGCGGCTTCGTGTTCAGTGTCTCGATCTTGCTCCACGATCACGGCCCCGGGCGGCGGCCAGGGAGGCCAAACGAGACCGCAAAAGCGGCCTCCGCTTGAAGGTCGCACGCGCTTAAGCGTCGGATACATGCCTGCAGGGTCATGGCGCCCCTTGTTCCGTTGGCCGCGCTCCGGCCATCTCGTGTCTAGGTGTTGTTTTCCACCGCGACAAAGGCCGCCATTTCGCCCTCCACCAGGGCGGCCAAGCTCGCGGCGTCAATCCCGTTGGTACGGCGCAGGAAGGCCTGATCGCCCACGATCTTGGCGGTATTGCGGGCGATGCCGGTCCGGATGAGGCGGGCGCGGGGAGCCGGCAGCCCGGCCACGATCTCGGCCACCGCGCCGCCGAAGCCTCCTTCGCGGACGTGTTCCTCCACCGTGATCAGGAGCCGGGCGTGGCGCGCCGCGGCGATGACGGCCTCGACGTCCAGCGGCTCGACCGACGGCATGCTCAACACGCCGGCCGCGATGCCCTGCCGTTGCAGCAGATCGGCCGCCGCCAGGACCTCGCCCAGGATGACGCCGGTGGACAGGAAGGTCACCGACTGGGGCGCAATCAGGGGCACGGCTTTGCCGAACGTCCACCGAAAGGTCTCGGGATCATGCAGGACCGGTTCGCCACCGCGCCCCAACCTCAGGCTCCCGGGGCCACCGCGTTCGACCAGCGCGCGCAGGCCGTGGCGTGTTTCCACCGGATCGCCCGGGGCGATCACGGCCATGTTGGGGAGGACGCGGGTGAAGGCCATGTCTTCGATGCCGTGATGGGTGTAGCCCTGGGAGCCATAGGCCACGCCCGTACCCACCGAAACGACGATCACCGCCCCGCCATGATAGCAGATGTCGTTGCGCACCTGCTCCAGGCAGCGCACGATCGCGAAATTGGCGATCGAATAGGTCACGACGGTCAGGCCGGACAGCGCCAGTCCTGCGGCCATACCCGCCATGTTTTGTTCGGCGATGCCGACGTTGAAATAACGCTCCGGAAACTCTTCGGCGAATTTTTCGAGTACCGAGAACCCCAAATCTCCGGTCAGAAGAACCACATCCTTGCGCTCGCGGGCGATCCGGCAGAGCTCATCGACGAAGGCGTTCCTCATCGGGCGTTCTCCAACTCGCGCAGCGCTTGGGCCAATTGCTCGTCATTGGGCGACTTGTAGTGCCAGACCATCTGGTCTTCCATAAAGCTGACACCCTTTCCTTTTACCGTGTGGCACAGCAGCACGCCCGGTTGACCCGCGGACAGGGGAAGGGACTCCAATGTCTCGGCCAGGGCTGCGTGGTCGTGCCCGTCGACTTCCCGCACCGCCCAACCGAAGCTGCGCCATTTATCGGCGAAAGGCTCAAGGCGCAAGATGTCGGCAACCCGGCCGAAGCTTTGGATCTTGTTGTAATCCACCAGAACCGTCAGGTTGTCGAGGCCGTGATGGCCGGCGAACAGCGCCGCCTCCCAGATCGAGCCTTCGTCGCACTCTCCGTCGCTCAGCACGACGAAGGTGCGCCGCTCGCTCTGCTGGACCCGCGCGGCCAGCGCCATGCCGGTCCCCACCGAAAGGCCGTGCCCCAGCGATCCGGTGGACAGCTCGATTCCGGGAACGTTATGGCTGGCATGGCCCGCCAGCAGGCCGCCGTTCTCGGTATAATGGTCAAGCCATTCCAGCGGAAAGAACCCGCGATTGGCCAGCGTCGCGTATACCGCCGCAGCCGCATGGCCCTTGCTGACGACGACCCGGTCACGGTCGGCGGCGTCGGGGTGTAAGGGATCGATGCGCAAGCAGCGCCCGTAAAGGACCGCCATCATGTCGGCCATCGAGAAACAGCTGCCGACATGGGAGGCCCGGGTGCGATGGACCATCCGCAGGACGTCCTTGCGGATGCGGCGGGCCAGGTCCGCGGTGTCGACACGATTGTCCGAGGGAGAGGCGCACGAATTCATGGCTTGGCCTTTATGGAGCGTGAAAAGGCATGGGCAGCCGGAAGGGCCTCACTGGGCAAGGACCGCCCTCCGATAGTGGTCCACGGTCCGTCCGAGCCCCTCCGCCAACGGTACCTTGGGGGCCCACCCGGTGGCGTTGCGCAGCCGGTCGATGTTGGCTTCCAGGTGCATGACCTGGTCGGGGCGATAGGGGACCTCGCCGAACCCCAGCGGCAGCATCGGATCGACGAGATCGCGAATCGTCTCCACCACCTGCCGCAATGGCACCGCCTCTCCCGAGCCCAGGTTGAAGGCGCCGGAAGCGTCGCCGTCGATCAGCGCCGCCACCGAGGCGGCGGCGTCGTCGACATAGATGTAATCCCAACGCTGCTCGCACGCCGTCAGGGACGGCTTCTCGCCCCTAAGGAGCTTGTTGATCAGGTAGGGGATCATCCAGCTGGGGTCGTCCCCGGGACCGTAGGATGAGAACAGCCGCAACCAGGCCGACGAGAGGCCGTCCGCCGCCGCCAGCCGGTCGAGCAGCCAGAAGGTGGACAGCTTGGCCGCGCCGTAGACCGTCGTGGGCCGGGTCGGCACCGTCTCGTCGCTACGTCCGGCGCAGGGACCGTATTCCGCCTGGGAGCCGAGGCCGACAAACCGCCGGCAGCCCGCCTCCCTGGCGGCGTGATACAACGCCACCGTGGCCGGGATGTTGTCGGCCTGGGCGTGGTCGTTGCGGTCCGCGCCTTTCACGCCGGTCCAGGCCAAATGCGCCACCGCTTCGGGGGAAAAAGAAGCGATCAGACCCTTCGCCGCGGACATGTCGCTCAAATCGGCACGGATGATCGTCACCTTGTTCAGGATGTCGGCGATCCGCCGGGTGTCGCTGGTCTCGCGCAGCATCAGGGCGACCTCGCGCCCCTGACTCACCAACTGGCGCGCGACAGCGGCACCGACGAAGCCCGATGCGCCCGTCACCAATATCCGCCGGCGGATCATCACCAGACCTTCCACGGCGCCTGACCGGAAGCCCACAGCTCTTCGAGCAATTGCTTGTCGCGGATGGTATCCATCGGCTGCCAGAAACCGGGGTGCCGGAAGGCACGCAACTGTCCGGCTTCGGTCAGGTGGCGCAAGGGCGCGCGTTCCCAGACCGTCGTATCGTCCTCGATCAGATCCAGAACCTGGCGCGACAGGGCGAAAAAGCCGCCGCTGACCCACCCGCCTTCGGCCTCCGGCTTTTCTTCGAAAGCTTCCACCGTGTCGTTGCCGGACAAGGTCATCACGCCGAAGCGGCGGGGCGGGTGCACCGCGGTGACCGTGGCCTGCCGGCCATGGGCACGGTGAAAGGCCACCAAAGCGGCGATGTCCACATTGCCCACGCCGTCGCCATACGTCATGCAGAAGGACTGGTCATCGCCGAGGTAACGCTCGATGCGTTTCAGGCGGCCGCCGGTCATGGTCTCGGCGCCGGTATCGACCAGGGTCACCCGCCAGGGCTCGGCGGTATTGCAGTGGGTGACCACACGGTTGGCCGAAACCTCGAAGGTCACGTCCGAATTGTGGAGGAAGTAATTGGAGAAATACTCCTTGATCATATACCCCTTGTAGCCGAGGCAGATGATGAAGTCCCGGAGCCCAAAATGGGAATAGATCTTCATGATGTGCCAGAGGATCGGCTTATCGCCGATCTCGACCATGGGCTTCGGTCGCGTGCCCGTCTCTTCGGCCAGCCGGGTGCCGAGCCCGCCCGCCAGAATTACCACCTTCATTATGCCCCCCAAAAAACAACTACTTAGATCTCGCCGACACGCTGCCCCGCTTCGAATCGGCCGATGTGCGAAAGGGCGACATCCCGCATGTCGCACCCTCTCAGCAGGGCGCGGTTGAAGGCCACGATTTCGGCCAAGGCGTCGTCGAGCCGCCAAGTGGGCGACCATCCCAGCGCCTGGCGCGCCTTGGAGATATCCAGCTTCAGCCAGTTGGCTTCGTGGGGATGCGCGCCGGCATCCAAGTCCCATCCCGCGCCCTCGCCCCACAACGCGCACAGCCGGTCGGTAATCCAGTCCACCGGCCGGGCATCCTCGTCATGAGGGCCGAAATTCCAGCCTTCGGCGTGACGCGGCCCGTCCGCCCACAACCGGGCTGCCAGCACCATGTAGCCCGAAAGCGGGTCCAGAACATGCTGCCAAGGGCGAATGGCGTGCGGCGAACGGATCAGTGGCCGTCCGCCCGAGCTTATGGCGCGCATGATGTCGGGAATAAGGCGGTCTTTGGCCCAGTCGCCCCCGCCGATCACGTTGCCCGCGCGCACCGAGGCGACGGCGGTCCCGTATTCGCCGATTTTCCCGACGGGAAAATACGAGTTGCGGTAGGCCGAGATCACCAGCTCGGCGCAGCCCTTGCTGGCGCTGTAGGGGTCAAAACCGCCCATGGCTTCGTTTTCACGGTAGCCCCAGGGCCATTCCCGGTTCTCGTAGCATTTGTCGCTGGTGATGCAGACCACGACCCGCACGCCACCGGCCACCCGCACCGCTTCCAGTAGATTGACCGTGCCCATGACATTGACGGCCATGGTCTCGACCGGGATTGCGTAGGACAGGCGGACCAGGGGCTGCGCGGCCAGATGGAAAACGATGTCGGGGCGCAGGCGCGCCATCACCTGGGACAGATGGTCGATATCCCGGACGTCCCCTTCCACATGCTCGACCATCTCGGCCACGCGGGCGAGTTCGAACAGGCTGGGATCGGTGGGTGGGGGAAGGGCGTAGCCGGTGACTCGGGCGCCCAGGCGGGCCAGCCACAACGACAGCCAGGAGCCTTTGAACCCCGTATGCCCCGTGACCAGGACTTTCTTCCCCGCCCAAAACGCAGACTCGTGCAGCGTCACTCCACGTCCCCGATCGGTTGGGGCGTCGCCCCGGCGCCGCCCGTTGCAGGCTTAAATCCGGTCACCAACGCCGTTGGACTGATACCGGGAGGCAAGGGCCGCTGTCAAGTGCGACCGGGCGATCCTCAGGCTCCCGAACTCGGACCCTATGGGGCCGAGCGGCGGCCGGGCAGATCGGAAACGGCGGCCCATTCCCGGCCTTTCGCCATCCCCGCCCTCTCGCCATCCCCACCCTGGGCTTTCACTCGAATTTTCTAGAGAAACCGAACCGGTGCAGCTAGATTCGGTTCACCTCCTCAACTTCCATGACCACCCGGACCCGCCGGCAGGACAAGGATACCGACCATTACCGAGCCTTTCGACGCATCGCCACGGGATGAAGCTGGCGCGGGTCCGTCCCGGCGCGAGGGCGAGGAGCTTTTCCGCCGTATTTTTGAAGGAATGAAGGACCCCATCCTGCTGCTGCGGAACGGGGAGTTCATCGACTGCAATACCGCGACCCTGTCCATGCTGGGCTACGGCAGCAAGGCGGATCTCCTCCACAGCCGGCCCAGCGACCTGTCGCCTCCTGTTCAGCCGGACGGACGGCCGTCGGAGGACAAGGCGGCGGACATGATCGCCAGGTCGTTGCGCGACGGTTTCCACCGGTTCGAATGGATTCATCTGAGGGCCGACGGCACGCCGATCGAGGTCGAGGTCACCCTGACCCCCATCATCGTCGATGGCGAGGTCATCCTGCATACGCTGTGGCGGGACATCTCGGCGCGCAAGCGGGCGGACGAAGCGCTGCGGCGCTCGGAAGCGAAGCTGCGCGCCATCTACGATACGACGACCGACGCGGTGATGCTCCTCGACCGCACCGGGTTCTTCGACTGCAACCGGGCCACCCTGGCCTTGTTCGGCTGCGCCTCGCTGGAGGAATTCTGCTCGAAGCATCCCGGCGACCTGTCGCCGCCGGTCCAGCCCGGCGGCGCCGCCTCCGGGGTGCTCGCCGACCGGATGATTTCCCAGGCCCTCGACAGCGGCAGCCACCGCTTCGAATGGGTCCACCGGCGCGCCGATACCGGCGCCGACTTTCCGGCCGACGTGCAGCTGACCGCCATGACCCTGGACGGGCGGCGCGTGCTTCAGGCGGTGGTGCGCGACATGAGCGAGCGCATCGCCATCGAGAGCGCGCTCCGCAGCCGCGAGGTGCTGCTGCGCATGATCTTCGACACATCGAGCGTGGCGATCTTCTTCATCGACGCCGGGGGCCTCATCGGCGACGCCAACCGCCGGATGGCGGAAATGTTCGCACTGCCCCTGGAAGACCTGATCGGCGCCAGCTACGGCAGCCTGGTCGCGGAGTCCGAGCGGGAGGAGGCGTTGGGCAACATGCGCCGCCACCTGGACCAGGACCGGCCCGACGTCAGCCTGGAACGGCGCTACCTGCGGGCGGACGGCACCGTCTTCCTGGGCCACCTGACCGCCAACCGGATACCCGACCTGGGCAACGGCTCCGCCGGCTTGGTCTGCGTGATCGCCGACATCACCGAACGCAAACTGGCCGAGCAGACCCTGGAGGATCGCGCCCGCACCCTCCAGGCCCTCAACCGGGAACTGGCCGCCGCCCATCAGGAACTGGAACGGCGGGCGACCCGCGACGGCCTGACCGGCGCGCTGAACCGCCAGTACCTGGAAGAGGTCATCCACCAGGAAATCCGCCGGCTGGAACGCTATTGCCATCCGGTTTCGCTGATCTTTTTCGATCTGGATCATTTCAAGGCGATCAACGACACCTATGGGCATGCGGTGGGCGATTCCGTGCTGCGGCAGGTCTGCGATCTGGCGCGCCGCTGCATGCGCAGCACCGACGTGCTGGCGCGTTGGGGCGGCGAGGAGTTCCTGATCGCCACCCCCAACGGCGGCCTCGCCATCGCCGGCCTCCTTGCCGAACGGATCCGGGCCACCATCGCCGCCCACGCCTTTCCGGTGGTCGGCCATGTCACCGCCAGCTTCGGCGTTGCCGAATGCCGGCCCGGCGAATCCTGGGAAGGCTGGCTGGCCCGCGCCGACGCCGCGCTGTATGCCGCCAAGCAGGCGGGGCGCGACCGGGTGCTGCCCGACACCGCCGGGGAATCGGGACCGCGGAATGCCGAGCCCTCGGCCTTTCTCCACCTGAGATGGAGCTGTTCGTACAATTCCGGCCTGGCGGAAATCGACCGGCAACACCAGGGGATGTTCGATCACGCCAACGCGCTGCTCGCCGCCATCACCGCCAATCGGCCGAGGGGAGACGTGATGGCGCTTGCCGAGACGATGCTGGCGGATTTGAGGGCCCATTTTGCCGAAGAGGAGCAAATCCTCGTCGCCTCGGCCTACGCCGACGTCGCGGCCCACATCCGGCTGCACCGCCAGATGGAGGCCCGGGCGACCGATCTCCTCGCCGGCTACGCCGCCAACCGGCTGCCGGCCCGGGAATTGGCCGACTTTATCGCCCACGAGGTCGTCGCGGCGCATATACTGGCGGAAGATCAGAAAGTCTTTGCCGCCCTGCGCCGAAGCCCCCAGACCTAGCGGCCGGCACCGGGCAGCGTGCTTCCAACCGCAAGGGTTTCCGGGATGGCCGTCCCCCAGATGTTGAAGAATCGACTCCGCCGGATATGGGCCGGGATCGGCACCGCGCTGAACGGCCGGGCCGGAACGCGGCCGGCGCTGGCGCTGGCCTGCCTGCTGGCCGGCGCCTCCCTCGCCGCCGCGGCCCCCCTGCCGTCGCGGACCTTCCGCGAATGTCCCGACTGCCCCGACCTGGTGGTCATTCCCGGCGGCACCTTCGTGATGGGCAGCCCGGCGAATGAACCGGGCCGCTATGATTCCGAAGGCCCGCAGCACCGCGTGACGGTACGCGCCTTTGCCCTGGGGCGGCACGACGTCACGGTCCGCGAGTTCCAGCGCTTCCTGGAAGATACCGGCTACCAGCCGGCACCCTGCGACACCCTGCTCGGCCTGTCGTGGAAGTCGCCGGGCCGCGGCCTGGCCTATCCCCCGGGCGCCGCCGATTCACCGGACCAGCCGGCGGTCTGCGTCGGCTGGGACGATATCCAGGCCTATCTGGCCTGGCTCAACCGCAAGGTCGGGCACGGGGCCCCCTACCGGCTGCCCAGCGAAGCGGAATGGGAGTATGCCGCACGGGCGGGAACCACCACGTCGCGCTGGTGGGGCGAGGCCGTCGGCAAGGGAAACGCCAATTGCAACGGCTGCGGCAGCCGCTGGGACGATTTCCTGTTCGCTCCGGTCGATACCTTCGGCCCCAACCCCTTCGGCCTTTACGACATGCTGGGCAATGTCTGGCAATGGACCGCCGATTGCTGGCACGAAACCTATGCCGGGGCCCCCGCCGACGGACGCCCGTGGACCACTCCCGGCTGCCGGCGCCATGTCCTGCGCGGCGGGTCCTGGAGCAACCTTCCCATTTTCATCCGCTCGGCCGCGCGGGTCGCCGCCCCGGCCCACGGCGAACAGTCGGATTATTCCAACGATTCCGGCTTCCGCCTTGCCCGCACCATCCGGTGAGCCGGACCTCAGCGCAGGGCCGCCCTGGGGTCCAGCGTCAGGACCACGTCGCGCATGGATGCGGGCGTACCGGGCGGCAGGCGCAGGGGCGACGAGACCAGCACGGCATTGCGGGCGCTGAGCGCCAAATCGCGATAGGCGGGATCGCGGCGATGGCGCGGGTCGAGGATGGCGGTAGCGGTTTCGACGTTCCCGTCGGAATCCAGCACGACATGGACCGGGATCGTATAGGGCAGCGCCCCCAGCGACGCGACGTCGAAATTCCAGTGGCGCTCGATCTGGGCGCGCAGGAAATCCCGCACATCGTAGGCGGCATGGGCGCCGGTCGCCCCGGAGCTGGCCGCATCCCGCGGAGCGGTGCCGAGCCCGTTCCGCCGCCGGGTCTCCGAGGCGCTCAGAGCCGACTGCAATTGGCCGGCCTCGGCCCGCAGCCGCTTAT
>JAKAFA010000243.1 GCA_021818185.1 Pseudomonadota bacterium | reverse complement strand
CAGCCGAAGGCGGCCACCGCCGCCAGTTGCGACAGGGTGGGCGGCGCGATGAACAGATTCTGTTGCAGGCATTCCACCGAGCGGGCCAGGTCGGGCGGCACCACCATCCAGCCCAGCCGCCAGCCGGTCATGCCGTAATATTTCGAGAAGCTGTTGACCACCACCGTATGGGAGCCCAGCCCCGCCGCGGTAGCGGCGGAAGCGCCAAAGGTGATGCCGTGGTAGATCTCGTCCGAGACCAAGCGCACGCCGGCGGTTTCGCACCACCCGGCCAGCGCCGTCAGTTCGCTCGCCGTCAGCATGCTGCCGGTGGGATTGGACGGGCTGGCCACCACCACGCCGTCCAGCGGGCCGGCGGCTTGCAGTAGCGGCACGGTGATCTGCCAACGGCTGGCCGGGCCGACCGGAATCGGCACCGCTTCCACCCCCAGCGCGGTCAGGATGTTGCGATAGGCGGGATAGCCGGGCGCCGCCACCGCCACCCGGTCGCCCACCTCGAAGGCGGCGAGGAAGGCCAGCAGGAAGCCGGCCGACGACCCGGTGGTCACCACCACCCGCTCGGCCCCGACCTCGATGCCGGCGCTCTCCTGGTAATGGCGGGCGATGCGCTGGCGCAGGGAGGCGTCGCCCAGGGCCAGGGTATAGCCGAGGGCATGGTTGTCGAGGGCGCTCCGCGCCGCCGCGATCACCCCGGCGGGAGCCGGGCCGAAGGGCTGCCCCACTTCCAGGTGGAGGACGTCGCCGCCGGCCGCCTGCCGCTCGGCCGCCGCGCGCATCACGTCCATGACGATGAACGGCGCCACTGCGCCGCGCTTGGCCACCTTGAACATGCGCTACTGTCCGATGGCCATGGCGTAGCCGAACCCCCTGGGGTCGGTCACCACCTGGCAGCGGGAGTTGTCGGGCGGGCCCGAGGCGCAGGTGAAGGCCTCCATCCGGCTGGCCGCGCCCGGCGGCAGCCCGGCGGCGGCGGCGGCGATGGCCTGACCGGCCGGCTGCCCCTGTTCGGCCGCCGACACCATGGCGGTGGCCAGGGCGGCTGCCGCGCTGACCCCGCCCGTGGCGGTGCCGGCGAAATGCACCTCATGGGTGTGGGGATTGAAGACCAGCGCCGCCACGGCCGGCGCCGTTTCCTCGGCCGGCGGGGCGGCCAGCGCGAAGCCGGCCCCCGGCAGCATGCGGCCGGAGCCGAACAGGCCGTTGGCGGTAAACGAGCAGGCGACGGCGCCGCCATAAGAATCCATCACCACGAACCCCGTGCCGGGCGCCGAGCCGTCATGCCGCGCCGTCCGCGCCCCGTCATCCGACCCGCGCCGGGCCAGTACGGCGGCCGAGGCGGCGGGAACCACCGCCAGGTCGTTGCCGAACGGCACGGTGGTCGCCGGCTTCAGCCGGGGATGGGTGGCTTCCAGGTCGGCCAGCCGCAGGCCGGCGCCGATCTTCTGGGCGGACTGCACCATGGTGCGCGCCGTCAGACCGGAATAGAAGTCACCGGGGGCATAGCGCAGCCCGGCCAGCACCGCCGCCAGGTCCGGGTTTTGCAGCCGGTCGCCCTCGCCCATCACCCGGCCGTCGGGGCGGAAGAACAGGCGGCGCGCCTGGGGATCGCGGGCGAGTTGCGGCGCGGCCAGCGCCAGATCGTTGGCCAGGGCACGGGTAATGGTGAATCCCTCACGCGCCATGCGTTCGGGCCCGGCCAACAGGGATTCCCAGCGCAGCCGGCCGTAACGGGCCTGCAACAGGAACATGCCCCGCGCATTGGCGGGAACGGCCACCGGCAGCGTACCGGCCCCGCCGGCCGCCGGAGCGTGAAAATCGATCACCTCGGCGCCAGGCGCGCCGCTGTCGCGGGAATAGACCACACAACTGCCGCCTCCGCCCAGGCTGGCGGTTGACGGAAGGGTCACAGCCAGCGAGAAATAGAGTGAGGTCGCCGCATCGGCCGCCGTCCCCCCCGCCGACAACACATCGCGCGCAGCCAGGGCGGCCCGCGGCTCGTCGGCGGCGACCAGACCGGTGAAACCCTTGACGTAGCCGACATTGCCAATCGCCTTGGTATCGCCACCGCAGCCCGCCAACATGGCACCTGCGGCCATCATCAGGCCGGCAACGCGCACGAGGGTTGAAGGAGACACCCTGTTGATCCTAGTCACTCGCATCCTGCTCCTGGCCATCCTGTTGCTGGCACTGCACGCACCGGCCGCGCGGGCCGACGACCAGCCCAGCTTCATCCGCGACGCGGAAGTGGAAAATAGCATCCGCGCCATGGCCGCGCCACTGCTGCGGGCCGCTGGCTTGGATCCGGCGGCCGTTCACTTCCACATCCTGGTCGATCCCACCCTGAACGCCTTCGTGGCCGGCGGCCAGAACGAGTTCATCCATACCGGCCTGCTGCTGCGGGCCCGCAACGCCAGCGAGTTGCTGGGGGTGATCGCCCACGAGACCGGCCACATCGCCGGCGGCCATCTGGCCCGCATGGAGGGCGAGTTGGAGACGGCCCAGACCGAGGCCATCGTCGCCACCCTGCTGGGCGTGGCGGCGGGCGCCGCCAGCGGCCGCGGCGACGCCGCCGCCGCCGCCACCATGGCCGGCCAGCAGTTGGCCATGCGCCAGGTGCTGGCCTTCAGCCGCGCCAACGAGGCCGCGGCCGACCAGGCCGGCCTGAAATTCCTCGACGCCACCCACCAATCGGCCCGCGGCATGCTGTCGTTCATGGAGACGCTGATGGGCGAGGAATTGCTGGTCACCGACAACCAGGATCCCTATGTCCGCACCCACCCGCTGACCGACGACCGCATCGCCTTCATCCGCAACTGGGTGCAGCACTCGAAGTGGAGCAACGCCCCCACCCGGCCGGAATACGACGAGATGTTCGGGCGCATGCAAGCCAAGCTCTATGCCTTCCTGGAACCGCCGATCCGCACCTTCCAGCGCTACAAGGCCTCGGACACCAGCGTCGAGTCCCGCTATGCCCGGGCCATCGCGGCCTATCGCAAGCCCGACCTGCCCACCGCGCTTAAACTGATCGACGGTCTGATCGACCAATATCCCAAGGACCCCTATTTCGAGGAGCTGAAGGGGCAGATGCTGTTCGAGAACGGCCACGTCGCCGAGGCGGTCGGCCCTTACCAGCGGGCCGTCGAACTGCTGCCCGACAATGCCCTGCTGCGCATCGAACTGGGCCAGGTCGAGGTCGAGCAGGGCACGCCGCCTTTGCTCAAGGACGCCGTCGTCAACCTGGAGGCCGGCGTGCAGGGCGAGCCCGACAATGTCGAGGGCTGGCACCTTCTGGGCATGGCCTACGGCCGCCAGGGAAACGACGCCCTGGCCTCATACGCCCTGGCCGAAGAGGCGCTGCTGTCCGGCCGCCCCGGCGATGCCGCCTACCTGGCCGGCAAGGCAGACCGGCTGCTGCCCGTCAAGCGCGGCCCCATCTGGCTGCGCATCCAGGACATCGAAAGCCGGGCCGCCGAGGCCCGCTCCAATGGCAACAACCGTTAGTCGACAATCGGGCGGGGCAGCGCTGCGGCAAGGCTTGCCCCCTGCTCCGCCTTCCGCCAATATCCACCCCGCATCAGCCCGATGCCGCGCCCTCGAGGAGTTTGCCTGTCGATGACCGCCAAGACTTTCGCCGCCATTCTCGTCGCCTTCGGCCTGGGCATCGCCGCTCGGCCGGCCGCCGCCCAGGAGGACCAGCCGCTGACCCCCCGGCAAGTCGAGGCTGTGCAGAAAGTGATCAGGGCCTATCTGCTGGAACACCCCGAGGTAATCAGCGACGCCGTCGAAGCCTTGCGGGAAAAAATGCGCGTGCAGGCCGAGGCCGATGCGAAGAAGATGATCGGATCCTATAAGGACGAACTCTTCAACAACAAGAACGATCCTGTGGCGGGCAACCCCAAGGGCGATGTAACCATCGTCGAATTCTTCGACTATAATTGCGGTTTCTGCAAGCAGACCGCCGATGCCCTGCTGGAATCGGTCAAGGCCGACGGCAAGGTCAAGTTGGTATTCAAGGATTTCCCCATCCTGACCGACGAATCGGCCACCGCGGCGCGCATCGCGCTCGCCGCCAAGAAGCAGGGCAAATACGAGGACGTCTATCGCGCCTACATGCGATACCGCGGCCGTCTGGACGAGAAGGCCGCGTGGCGGCTGGCCGGCGAGGCCGGGGTCAATGTCGAGCAGGCCAAGCGCGACATGGATGCCCCCGAGATCGACAAGCAGTTGCGCCGCAACATGGAACTGGCCCATGCCCTGGACATCAGCGGCACCCCCACCTTCGTCATCGGCGACCAGGTGGTGTCCGGCGCCATGGAACAGGCGGTGTTCCGGCAGATGTACGACAACGCCCGCAAGCCCAAGGCCAGTCAGTAGCAGGACGGCCGCCCCCGCCCCTTCCGCCTGTGCGGGACAGGCGGGGGCGGGACGCTTACTCCTCGCCCTTGGACGGCATGGTTTTGGGCCGCCAGGCGGTGACGTTGACCGGCTTGCCGCCCTGGGAGCGCATCACCCGCGGGCGCAGGACCTGATCCACCGGCGGAGCACCGCGGCGGGCGGCGGCTTCGCTGGAATAGAACTTGAGCATCTCGGCGAAGGGGATCTCCTCGCCCACCCCCTTTCGCATGGCCTCGGCGACCGGGATGTGCTGCACCACCCGCTGGGTCAGTTGGTCGGCCGAAGAGGCGCCGAAGCGGCGCCAGATGCTGTCGAGGAAGTGGTCCACCGGCTCGGGGATGCGGTTTGGCTCGACCATGTGCGGCGGCCCGTAGGCGAAGACGTGGAAGATGGTCGGTTCCACCGGCCCGAATTCATCGGTGACGAACACCGCCGGCATCAGCTTGCGCCCCGGATAGGCGATGCTGAAATAGGCCTGCGCCAGATAGAGCAGACGGTGCAGCTTCTGCGGCTGCAGATATTCCCGGTCGTTGAGCGCCCGGTCGTTGAACCAGAACACCACATCCAGGCTCGACTTCACCGCAAAGGCCATCGTCCACTCCCTGTCGGAACCGGCCGGAATCATATCCGCGCCGCCGGGCAAAGGCCAAGACCCGTCGGCAGAAGCCCATCCGGGGGAGGCGCTTGACCGGACGGGGCGCCGGCCGCACCTTAGGAGCAGAATGGGGGGACGGGATGGGCATCACGCTGGGGGTCAACGGACGGACGGCGAAGGCGGCACGATGAAGTTCGGCGAGGAGCGGGTCGACGATGCCGAAGGACTGATCCTGGCCCATTCGCTGCGCCTGCCCGCCGCGATGCTGAAGAAGGGCCGGGTGCTGACCGCCGCCGATGTCACCATGTTGCGGGCGGCCGGCAT
>JAKAFA010000024.1 GCA_021818185.1 Pseudomonadota bacterium | reverse complement strand
TGCCAGCATGGCCGAAATCTCCGAGGCGGCCGGCATGAGCACCGGGCACATCTACCACTACTTCAAAAGCAAGGAGGCGATCGTCGAGGCGATCGTCGAACGGCAGCAGGAACGGGGACTCGACATCATCCACGGGGTGACGGCGGCCGACGACGTGCTGGCGGCCCTGGTGGAAAGCGCCGCGGCGGGGCTGGAGACCGTCACCCGGGTCAACGATCCGGTGCTGGCCATGGAGATCCACGCCGAGGCGGCCCGCAACCCGGTGGTCGGCACCATCGTCAAGGAATGCGACCGCAAGATCGGGGGCAGCCTGCGGGAACTCCTGCAAGCCGGCCAGCGCCAGGGCAGCATCCAGTCCGAGACCGATGCCGACGCGCTGGCGACCATGCTCGACGCCGTCTTCGTCGGCCTCATCGCCCGCGCCGCCATCACCCCCGATTTCGACTACGACAAGGTCCTGGCCGCCCTGCGCCTGCTGCTCGACCGCTACCTCCGCCCCCTGCCCTAGGATTCGGCCTTCGCCTCAGGCCAGCCGGGCGCCGATCCACGATTTCAACTGATGGCCCGACATTGCCCCGCTTTGCCGCGCCACCTCCCGCCCCGACCGGAACAGGATCAGGGTGGGAATGGCCTGGATGCCGAACCGGCCGGCCACCTCGGGCTCGGCTTCGGTGTCGACCTTGGCGAAACGCAAATGAGGCTCCATCTCCCGCGCCGCCGCCTCGAATACCGGCGCCATCGACCGGCACGGCCCGCACCAGGCCGCCCAAAAATCGACGAGCAGGGGCAACTCGGCGCCCGCATGGCGATCAAATCGCGCGGCATTCAGCGCAATGGGATGTCCGGTGAAGAGCGGCCGGCCACAACTGCCGCACTTGCCTCCGTCGCTCAGACGATCCACCGGAACCCGATTGAGGGTATCGCAGTGGGGACAGGGAATAACCAGCTTTCCGCTCATGACGCACCCGCCTGTTGATGGCCGCGCCAATTACATAAGCGCCTTCTGAAATTCTGCACGGGGGGAGGCCGGACGGGTGGGCGGTGGCGGCGCGGCCGACGCGCTCACGGAAGCGTCGGCCATTGCGGGAAAACGGCCCCAGCCAATGCCGCCGGTGCCATTTTTGCCAACTCTTGACCGGCATCAAACGAAGGCGACGCCCCCTAGGCCTAGATTGCACCTACGGCGCGCGCCAGCCGCCTCTGCCGCCGAAAGGATCACCCCGTGCCCTACGTCAACATCAAGATCACCCGCGACGGCGTAACCCCCGCGCAGAAGGCGGCGCTGATCCAAGGCGTCACCCAGGTCCTGGTCGACGTGCTCGGCAAGAACCCGGCGACCACCATGGTGGTGATCGATGAGATCGACACCGACAATTGGGGAATCGCCGGCCAATCGGTCACCGAGCGCCGCCGACAAGGCTGACGCACGCCGAGTCACCATCCGACCCCATCCCCCCTCCCCTGGGATCGGACGGTCGGGACGGGGGAGGAGAGAGGTGCGCCAATCCATGCCGGCCAACACCTCGGGAAACTCCTCCCCCCAACCGGCAATCGCCGACCGGCGGCAATGCCGCACCGCTCAGCAGAACACGGTCTGCACCGAGGTGAATTCCTTGAGGCCGTCGGCGGCAAACTCGACGCCGAACCCCGATTGCTTCACCCCTCCGAACGGCGCGTTGGGCTGGATGGCGCCATGGCGATTGATCCATACCGAGCCGCAGTCGAGCCGCGCGGCCACCGCCCTGGCCTGGTCGGGATCGGCGCTCCAGACCGAACCGCCCAGGCCGAAGGGGCTGTCGTTGGCCTTGCGGATCACCTCCTCGACGTCGTGATAGCGGATGATGGGCAGGGCCGGACCGAATTGCTCCTTGTCCACCAGGTCGCAGCCGTGGTCCACATCGGCCACCAGGGTGATGGGATAGAAATATCCCTGCCGTTCCACCGCCTGGCCGCCGGTAAGGACGCGACCGCCCTTGGCCTTGGCCTCCTCGACGTAGCGCGACACGATATCGAACTGCATCCGGTTCTGGAGCGGGCCGAGCGCCGAGGTCTCATCGAGGCCGTCACCCATGGGCACGTTGGCGGCGTAGGCCGCCAGGTGCCGACACACCTCCTCGTAGAGGCTGTCGTGCACATAGAGCCGCTTGAGGGCGGCGCAGGTCTGGCCGTTGTTGATGAAAGCGCCCCAGAACAGCCCTTCGACAATCGCCTTGGGGTCGGCGCCGGGCAAGACGATGCCCGCATCGTTGCCGCCAAGTTCCAGGGTCAGGCGCTTGAGGGTCTCGGCGGCGCCGGCCATCACCCGACGACCGGTGGCGGTGGAACCGGTGAAGGTCACCTTGGCCACGCGCGGATCCGACGTCATCAGTGCGCCGATCTCGTTGGTCCCGGCAACGACGTTGACCACGCCGGGCGGCAGGACCTCGTTCATCAGGGCGACGAGGCGGATGGTGGACAGGGGCGTGTTGGGCGAGGGCTTGATCACCACCGTATTGCCGGTGCGAATGGCGGGAATGATGTGCCAGCAGGCGATCATCACCGGCCAGTTCCACGGCGTGATGGATGCCACCACCCCCAGCGGCTTGCGGTGGACCTCGACCCGGCCGTCCGGCCCGTCCTGAAGAACCTCGACCGGAAGCCGGAGTTCGGCGGTATGGCGGGTCCAGGCGACGGCGCCCCCGATCTCGAAGCGGGAACCGAGGCCGCCGAGCGGTTTGCCCTGCTCCAGGGTCAAAAGGCGGGCCAGATCCTCGGCATTGGCTTCGATCACGGCGGCGACGCGGCGGCAGGCCTCGGCCCGCTCGGCGTCGGGAACGCTCTTCCAGGAATGGAAGGCATTGGCGGCGACCTCGATGGCCAGTTCGAGGTCAGCCGGCGACGCCAGCGGCATGTGGCCGACAATACCTCCGGTGGCGGGATTGCGGACCTCGGCCGTCGCAGCGGTGCGTACCGCCCGGCCGTTGATGATGAGGGTATAGGACTCCATTTCCTGGCTTCGCCTCCCAGCGGATTTATCCTTGTCCCCGTGATAGACCGATGCCGCTCCTCCCGTCTTGGAGGGGGGCGCGGCATCTCTTGGACAAGGACGCAAGCGGAGCGGCGGGCGACCCGAAGCCGGTCAGCCGTTCAGCAAATCCCTGGGTGATTGGGCGAACGCCTGTCTAAAACAGCGATTAAAGTAGGAAATGTCGTTGAAGCCCGAGGCGTAGGCCACCTCGGAGATAGTCCGTCCCCGCCCCTGGCGTTTGCGCTCCATCAGTTGGTCGCGGGCGAGCAACAGGCGGCGGTTGCGGATGTGGGCCGACAGGGTGGTCCCGGTCGCGGCATAATCGTTCTGGAGCGTGCGCAGCGAGATACCCACCCGATCCGCCAGCCACTGCGGCGTGAGGCGCTCGTCGGTCAGGTGCCTGTCGATGAGCACCTGGACGATCTCCACCCGCCGCTGCGCCAGTTCGGAGCACGGCGTGCGCGCTTCGCCCCAGTCCCGGCCGAAGGCCTGGCGAACGGCACCGAACAGCAATTGCCGGAGGCGGGACGCCTCGCCGGCCTCCTGTTCCGTATTGACGAGCTTGACGACGAGGCCGCCGAGAACCAGCGCCATGGGATCGTCGGCCGCCACGCGCCGCCCCGGTTCCAGATGGCGTGCGCGGTCGGCGCACAGGAGTTCGCGCGGCAGATGAACGGACAGGTGGTTCGAGAACCGGCCATCGAAATGAAAAATCGACGGATAGGCCGAATCGACCAGCACGCACTCTCCCGGCGAAACGGTGACCTGCCGCCCCATCTGTTCCACGCCGCATCGCCCCTCGATCTGGAGGAGCAGGAACATGTTCTCGCCATGGTCGGCGCGGACATCGCGGACCTCCCGGCTCACCGAGTGCAGGTTGGTCGCCACCTGGGTCATGTCGAGGCCGCCACGACTCCCCGCCTCCACCAGGCCAGTAACAAGGTCGTTCCCGCCCACGGTCTTCGAATGGAAGTGCCCGCAGACCTCCTGCAAATTATCGGTCCATTCGTCTAAATCGTAATGACGCCATCGGTTGGACATCATGCCGCCGAGCACAATAT
The DNA here is from genome assembly GCA_021818185.1 of Pseudomonadota bacterium. Taxonomy (GTDB): domain Bacteria; phylum Pseudomonadota; class Alphaproteobacteria; order Rhodospirillales; family Magnetospirillaceae; genus JAKAFA01. Next base: position 21,505 of record JAKAFA010000024.1, on the reverse strand, counting down.
CGATCATATCCGATCCTCCCGACATCATCGTTGTTTTCCGAATCCGGGTGGCGAATTTTCTTATAGGTCCCCGAGCCCCCGATTGCTTCGCATGCCAGCGGATCGGGGACGAACGGGCCGTAATGCCTCCCGGCCATGGTTCGGACTGAATCTAGCATGGTACGCCCCGCCGCGGTGCGGCCGACGATCACGGCCATGCCGCGAACGAGGGCGCTTCCCCGCGCGGCCTTGCCGCCATCTGGCGGAATGCGCCGGGGGACTGGCCGGTCAGGCGCTTGAAAAATCGGTTGAAATAGGCGGCGTCGCGGAAGCCCAGGCTATAAGCGACCTGCTCGACCGGCATCCCGGTCTGTTCCAGGCGCAACCTCGCCTCTTCGATCAGCCGGTCGTGGACCAGCGCCAGCGGCGTGCGGCCCGTCGCCCGCAGACAGGCCTGGTGCAGGTATCCCCGGGTGACGCCAAGCAGCCCGGCGAACTGATCGATCCGCAGGTTCTCGCGGTAATGCAGTTCGATCAGTTGGCGGAAATGATCGACGATGGTGACGCCGCCATGTGTCGCGGTCGCCGGCCCCAACCCCGAGGCGCGCCGGAGGTGAAGGAGGATCAGGCCGATGTAATGGGCCATCATGGCGGCGGCGTCGGCCTGCTGCTGGCGCGACTCCCGCCTGATGGCGGCGAACAGAGCGGTGACCTCCCCCAGATGCGGGGCGATGCGATCGGCCGGAGCTACGGCCATGCGGCCGAGCAGCGGCCGGAGCCGGACCGAGTCCGGGCTGTCGCCGACGATGCGCACCACCAGATCGTCGGCGATGGCCACCATCGCCCCATCGCCGCCGGCGGCCAGGGTGAATCCGCCCCGCGCCGACCGGGGCAGCCACAGGATGGCCGGCGGCGTAAGGTCGATGCCCTCCTCGTCGTCGGCGACGAAGGCCGCCCGACCGTGCGCGACGAGAAAGGCGTGACAGCGCGGGCGCCCGTCGAGGCTGGGAACCGACCAGATGCGGTGGTCCAGGGTGGCATCGATCCGGGCGGCAATCACGGCCGACCCTGTCGTCGAATGTCGCGCGAACGTGGATGAAGAAGGTATCATTGGCCAGAAAAATACAACATTAATGAAGAATAGTACATTGTCCCGTCGACGCCCCTGGGGCTTACTCGCAGGGTAAGCTGGCCGCAAGAGCCGGGACAAGGACAGGGCAGGAGACGGGACAGGACTCACGCGCGACCAGGTCGGCGCGGCCTTTTCCCAACACCTTTTCCACGTATGGCCGGAACGTCCGGCCCAGGCCGTTGCGGGACGGTTCCATTGGCCCGCGAACCGACCACCCGGAAGGACCGCTTCCGGGAACGGGAAGGTGCGCCCTCGACTGGGCGCGAGGAGGCTGGCGTGCTTGACGTGCCGCTGCTTATCGCCGGCCAGGACCGGCCGGCATCCGACGGGGCCGAGTTCCGGCGGCTGAACCCGGTGACCGGTGAGATCGCGACGCGCGCCGCGGCCGCCACCCCGGACGATGCCGCCGCCGCCGCCGCCGCCGCTGCCGCCGCCTTTCCCGCGTGGTCGGAGCGCGGCCCCGGCGACCGCCGCCGGTTGCTGCTTGCCGCCGCCGACCTGCTGGAGGCACGCGTCGATCGCTTCGTCGCCGCAATGGCCGAGGAAACCGGCGCCACCGCATGCTGGAGCCGCTTCAACGTGCGTCTGGCCGCCGACATGCTGCGGGATGCCGGGGCGATGACCACGCAGGTCGCCGGCCAGATCGTTCCTTCGGACAAGCCTGGCATGACCGCCATGGCGGTCCGCCAGCCGGTGGGGGTCATCCTGGGGATCGCCCCGTGGAATGCCCCTGTCATCCTGGGCGTACGGGCGGTGGCGATGCCGCTGGCCTGCGGCAACACCGTGGTGTTGAAGGCCTCGGAGATCTGTCCCCTCACCCACCGGCTGATCGGGGAGACGCTCCGCGACGCGGGCATGGTTGACGGCGTGGTCAACGTCGTCTGCAACGCCCCCGCCGACGCCGCGCATATCGTCGACACCCTGATCGCCCATCCGGTGGTCCGGCGGATCAACTTCACCGGCTCGACGCGCGTGGGGCGCCTTGTCGCCGCGGTGGCGGCCCGCCATCTGAAGCCCGCCCTGCTGGAACTGGGGGGCAAGGCGCCCCTGGTGGTACTCGACGACGCCGACATCGACGAGGCGGTCAAGGCCGCCGCCTTCGGCGCCTTTATGAACCAGGGACAGATCTGCATGGCGACCGCCCGCGTCGTGGTCGACCAGACGGTGGCCGACGTCTTCACCGAACGGCTGACGCGCAAGGCGCTGACCCTGGTCGCGGGCGATCCCCGCCGCGCCGCAACGCCCCTGGGCTCGCTCATCGGCCTGGACGCCGTCGAACGCATCGACGGCCTGGTCAAGGACGCGGTGTCGAAAGGCGCCCGCTTGCTGTGCGGCGGCCATGCCAACGGCACCCTGATGCATGCCACGCTCCTCGACCACGTCACTCCGGCGATGCGCATCTATGCCGAGGAATCCTTCGGCCCCGTGCTGGCCATCGTGCGGGTTCGCGGCGTCGAGGAAGCCGTGCGGGTGGCCAACGACACCGAATACGGCTTGGCTTCGGCCATCTTCGGCCGCGACGTGAAACGCGCCATGCAGGTTGCCCAGCGGATCGAGGCGGGCATCTGCCACATCAACGGCCCCACCGTCCACGACGAGGCCCAGATGCCCTTCGGCGGCACCAAGGCCAGCGGATACGGGCGCTTCGGCGGCACCGCCGCCATCCACGAGTTCACTGAGCTGCGCTGGATCACCGTATCCAGCGAACCGGGCAACTACCCCATCTGAGGCGCCGGACCGGCCGGTGCCGCACGGGGGAAACGCAGGGAGGGAAGAGGACATGACCAAGACCGCAGCCGATTCGGGAGTTGTCGGCCTCAGTACGCCAGTTTCCCGCCGCAAGGTGCTGATCGGGGCCGGCGCCGCCGGCCTGACCCTTGCCGGAGGCAGCCACGGCCTGTTCGCGGCCGGCAGCGAGAACGTGCTGAAGGTCGGATTCGTCAGCCCGCGCACCGGCGCCCTGGCCAGCTTCGGGCAGACCGACGGCTATGTGCTGGACGTCGCGAGAAAGGCGCTTGCCAAGGGCGTATCCATCGGCGGGAAGACCTACGAGGTGCAGATTCTCGACCGCGACACCCAGTCCGACCCGTCGCGGGCCAGCCAATTGGCCAAGAGCCTGATCAACGGCGATCAGGTCGACCTGATGCTGGCCGTCTCGACCCCCGAGGTGATCAATCCGGTCTCCGACGCCTGCGAAGCGGCGGGGGTGCCCTGCCTGTCGACGGTGATGCCGTGGGAAGCCTGGTACTTCGGCCGCGGCGCCAAACCCGGCCAGCCGTCGCCCTTCCACTGGACCTACCATTTCGGCTTCGGGGTCGAGGAATTCTACAAGACCTATGTCTCGCAGTGGAAATTGCTTCCGACCAACAGGAAGGTGGGGGTTCTTTACCCCAACGATGCCGACGGGAATGCGATCCGGGCCCATCTGGCGCCGCTGTTGACCAAGGCAGGCTACACCGTCGTCGATCCCGGTCCCTACGAGGACGGAACGACGGATTATTCCGCGCAGATCGCCCTGTTCAAGCGTGAAAAGTGCGAGATTTTCAACACCTTCCCCATCCCGCCCGACTTCGCCGCCTTCTGGCGCCAGGCGGCGCAGCAGGGCCTGACCCGTCGCGTAAGGATCTGCCAGGTCGCCAAGACCGGGCTGTTCCCCGACACCGTCGAAGCCCTGGGAAACCTTGGCTTCAACATCGCCAGCGCCGCCTATTGGCACAAGGTTTTTCCCTACAGGTCACCGCTGACCGGCGTTTCGGGCGTCGAACTGGCCGACGGCTACGAGGCGGCCTCCGGCCGGCAGTGGACGCAGCAGCTCGGCGCCTCCATGTCGCTCCTCGACGCCGGCTTCGCGGCGTTGCAGGCCAGCGCCGATGCCAAGAACAAGGCGGCGGTCGCCAAGGCGCTCAGCACCCTGAAGACCACCACCATGATCGGCAAGGTGGATTTCACCAGCGGACCGGTGCCCAACGTCTCGCCGGGGCCGATCATCGGAGCGCAATGGGTCAAGGCGCGGCCGGGCAGCAAGTTCAAGCTCGACTACCTGGTCACCGAAAACGCCACCGATCCCAACGTGCCGGTCGAAGCCAAGCTCCGACCCTACAACGGCTGAGCGGACATGGCCGTGACCGACCTTCAGGACGGCGCGATCCTTGCCGCTTCCGGGATCCACAAGCGTTTCAACGCGCTTGTGGTCCTGGACCGCGTCGACTTCGCCCTGAAGGCAGGGGAAGCGGTGGGCGTCGTCGGCCCCAACGGCGCCGGCAAGACGACGTTCCTGAGCGTTCTGGTCGGGGCGCATTCCCCCACCGCGGGGACCGTCCGCTTCCGCGGAATCGACGTGACCGCCCAGCCGGCGGCTGAACGCTGCCGGCTGGGCATCGCCAAGACTCATCAGGTGCCGCGGCCCTTCGGTGGGATGACCGTGTTCGAGAACGTCTTCACTGGCGCAGCCAACGGCGGACGGCTCCGGCGGGACGAAGCCTATGACCGCGCCACCCGGTCGCTTTCGCTGTGCGGCATGCTCACCCTCGCCAATCGGCGGGCGGAAACCCTGGGGCTGCTGGACCGCAAGCGCCTGGAACTGGCCCGCGCCCTGGCCACCGACCCCGCCGTCCTGCTCCTCGACGAGATCGGCGGCGGCCTTACCGACGGGGAGGCGGGAGAATTGGTCTCCATCGTCCGCGAATTCAACCACAGGGGGATCGCCGTCGTCTGGATCGAACACATCGTCCATGTTCTGCTCCAGGTTGCCGGGCGGCTCATCTGCATGGATGCGGGGCGGATCATCGCCGATGGCGACCCGCGGGCGGTGATGGCCGACCGGGCGGTGATCGACGCCTATCTGGGGAGAGGTGCCGGATGAGCCAGCTGGTCGTGGAAAACCTCGACGTCCGCCACGGATTGCTCCAGGCGGTACGCGGCGTGAGCCTGACGGTGCACCGGGGCGAGGTCGTCGCCCTGGTGGGCGCCAACGGCGCCGGCAAGACCACGTTGCTGCGGGCGATCGCCGGCGCACACCCGCCGGCGGGCGGCCGCATCCTGCTGGACGGCACGGAGATCACCGCCCTGTCCGCCCACAGGCGGGTCGGCATGGGAATCGCCCTGGTCCCCGAGGGCCGGCGCCTGTTCACCCGGATGACGGTGGAGGAGAATCTGCTGCTTGCCCGATCCGCCCGGCGCCGCGGGCCGTGGGGCCTGGACGCGGTACTGGCGGCCTTCCCCAACCTGGCGCAGCGGCGGCAGCACCTTGCCGGGACCCTGTCCGGCGGCGAGCAGCAGGCCACCGCCATCGGCCGGGCCCTGATGACCAATCCCGAGATCCTGCTGCTGGACGAGGTCTCCCTGGGGCTTTCACCGCTGGTGGTCGACATTGTCTATGACCAGTTGCGGACGCTGATCGAGGGCGGCACCACCATCGTCCTGGTCGAGCAGGATCTGTCCCGCGCCATGGCGGTGGCCGACCGGGTGGCATGCATGTTGGAAGGCCGCATCGTGCTGGAAGGCAAGTCCGCCGACCTCGGCCGCGACGCGGTCACCGAGGCCTATTTCGGTCTGTCGCGCGGCAACACGGCGCAGGGGGCTGCTCCATGACCTGGCTCAATCAAATCATCCAGGGCGTCCTGCTCGGCGGCTATTACGCCCTGATCGCCTGCGGCCTGTCCTTCATGTTCGGCGTCATGCGCATCATCAACCTGGCGCACGGCAGCCTGGCCATCCTGGCCGCCTTCGCGATGTTCGTGCTGGCCGACCGGTTCGGCGTCCAGCCGCTGGCGGGGCTGGTCGCCGTGCTGCCGGCGATGGCGGTGGTCGGCTGGGTCCTCCAGCGCGGGGTCCTGGAGCGCAGCGCCCGCGGCGGCCAGTTGGTGCCGGTGCTCAGCACCTTCGGCTTGGCGGTCGTCGTCGACAACCTGCTGTTCCAGCAATTCGGCGCCGACACCCGCTCACTGGCCCCCTACGCCGGTTCCCTGGCCTATGACAGCTGGGCGATCACCGACGACATCTATATCGGCCGACTGGCGGCGCTGACCTTCGCCACTTCCGTCCTGTTGCTGGGCGCCCTCCAGTTGTTCCTGACCCGCACCGCGCTCGGCCGCCAGATCCGCGCCACGGCCGAGGATCCCGACACCGCCGGCCTGGTGGGGGTCGACGCGCGGCGGGCCAACGCCATCGCCGCGGCCATCGCCATGGTCACCGTCGGGGTGGCCGGCGGATTCCTGGCGCTCCGGGCGACCTTCGATCCCTATGCCGGCGGCCCGCAGCTGATCTTCGCCTTCGAGGCGGCAGTGATCGGCGGCGCCGGCTCGCTGTGGGGCACGCTGGGCGGCGGCATCGTGCTCGGTGTCGCCCAGTCCCTGGGCGCCCAGGTCAGCCCGCAAGGCTTTCTGATCGCCGGACATGCCGTCTTCCTGGCCGTGCTGTTCGGCCGCCTGTTCCGCGGACGGTTCGGCCTCCGCCCCCGCGCCGCGTAGGGAAACAAGACCATGAGCGAGCAGAATACCCTTGCCGTCGAACGCTGGACCCCCACCTCCGCCGCGTCGGTCCTGCTGGCCGTCGCCGCCATGGCGCTGCTGGCTTTCGGTCCGCGGCTCCTCGGCGCCGAGCAGGTCGACAGGCTGACCATCCTGTTCATCTACGTCATCCTCGCCGCGACCTGGAATGCGCTGGCCGGTTATGCCGGCCTGGTGTCCATCGGCCAGCAGGCGTTCTTCGGGCTCGGCGCCTATGCCGCGGTCCGCCTGGCCGCCGGCGGGTTCAGCGTCTATCCCGGGCTGGTCGTGGCAGCGGCGTTGGTCGGCCTGCTGTCGTTGCCGCTGTCGGCCTTCATGCTGCGGCTCAAGGGCGGGGAATTCGCCATCGGGATGTGGGTCGTCGCCGAGTTGATGCATCTGCTGGTCAACCTGGACCCCCTGGTGCAGGGCGAGACGGGAACCTCGTTGATCGCACTTGACGCCTACGCCGCCGACACCCGCCGCGACCAGACCTATTGGATGGCGCTGGGGTCGATGGCGGCCATCCTCACCGTCCTCTTCGTCCTCCTGCGCAGCCGCACCGGTTGCGCCATCCAGGCCATCCGCGACGACGAGGAGGCCGCATCGGCGGTGGGGGTGCGGGTGCTGGGCACCAAGCGCATCGTCTTCGTCATTGCCGCCTTCGGCACCGCGCTGGCCGGTGCGCTGTGGCTGGCCACGGCGCTGACCTTCCAGCCCAAGACCTACTTCGGGATCCAATGGACGGCCTACATGATCTTCATGGTGCTGGTCGGCGGCCTCGGGACCTTCGAGGGCGCCATCCTCGGCGCCGTGGCCTTCTTCGCCATCGAATCCTGGTTCGGCGCGGCGGGCGTCTGGTACCTGGTCGGCCTGGGCGCCTCCGCCCTTATCTTTTCGCTGGCCCTGCCGGGGGGAGTGTGCGGCTGGCTGGAGCGCCGCTTCGACCTGCGCCTGCTGCCGGTCGGCTACCGTCTGGTTCACCGGCGGGCTCCCACTTCATCCAACCGCGACAACAGGGGAAGGGAAATCCATGCTGTTCGGTAAGACACTCCTCATCACCGGCGTCGCCTCGGGCATCGGGGCGCGCACCGCCGAGTTGGCGGCCCACATGGGCGCCGACGTGATCGGCGTAGACCTGCGCCGGCCCCAGGCCGCGGCGGGGGCCTTCATCGAGGCCGACCTTGCCTCGGCCGAGGGCGTCGCCGGACTGCTCGCCCGGCTGCCCCGGCGGATCGATGCGCTGTGCAATGTCGCCGGGATTTCCGGAACGTTGGGTGCGGCCACCACCTTGGCGGTCAATTTCTATGGCCTGCGCGCACTGTCGGAACAGGTCGCGCCGCGGCTGCGGGAAGGCGGCGCCATCGTCAACGTCGCGTCGATCGCCGGCTTCGGCTGGCGCGCCAATCTGGAGCGGGCGAAGCTCCTGTCGGAAGAGCCCGGTTTCCCCGACGTGGCGGCGGTGGCCGCCAAGTACGGGGTGAAGGACGAGGAATGCTATCCGGTCTCCAAGGAGGCCCTATTGGTCTGGACCTTCCGCGCCGCCCACCAGCCGCTGTTCAGGGAACGGGGCATCCGGGTCAACGCCGTGAGCCCAGGTCCGGTTGAAACGCCAATTCTGACTGAATTCCGCCGTGTTCTGGGCGATGCCCGCGTCGACGACGACATCGCCCGGGTCAGCCGCGCGGGAACCTCGCCCGATATTGCGCCTCCCATCCTGTTCCTCTGTTCGGATGGGGCGCGCTGGATCAACGGCGCCAACCTGGCGGTGGACGGCGGGCTGGAGGCGTCCATCAACGCCCAGGTCCTGGGCTTCTAAAGCGGTCGGGGCAATTTCAACAAGGAGACGACGAATGGATATCGGGTTCATCATCGACGGCTGCCGCGCCGAGGCAGCGAAAGCAACCACCTTCGATCGCGTCGATCCGGTCACCGGCAAGGTGGCGACGCGGGCCGCCGCCGCCGGCCTCGACGACGTGGCCCGCATCGTCGCCTCGGCGGAAAAGGCGTTCGGCCCGTGGTCCGAGACCGGCCCCGGCGAGCGCCGCGCCCTGCTGCTGAAAGCAGCCGACCTGATGGAGAGCCGGGTCGGCGAGTTCACCCGCCTGATGCTGGAGGAGACGGGGGCGACTGCTCCGTGGGCCGGGTTCAACGTCCATCTGGCGGCCGGCATCCTCCGCGAGGCGGCATCGCTGACCACCCAGATCACCGGTGAAATCATCCCCTCCGACAAGCCCGGCATCCTGTCCATGGCGATCCGCCAACCGGTGGGGGTGGTACTGGGCATCGCGCCGTGGAATGCCCCGGTCATCCTGGGGACGCGGGCGGTCGCCGCGGCGTTGGCTTGCGGCAACACGGTGATCCTGCGCTCGTCGGAAGCCTGCCCCGGCACCCACCACCTGATCGGCCAGACCTTGAACGATGCCGGCCTGCCGCCCGGGGTGGTCAACGTCCTGTCCAACGCCCCGGGCGATGCCGCCGCGGTGGTCGAGGCCCTGATCGCCCATCCGGCGGTACGGCGAATCAACTTCACCGGATCGACCCGCGTGGGGCGGATCATCGCCAAGCTGGCGGCCGCCCACCTGAAGCCCGTGCTGCTGGAATTGGGCGGCAAGGCGTCGCTGGTCGTGCTGGACGACGCCGACCTTGACCAGGCGGTGGACGCCGCCGCCTTCGGCGCGTTCCTCAACCAGGGCCAGATCTGCATGTCCACCGAGCGCTTCGTCGTCGACGAGGCGGTGGCCGACGCCTTCGTCGCCAAGCTGGCGGCGAAGGCCAGCCGCCTGCCGGCCGGCGACCCGCGGGGCCATGTGGTGCTGGGATCGCTGATCGACCGGGCCGCCGCCGAGAAAATGGACGACCTGATCGCCGACGCCGTCGGCAAGGGTGCCGTGATCGCCGCCGGCGGCAAACGCGACGGCAGCATCGTCGAAGCGACGGTTCTCGACAGGGTGACCCCGGCCATGCGCCTTTATTCGGAGGAATCGTTCGGCCCGGTGAAGCCGGTGATTCGTGTCCACGGGGTCGACGAGGCGATCCGGGTGGCCAACGACACCGAATACGGCCTGTCCGCGGCGGTCTTCGGCCAAGACATCAAGCGCGCCCTGGCGGTGTCCAAGCGGCTCGCCACCGGAATCTGCCACATCAACGGCCCGACCGTGGCCGACGAAGCCCAGATGCCGTTCGGTGGGGTCAAAGCCAGCGGCTACGGCCGCTTCGGCGGCAAGGCGGTGATCGATGAATTCACCGACCTGCGCTGGATCACCATCGAGGGGCCACAGGCATACCCGTTCTAGCCTGAAAAATGCACCGCGGCTGGCGGGTGCAGCGTAAGTCGTTGAACGGACGTAAGATTTGGTTGCCGAAGCCGATCTTGCCGTTCTCGGAGGCCACACCCGCCATGGCTGATGTTACCCTTCCCCTCCCCGGCCTGTCACCTGCCTCCGGCAAGGCGGTGGTAGCCCGGTTCGATGGCGGCGAATTGTCGTCGGACGCCGGTGTGCTGGTGCTGCGCGAGATCGAGACGCGCCTCGGCGTTGCCCATCGGCAACATCCCGCCCGCCGAGGCCGAGGAACGCTTTTACGCCACGCTGAGCAATCGGCCCATGGCCGCCTGACTCAAACCAAACGGCCTCCGGCAAACCCGGGGCGGTTCAGGGCCGTGGCGCAGCTAGGGACAGATTAGGGACAAATTCGGCCGTCCGGGGCGGCGTATCGTTTCTCTGGCCATCGTCTGGCAAAAAGTACACTGACTTATCAAGGTGGTGCGGACGGGGGGACTCGAACCCCCACGGCCAAAGGCCAACGGATTTTAAGTCCGCTGCGTCTACCGGTTCCGCCACGTCCGCGTCGGGGACAAGGTAGCGGGTTGGCGGCTTCTGTCCAGACGGAAAGCGGTGCGGGCTACTTCTTGCGCCGCTTCAGCCCGGCTTGCAGGGCATCGCAGGTGGTGGTCAGGATCTTGACGCGCGCGTGGTTCTTGTCGTTGGCCTCCACCAGGGTCCACGGGGCCAGACGGGTCGAGGTCTTTTCCACCATATCGTTGACCGCCTGCTCGTAGAGCGGCCATTTCTCGCGGTTGCGCCAGTCCTCGTCGGTCAGCTTCCACTTCTTGTATTCGACGGTCTGGCGCGCCTGGAAGCGGCGCAATTGCTCGTCGGGGGTAATGTGAAGCCAGAATTTGGCGAGCACGATGCCGTGCTCCGCCAACTGCTCCTCGAAATCGTTGATTTCCGTAAAGGCGCGGGTCCAGGCCTCTTCGACGCAGAAGCCCTCCACCCGTTCCACCAGGACGCGGCCGTACCAGGAGCGGTCGAAGACGGTGGTCCGGCCGGCGCGGGACAGATGGCGCCAGAAGCGCCACAGGTAATGCTGGGCGCGCTCCTCCTCGGTGGGGGCGGCGATGGGGATGATCTGGCGGTCACGGGCGTTGAGCGCCGCCGCCAGCCGGCGGATGGCCCCACCCTTGCCGGCGGCGTCCCAGCCTTCGAACACCAGGACGGTGGATACGCCCTTTTCGCGGGCCTTCTGCTGCAACCGGGCAAGGCGGGCGCGCTGCTCCTGCAGGGCCTGGGTATAGGCCTCGCCCACCACGGCGGTGGTCATGTCGAGCGACGACAGGATGGAGGGCTGGTTGGCCAGCGGCGGCGGAAGGGCGGCGGCGGGAGGGCGCTTCAGTTCCGCTTCCACCTTGCGGGCCACCGCCCGCGTCTCCAGGTGGCGGGCCACCGCGTCGCGCACCGTGGTCAGCACCATGGCCGAGCGGTACCGGGAATCCTGGCCCTCGACGATGGTCCAGGGGGCGTGGCTGCGGCTGGTGCGCTGGATGATGTGTTCGCCGGCCGCGGTGAATTTGTCGTAGATCCGCCAGTGGTCCCAATCCTGCGGCCCCACCTGCCAGCGGGTCAGGGGATCGGCCTCCAGTTTCTCCAGCCGCCGCTTCTGGGCCTTCTGGGACAGGTGCATCCAGAACTTGATGATCAGGGCGCCTTCATCGGCCAGCGTCTTCTCGAAATGGATGATCCGCTCCAGCCTCTCATCCATTTCCGCCAGGGTGCGGGTCTCATAGGCCCGCTCCATCAGCGGCAGGTGGTACCAGGATGACAGGAACAGGCCGAACTTGCCCTTGGGCGGCAGGTCGCGCCAATAGCGCCAGAAAGGCGGTCGTTCGCGCTCTTCTTCCGAGGGCGGGCCATAGGCGTTGGTGACGATCCAGCGCGGGTCCATCCACTCGTTGAGCAGATTGACCCCTTCGTTCTTGCCGGCGCCGTCCACTCCGGCGAAGACGATGATCACCGGAAAGTCAGCGGTGCGCAGGGCGAATTGCAGGTCAAGCAACTCGTTGCGCAGCGACGCCGCCAGGGCGTCGAAATCCGCGCGCGAAATCTTGCGCCCCAATTCGGCTGCTTCGAACATCGCGCCCCCCTGAAGCTGCAAGCCCTGTCGGAAAGGCTAGGATGAACGGCCGGGGCCGGCAAGCGGAGAGTGGCGCCGGGCCCTTACCCGGTATTGCGCAATCCGGTGGCCAGGGCGTTGATGGAGCGCAGCAGGGGAACGAGCCAGCGGCCGCGCTCTTCGTCGTCGCCGGCCTCGGCCGCCTCGCGCGAGCGGCGGAGCGCGGTGATCTGGATGTAGTTGAGCGGGTCGAGATAGGGATTGCGGCGGGCCAGGGAGAGGGCCAGACTGGGATTGTCCTCCAGCAACTCGCCCATCCCCGAGACCGCCAGCATGGCCTCGACCGTACCGCGGTACTCGGTACAGATCAGGCCGAAGATGTCCTCCGCCACCCGCGGGTCGTGGCAGAGCCGGGCATATTGGTGGGCGATGGGCAGTTCCGACTTGCTCAGCGACATCTGGCTGTTGCCGATCAGCGCCCGGAAGAACGGCCAGTCGCGGTACATGGTGCGCAGGGTTTCCAACCGGGTGCGGTCGGCGCCGCACCACGCCCCGATGGCGGCGCCGATGCCATACCAGGCCGGCAGAGTGTGGCGCGATTGCGCCCAGGCGAACACCCAGGGAATCGCCCGCACCGAATATTTCGAGCGGTCACCCTTGGCGCGGTGCGAGGGACGCGATCCGATATTGAGCATGCCGATTTCCGAGATCGGCGTCGCCTCGTAGAAATAGTCGATGAAGCTGGGGGTCTCGTCGGTCAGCGCCCGCCAGGCCAGTTCCCCTTCGGCCGCCAGTTCGGCCATGGTCGCCATGAAATCGGGCCGGTCGGGGACGCAGGCCACCAGCATGCAGCGGCTGGCCTTCAGCAAGGCGGTGCTGCCCATGGTCAGTTCGAACACCGCGCTGTCGGCATTGGCGTATTTGGCCGACAGCACCTCGCCCTGTTCGGTGAACTTGATGGCGCCGCTGACCGTGCCGGGCGGCTGGGCCAGGATGGCGTCGTGGGTCGGTCCGCCGCCGCGGCCCACGCTGCCGCCGCGGCCGTGGAACAGCCGGCTGGCGACGCCGCGCCGCTCGCAGGCGCGGGTGATGACCTTCTGCGCCTGGTACAGGTTCCAGGTCGAGGCCAGGATGCCGCCGTCCTTGCAGGAATCCGAATAGCCCAGCATCACTTCCTGGAGATTGCCCGCGGCGGCCAGCAGAGCGCGATAGGCCGGCACGTCGAGCAGCGCTTCCAGCACCGGCTCGACGCGGTTCAGGTCGTCGATCGTCTCGAACAGGGGGGTGACGCGCACGGCACTGTGCCATGTGCCGTCCTGGCGGCGCCCGCACAGCCCGGCGAAACTGGCCAGGAACATCACCTCCAGCACGTGGCTGGCCTGGTGGGTCATGGAGATAACATAGGCGCCGAAGGCGGCGGGGCTGATCTCGGCGCGCAGCTCGGCCATGGTCCGCATCACCGCCAGGACCTCGGTGGTCTCGGGCGACAATTCCTCGCAATAGAGCAGCGGCGTGCCGCCATGGGCCAGCAGGTCGCCCAGCCAGCGGATGCGCTCGGCCTCGGACAGCGTCTCGTAATCCGGCAGGTTGGGGGCCTGGGCGAACAGTTCGGCCACCGCCAGGGTGTGGCGGGTCGATTCCTGGCGGATGTCCAGCTCCGCCAGATGGAAACCGAAGGTTTCCGCCAGCGCCGCCACGTCCTTCAGCTCGGCATCCGCCAAGTTGGCGTCGCCATGGCTGGCCAGCGAGCGGCCGATGACGGCAAGGTCGGCCAGGAAGTCCTCGGCACTGCGGTAGCCGCCGGCCAGGCCGGGATCGGGCTGGCCGGCCAGCAGGGCCTCCAGCCGCGCCAGCCGCCGGCCGAGCCGGTAATGCATCAGGGACAGCTTGCGGCGATAGGGTTCGCTGGCGTAGCGGCGCGGGTCGTCGCGGAAGGCCTCGGCCGTGATGTCGGAATCGGCGGCCAGGCTGCGTTCGAATTCGGCCGAGGGCTGGACCAGCGAGGCGGAGTGGGTGAGCAGCCGCTGCAACTCCTCGACGCGGCGGCGGTACAGCTTCAGCACCTCCCGCGCTTGCAGCCGCACGGCCAGCCGGGTGACGTCGTGGGTGACGAAGGGATTGCCGTCGCGGTCGCCGCCGATCCATGAGCCGAAGCGGACGAAGCGCGGCACCTGGATCGCGGCCGCCCCGCCCTCGTCGGCGTAGACGGAATCGATGGCCCGTTCCAGGTTGCGGTACAGGATGGGCACCGCGTCGAACAGCGTCTCGCGGAAATAGAACAGGCCGTTCTTGATCTCGTCGACCACCTGCGGCTTGTGGACACGCACCTCGTCGGTCTTCCACAGGGTCTGGATCTGGTTGGCGATCTGGCGCTCGACGGCGCGGCGCTGCGGCGATCCGGCGGCGGTGGCGTCCAGCCGCCGGGCCAGGGCGGCAAGGCGCTGCTGCACTTCCAGCACGGTGCGGCGCTTGGCCTCGGTGGGGTGGGCGGTGAACACCGGCTGATAGCGCATCCGGGCCAACAGCGATTGCAGCACCGGGGCGGTGACGCCCTCGCCCTTCAGGACGCGCAGGGTATCGTCGAACGAGCCGACCCACAGCGGGCCGCCGGTCTCGACGATGGTCTGGCGGTTGCGGTGGGCCCATTCCTCCTCGGCGATGTTGGCCAGCAGGAAATAGGTGGAAAAGGCCCGCACCACATGGGACAGGGCCTGGGGGTCCAGGCGGTCGATCAGGTCCATCAGCCGGGCGCGGCCGGCCGGGTCGTCGTGCTGGCGCAGGTCGATGAAGCCCTTGCGCAGCGTTTCGACGGTGTCCAGCACCTCCGGACCTTCCTGGCTGGACAGCACCTCTCCCAGCAGGTTGCCGAACAGCTTGACCTGGGCTCGTAATTCCTTGTCGTCGTCGCGCATTGCCGCCTTCCCGTCGCTCGTTGCCTCAAGGTGGCGCCGAGCGGCGGGAAAGTCGAGAGAAGTTGCGGTCAAACCGCCTTGATGGCCGAGATGACGCCTTCGGTTTCCTTGCGCAGGGTCTGCGCCTCGCTCGACAGCAGGTCGGACAGTTGGTGCAGACCGGAGGCCAGGCGCCCGGTTTCGCCCGCCAGATCGGAAACCTGGCCGATGCTGGACGAGACGGTGGCGTTGCCGGCCGCCGCCTGCTGGACCGAACGAGCGATCTCGCGGGTGGCGGCCGATTGCTCCTCGACCGCCGAGGCGATGGAGGTCACCACCTCCTCCACGCGATTGATGGTGGCGGCGACCGAGCCGATAGCCTCGACCGCGCCCTGGGTGCTGGTCTGGATGCCGGCGACATGCTCGGCGATCTCGCCGGTGGCGCGGGCGGTCTGGTTGGCCAGGCTCTTGACCTCGTTGGCGACCACGGCGAAGCCCTTGCCGGCCTCGCCGGCACGGGCCGCCTCGATGGTGGCATTGAGCGCCAGCAGGTTGGTCTGGCTGGCGATGTCGTTGATCAGGGTGACGATGTCGCCGATCTTCTGGGCGGCCTGGGCCAGCGAGGTGATGGTTTCGCTGGTCCGCGCGATGCCGGCCACCGCCTCGTTGGCGATGGCCGAGGTGGTGGCGACCGAGCGGGAAATCTCGTCGGTCGAGGCGCTCAGCTCCTCGGTGGCGCTGGCGACGCCCTGGACGTTGGCGTTGGCTTCCTGGGCCGCTGCGGCAACGGCGGCGCTCTCCTGGCTGGCCCGGCTGGCGGCGTCTTCCAGGCCGCGGGTGATGGTGCACACCTCGGTGGCGGCCGAGGTCAACTTGGGCAGCAGGCCGGCCACCGTGGAATCGAATCCCAGCAGCAGGTTCATGCGCCGATGCGACCGTTCCAGGCCCTTTTCCTGCTCGGCGATCTTGGCCTGCTCCTCCGCCTCGATCCGGGCGGTGGCGGCGCGCAGGTGGTCGATGGCGGCCGCCAGGCGGCCAAGCTCGTCGCTGCGGCCCAGGCCGGGGATCGGCTGAGCGGATTCGCCCTTGGCCAAGCCCTCGACGCGGTTGGCCAAATCGGCCAGGCCGGTCGCGGGCGCCGGACCGCCCAGAGCGCCCAGGCCGAATCCCACCACCGCCGCGGCGGCCAATCCCAGCCAGGCGCCCGCCCCGCCGAAGGCCCCGAATCCGGCCGCCAACAGCGTACCGAAGAAGAAGGACGCCGCCGCAACCGCAGCGGTGATGGCGTTGACTCTGCCGGGTGTGAACATTGATTCCCCTCCGTGTACCTAACCGGATAGGCGACAATACCATAATAGAACTAAGGTTTATATGGCATGCTGTCGGGCGGGCTCGGCCAGGGCCGCGGCCAGGCGATCGACTATCGGTTGCCAAACGCCCATCCGCTGCTGGCGGAACAACCGCATGGAGGGGTACCAGCGGGTGGTTTCGCCGTCGGCCAGCCAGCGCCAGTCGGGAACGCGGGCCAGCAGCATCCAGGTGGGCTTGCCCATGGCGCCGGCCAGATGGGCGACCGAGGTGTCGACCGCGATCACCAGATCCAGTTGGGCGATGGCGGCGGCGGTCTCGTTGTAATCGGTCAGCAGGTGCGACAGGTCGCGCAGCCGCCCGCCCAGGCCCAGGCGGGCGGGGTCGCCGGCCCGCGCCCCGACCTGGAGGCTGTAGAACACGGGGCCGGGCACGTCGAAGACCGGCCGCAGCGTCTCCAGGGGGATCGAACGGTAATGGTCGTCGCCATGGGTGGGGCTGCCGGCCCATACCACCCCGACCCGCGGCCTTCTATCGGAGGCCAGGCGTTCGGCCCAGGCGGCGGCTTTGCCGGGGGCGGGCGAGATGTAGCGCTCCATCGCCGGAATGGTGGCGGGGGTGGTGGCGAAGACCCGCGGCAGCGCCGGCAGCGGGATATGCAGGTCGAAGGGCGGCAGGTCCTCGCCGCGGGCCAGCAGGCGTTCGATGCCGGGAGCCCCGGCCAGCAGGCCTTTCAGCCCCGGCTGCACCTCCAGCACCACCCGGCCGCCGAACCGCGCCAGGAACAGGACGTAGCGGGCGAAGTTCAGGGTGTCGCCATGGCCCTGCTCGGCATGGACCAGCAGCGTGCGGCCGGCCAGCGCCTCACCCCGCCATTGCGGCTGGGCGAAACCACGGTCGGCACGGGCCGAGGGCTCCCGCAGGCGCCATTCGTATTCCGGCCAGCCCTCGGCCCAGCGGCCTTGCAGGAACAGGGTCAGCGCCAGGTTCAGATGCCCGGCCGCGAAATCGGGCTCGACGATGGTGGCCTGGCGGAACAGCGCCTCGGCGCCAGCGAAGTCGCCCATCTCGCGGCGCACCGCCCCCAGATTGCTGAGGGCCACGGCAGAGCGGGGATCGAGGTCCAGGGCGGCCAGGCCGGCCTCTTCGGCCTCGCGGTGGCGGCCGGTCCGCAGCAGGCACATGGCCAGGTTGCAGCGGGCTCGCAGATTGCGGGGGGCCAGCGCAATGGCGCGGCGCGAAGCGTCCAGAGCCTCTTCCCGCCGCTGGGTGGCCAGCCGGCAGCGGGCCAGCGACAGCCAGGCCCCGATCCGGCGGGGATCAATGGCCACCGCCCGTTCCAACTGTGGGATCGCCAGGTCGGCCCGGCGCAGATCCTCCAGCACCCGCCCCAGATCCTCAAGGGCCGGCGCCGAATCCGGCCGCAGGCCGACCGCCTTTTGCAGCGCCTCCAGCCCTTCGGCGAAATCCCCCAGGCCGCAAGCCGTCACGCCCAGGCCGTAGGTTGCGGCGAAGTCGGCGGCCCCCCCGGCCTCTGTGACCATCCCCGCCGCCCGCCGGTACAACTCGCGGGCCCCGGCTAGGTCACCGGAGCGGTGGCGGGCCTGGGCGGCGGCGAGGGTTCGGGCAAGGTCGGCGGGGCTGGCCACGGCGGCGACCGGGGCGCTCAGCCTTTCAGCTTCTTGGCCAGCAACTCGTTCAGCATGCCGGGATTGGCCTTGCCCTGGGTGGCCTTCATCACCTGGCCGACGAACCAGCCGATCAGCTTGTCCTTGCCGGCCCGGATCTCCGCCACCTTGTCGGGGTTGGCCGCCATCACCGCCTCGATGGCGGTTTCGATGGCGCCGGTGTCGGTGACCTGCTTCAGGCCCTTTTCCTCCACCAGGGCGGCGGGGCCCTTGCCGGTTTCGACCATCAGGGCGAACACCTCCTTGGCCAGGCGGCCGGACAGGGTGCCGTCCTTGATCAGGTCCACCAGTTCGCCCAGATGGGCGGCGGTCACCGGCGGGTCGTCGATGGTGCGCCCGGTGGCGTTGAGGGCGCCGAAGAAATCGCCCATCACCCAGTTGGCGGCCAGCTTGGGATCGCGGCCTTTGGCCACGGATTCGAAAAAGGCGGCGCTGGCCTGGTCGGCGACCAGGACGCCGGCATCGGTGGCGTTCAGGCCGTATTCGCCCATAAACCGCTCCTTCTTCTCGTCGGGCAGTTCGGGCAGGCCGGCCTTGATCGTCTCGACCATCTTGGGGTCGAGGACCAGCGGCAGCAGGTCGGGGTCGGGGAAATAGCGGTAATCGTGGGCGTGCTCCTTCGAGCGCATCGAGCGGGTTTCGCCCTTGGCCGAATCGAACAGCCGGGTTTCCTGGTTGATGCTCCCGCCGGCCTCGTAGACTTCGATATGGCGGCGCGCCTCGTACTCGATGGCCTGTTGCAGGAAACGGATCGAGTTGACGTTTTTGATCTCGCAGCGGGTGCGCAGTTCGCTCGCCCCCTTGGGCCGCACCGAGACGTTGGCGTCGCAGCGCATCGAGCCTTCCTGCATGTTGCCGTCGCAGGTCCCCAGATAGCGCAGGATCGAGCGCAGCTTGGCGACGTAGAGGCCGGCCTCCTCGGGCGAGCGCAAGTCGGGCTTCGAGACGATCTCCATCAGCGCCACGCCCGAGCGGTTCAGGTCGATGAACGACTTGGTGGGGTGCTGGTCGTGCAGGCTCTTGCCGGCATCCTGCTCCAGGTGCAGGCGTTCGATGCCGATGGCCTTGGTGCTGCCGTCCGGCAGGTCGATGGTCAGCGTGCCCTCGCCGACGATGGGCAGTTCGTACTGACTGATCTGGTAGCCCTGCGGCAGGTCGGCGTAGAAGTAGTTCTTGCGCGCGAACACGCTGGTCAGATTGATCCGCGCCTTGAGGCCCAGGCCGGTGCGCACCGCCTGTTCGACGCAGATGCGGTTGATCACCGGCAGCATGCCGGGAAAGCCGGCATCGACGAAGCTGACCTGGCTGTTGGGCTCGGCCCCGAAGGCGGTAGCGGCACCCGAGAACAGCTTGGCGTTGGAAATCACCTGCGCGTGGACTTCGAGGCCGATCACGACCTCCCAGTCGCCGGTGTCGCCCTGAAGAATGTAGGCCATCGTCACACCCCTTCGCCGGCTTCGCCGGCCGACTCTCGTCTTGCCTGCGTGGGGGCCACGCAGGCGGGAGCGGCGGTGAACGCCGCCGCCTTTTCCATCACGCCCGCCACGCGGAACACCGTCTCCTCGTCGAAGGGCCGGCCGATCAGTTGCAGGCCCAGCGGCAGCCCGTCGGCCGACAGGCCGGCCGGCAGGCTGAGGCCGGGCAGGCCGGCCAGGCTGGTGGGAATGGTGAAGACGTCGTTCAGCCACATGGTGACGGGGTCGTCGGTGTTGTCGCCGATACCGAAGGCGGCGCTGGGCGCGGTCGGGGTCAGGATCACGTCCACCGACTTGAAGGCATTGTTGAAGTCGTCGGCAATCAGGCGGCGGACCTTCTGCGCCTTGGCGTAATAGGCGTCGTAATAGCCGGCCGACAGCACATAGGTGCCGATCAGGATGCGGCGGCGCACCTCGGCGCCGAAGCCGGCGGCACGGGTCTTCTTGTACATCTCGTCCAGCGTCTTGCCCTCGACCCGGAGGCCGTAGCGCACGCCGTCATAGCGGGCCAGGTTGGACGAACATTCCGCCGGGGCGACGATGTAATAGGTCGGCAGGGCGTATTTGGTGTAGGGCAGGCTGATCTCCACCGGGGTGGCCCCCGCATCCTTCAGCCATTCGATGCCCAGGTCCCAGATGCGCGCCACTTCGTCCGACAGGCCGTCGGGGCGGTATTCCTTGGGGATGCCGACCTTCAGGCCGCGGATGTCGCCGGTCAGCGCGGCGGCGAAATCGGGCACCGGCAGGGGGGCCGAGGTGGAATCCAAGGGATCGTGGCCAGCCATGGCCCCCAGCAGCAGGGCGCAATCCTCGACGGTGCGGGCCATGGGGCCGGCCTGGTCCAGCGAACTGGCGAAGGCGACGATTCCCCAGCGCGAGCAGCGGCCATAGGTCGGCTTGATGCCGACGATGCCGCAGAAGCTGGCCGGCTGGCGGATCGAGCCGCCGGTATCGGTGCCGGTAGCGCCCATGGCGATGCGCGCCGCCACCGCGGCGGCCGAACCGCCCGAGCTGCCGCCGGGCACCAGCTTCTTGGCCGGGTCGGACTTGGACTTCCACGGATTCTCCACCGGGCCGAAATGGCTGGTGATGTTGGCCGAGCCCATGGCGAACTCGTCCAGGTTCAGCTTGCCCAGGCTGACCGCGCCGGCCCGCTTCAGATTGGCGGTGACGGTGGATTCATAGGGGGGCGTGAAGCCGTCGAGGATGCGGCTGGCCGCCGTGGTGCGCACCCCCTCGGTGCAGAACAGGTCCTTGATGCCGAGCGGGATGCCCTCCAGGCTGCCGGCCTCGCCCTTGGCGCGGCGCGCGTCCGAAAGGGCGGCCTGTTCGAGGGCCAGGTCCGGCGTCTCGGTGATGAAGGCGTTGAGGCCGCGCTTGGCCGCCATCGCCTCGGTATGGGCGCGGGTCAGCTCGACCGCGGTGATTTCGCCCTTGGCCAGCCGGCGCCGCGCCTCGGTGATGGTCAGATGCGTAAGATTGGTCATTCCACCACCTTCGGCACGGTGAAGAAGCCTTCCATGGCTTCCGGCGCGTTGGCCAGAACCTTGTCGGCATGGCCGCCCGCGGTCACGTCGTCGGCCCGCAGCGGCAGGGTCATCGCCGTGACCGACGTCATCGGCTGCACCCCCTCGGTGTCCACCGCCGCCAGTTGTTCGACGAAGGTCAGGATGTTGGACAGCTCCCCGGCGAGGTGGTCGAGCGCCTCCTCCGGCACCTCGATCCGCGCCAGCTCGGCGATCGAGCGGACGGTGGCTTTGTCGAGCGACATGGAATCTCCGAAAACGTCAGGCGGCCTGTGATTTGCGGCGCGAAGGGTAGCAGCCGGCCAGGGTCAGGGCAACCCGGTCGGCGGGGCCTGATCGCGCGACGCTTGGGCTCGCTGGCGAGCCTCCTCGGCCTGGGCGGTCAAGGCATCGGCCAGCCCCTCCAGGGTCGGCGCCAGACTATCCGGCGCGGCGCCTCCTTCTTCGCCGAGGGCCAGCGCTTGCCGAAACAGCGCTTCCGCCTCGGCGGCGCGGCCCTGGTCCAGAACGCAACGGGCCAATTCGTGCAGGGTGATGCCGCGGCTGATCGGCGTGTCCCCCCCCTCCTCGGCAAGAGCGAGGGACTGGCGGAACAGCGCTTCCGCCTCGGCGGCGCGGCCCTGGTC
>JAKAFA010000023.1 GCA_021818185.1 Pseudomonadota bacterium | reverse complement strand
GCGGCCGGGGCGGGGGCTGCGGCGGGGGCCGCAGCCGGAGCCGGGGTGGCGGGCGGCGGCGGCTCTTCCACCGGCGCCGCCTTGGCGGCTTCGGCGGCCAGCCGGGCGGCCTCTTCCTCGGCGCGCTTGCGTTCCTCTTCTTCGGCGATCCGGCGGGCCTCTTCCTCGGCGGCCTGCTGGGCAGCCAGTTCGGCGGCGTGGCGGGCCTCCTCCTCGGCGCGCAGCCGCGCCTCCTCCTCGGCGCGCAGGGCGTGCTCCAGGGCCTTGGCCCGGGCCTGCTTCTCCTGCGAGGTGAGGTCGTGGGCGGTGGAGACGGCGCGCTGGGCGGCCTCGACCTTGGCGACCGCCTCGGCCAATTCCACCTCGGCCCCGGTCCGCGCCTCGTCACGCACCTCGTGCATGGCGCCGCCGGTCGACGCGAAGGTGCGCTTCTTGCGCTGTTCGACGGTCACCACCTTGGAGCGGCCGTGCGAGAAGCTTTGCCGGACCTGTCCGGTCTCGACGGTCTTCTTCAGCTCCAGCTTCCCGGGCAGGGACAGCTTGAGGGGGGCCTTGCGCTCTTGATCCTGATCGCTCATCTACCGCTTCGTCTCTTTCCGCACCTTCGGCGGGGTACCCCGCCGAAACCAATCCCGTACCCGCGTCCATCCCCTAGCCGGGCGCGGGCCCGTTCCATCCATCGTCCGGTCCGGCTGCCGCCGGCGTCCTTCAATCCGTGCCGGCTTCCGCCTGGGGGCGAAACCCGGCCAGCAAGGCGGTTTCCCGCAGCAGACGGTCGGCCAGTCCGCCGGGGGCCATCGCGACATGCACCGCCGTCTCCCGGCCGAACACGCCCCCCAGCTCGGCGGCGTCGAACAACTCCACGACCGGCAGGCCGGTCGCCAGCGCCCGCATCTTACCCCGCCCGTCCGCCGCGGCGTCGCGGGCTTCGATCACCGCCGCCGCACGGCGGGCCTTGATCTCGGCCCGGACCTTTTCATACCCACAGACCGCCTGACCGGCGCGACGCGCCAAGCCCAGGGCATCCAGGCAGCGGCGCACCAGCAGTTCTTCCACCCGGTCGGCAAGGTCGTCGGGAACGATGGCCGCCCGGCGGGCCGCCCTGGCGAACAAACGCTTCGCCAGCGCCGTATTTACCACATCCCGGCGGGCAGACAACCAGATTCCCCGGCCGGGCAAGCCGGCTCCCAGATCGGGCACCACTTCACCGGCGGGGGAGAGCACGAAGCGGAGCATCTCCGCCTTCGGGCGCACCTGGCCGGTGACGATGCAACGCCGGTCGGGACAGCGCCGATCGGAGCCATGCCCTTGGGGCCCGGTCCCGTCGCTTCCGCCGTCCTCGCCGCCATCGGTCGCCGCGGCGGAAGCTTCGTCGAGCATCCCGCCCATGGCCGCCGCCTCCTCAGTTCTCGCCGCCCTCGAACCAGTGGGCGCGGGCGGCCATGATCACGGCATTGGCCTGCTCGGTGTCCATCTGATCCTTGCCGACGATCTCGATCAGCTCGTCGCTGGCGAGGTCGCCCAGGTCGTCCAGGGTCTTGATCCCCTTATGGCCCAGCTTGACCAGCAGGGCCGGCGCCAGTCCGTCGATGGCCGTCAGATCGTCGGCCACGCCCAAGTCGCGACGCATCTGGTCGTAACGTTCGTCCTGCTCGGCCAGGAAGGCGCGCGCGCGATTCTGTAGTTCGTCGGCGATCGTCTCGTCGAAGCCCTCGATATCGGTCAGGTCTTCGAGGGGAACGAACGCCACCTCTTCGACCGAGGAGAATCCCTCGGTAACCAGCAGATGGGCGATGACGTCGTCCACGTCCAGGGCGTCGATGAACATTTTCGAGCGCGAGCGGAATTCCTCGTTGCGCCGCTCGGATTCCTCGGCCTCGGTCAGGATGTCGATGCTCCAGCCGGTCAGCTGGCTGGCCAGGCGGACATTCTGGCCGCGCCGTCCGATGGCCAGCGATAGCTGGTCGTCGGGCACCACCACCTCCATGGCGTGGGTCTCGTCGTCCAGCACCACCTTGCTGACCTCGGCCGGCGCCAGGGCGTTGACCACGAAGGTCGCCGGCTCGCCCGACCACGGGATGATGTCGATCTTCTCGCCCTGCAATTCGGCCACCACCGCCTGGACGCGGCTGCCGCGCATGCCGACGCAGGCCCCCACCGGGTCGATGGAGGAATCGTGGGACAGCACGGCGATCTTGGCGCGCGAGCCGGGATCGCGGGCCACCGCCTTGATCTCGATGATGCCGTCGTAGATCTCGGGCACTTCCTGGGCGAAGAGCTTGGCCATGAACTGGGGATGGGTGCGCGACAGGAAGATCTGCGGGCCCCGCGGCTCGGACCGCACGTCGTAGATATAGGCGCGCACCCGGTCGCCGGTGCGGAAGGTCTCGCGCGGGATCAGTTCGTCGCGGCGCAGGAGGGCCTCGGCGCGGCCGAGGTCCACCACCACGTTGCCGAATTCGACGCGCTTGACCAGGCCGTTGGCGATCTCGCCGGTGCGGTCCTTGTATTCATGGAACTGCTTCTGGCGCTCGGCGTCGCGCACCTTCTGCACGATCACCTGCTTGGCGGTCTGGGCGGCGATGCGGCCGAAATCGATGGGCGGCAGCGGATCGACCAGGAAATCGCCCAACTGGGCGTCGGGCTTCTTCTTCAGTGCCCGGGCCAGCGGGATCTGGGTCGCCTCGTTCTCAACCGCCTCGACCACCTCCAGGTAGCGGGCCAGCAGGATCTCGCCGGTCTTGCGGTCCACATGGGCGCGAATGTCGTGTTCGTGGCCGTATTTGGAGCGGCCGGCCTTCTGGATGGCCTGCTCCATGGCCTCCAGCACCTCGTCGCGGTCGATGTTCTTGTCGCGGGCGACGGCGTCGGCCACCTGCAGCAGCTCGGGGCGGGGAAGTGCGGCGATACGTTCCATGGTCTTTTCGTTTATCCCTGGCCTTGGGCCTCGGGGCCCTGGTCTTTGGTCACGGCGGCGATGAGGTCGTCGGTCAGCACCAGCTTAGCGGAGCGGACCGCGGTCAGCGGAATGTGGGCTTCCCCCGCCTCGGTGACGATCCCCACCCGGCCTTCTCCGTCGAGCCCCAGCAGCTGCCCTTTGAAGCGGCGGCGCCCATCGATGGGCTGGTCGGTCTCCACTCGCGCCTCGAAGCCGGCCCAGACGGCGAAATCCTTCGGCCGGGTGAGCGGCCGGTCGATGCCGGGCGAGCTCACTTCCAGCACATAGGCGCCGTCAATGGGGTCTTCGACGTCGAGCAGGGCGGACAACGAACGGCTGATGTCGGCGCAATCGTCCACCGTCATCGGACGGCCGTCGATACGTTCCGCCATCACCTGCAAGGTCGGGCGGGTTTTGCCTTGGAACATCACCCGCACCAGCTCGTAACCCATCGAATCCAGTGTCGGCGAGATCAGCGCATCCAGGCGCCCTTGACGGTCCATTCCCTCATCGCCTCCTCGTCCGGGGCCGGCCGCTTTCGCGCTTAGCCCCGATGAAGGGGTCCATAAAAAACAAAAAAGTGGGCCTATGGCCCACCCTTACAAGCCCGTGGGCGGGCAGCAAGAATGTGTCTGGAGAACACTATAGACATTTCCCGCCGCGAGGCAAGCAGGTTCGAGGGGGCGCCCCTCGCGAAACGCGGCAAAGCGTTGCCAGGCGCGGCCCAAACTGCTACGCCTCCGGCCATGTCGCAGCCTTTCTCGCTTCCCCGCCGTTGCGCCGCCGGCCTGGCCGCGGCGCTGTGCCGCCACCCCTGGCGCTGGGTGGGCGGACTCGTCGTTCTGCTGGTGGTCTTTCCGGGCATCGATCTGACCGTCTCGTCGTGGTTCTGGGACCCGGTCCGCCATGTCTTCGTCGGCCGGACCTGGGGTCCGGCCGAGTGGGTGCGGCGGGACATGCCCCCTTGGCTGCTGGGCGCCGCCGCCTATGTCGCGGTGCTGTGGCTGGCCGGCGAGGCGATGGGGCAGGTGTTCCTGGGGATCAGCCGGCGAGTGGCGCTCTACCTTCTGGGATCGTTGGCGCTGGGGCCCGGCCTGGTGGTCAATTCCATCCTCAAGGATCATTGGGGCCGGCCGCGCCCTTCCACCATCCTGGAATTCGGCGGCAGCCATGCCTATGTGGCGCCCATGGCCATCACCGATGGCTGCGCCCGCAACTGCTCCTTTCCCTCCGGTCACGCCGCCCTGGGATTCTGGCTGGTGGCCGTCGCCCTTCTGGCGCCGCCGCGGTGGCGGCCCTGGGCGATCGGTGCGGCGGCTGTGGCAGGCGCCCTGGTCGGCCTGGTCCGCATTGCCCAAGGCGGCCATTTCCTGTCCGACGTAGTGTTTTCCGCCATCATCACCATTTCGATCAGCTTGTGGCTCCATCGGCTGATCCTGGCTCCCGCCGAAGTCGGATTATTGAAAATTAATCCACCAAAGGGCGGATAGTCGCCCTAAGCCCCTATGCGCGGGCCGCTTCTTCGGGTAAAGATATCGGTTCATACCGACCGCGGCGCACAGGAACCGGGCGGGATGCTCCGCGCCGTGCGCGCGGGGGTGAGCTTTCTTATTCTGACGAGACGCAAACATGGCATGGAACCGAGATAATCATGGTGGTCGTTCCCGGGATCGCGGTCGGCGGGACGATTTCGGCGATGTGGGCTTCGAGCCCCGTCCCTCCCGTAGCGGCGGCGGCGGCGGCGGCGGCGGCGACTTCGGTCGGCAGCAGTCGGTGAGTCAGGCGAACGTCACCGCTACGGTGAAGTGGTTCAATGCCTCGAAGGGCTTCGGCTTCGTCGCGCCGGCCGACGGCACGCCTGACGCCTTCCTCCACATTTCCGCGCTGGAGCGCGCCGGCCTGACCCAGGTCAACGAAGGCGCGACCATCGTGTGCGATCTCGGCCAGGGCAACCGTGGCCCGCAGGTGGTGTGGGTGCACGAGGTGGACAATTCCACCGCCGCCCCCACCGCCGCCCGGCCCCGGCCTGATCGCGGCCCCAGCCAGACGGTCGAGGGCGTGGTCAAGTTCTTCTCGGCCGAGAAGGGCTTCGGCTTCGTCGCCGTCGACGAGGGCGGCAAGGACGTGTTCGTCCATGTCAAGGCGCTGGAGCGCTCGGGCCTGAAGAGCCTGGAAACCGGGCAGCGGGTGCGTGTCACCACGACGCTCGGCCAGAAGGGCCCGCAGGCGGACACCGTCGCCATCATCTGACGGGAGATGGTTCGGGCGGGGCCCGCGGCCCCGCCCTGAGCCCGGCCGCGAAGGAAAGCGGGCCGGAAGGGCTGGATTCGGCTCTCCGGTCGTCTTGGGTCTCGGTTCGGCCAGCCGTAAATAAAGGGCGCCGCCCCGGTGGGGGCGGCGCCCTTCGTTTGTGTGCGGCTGGTCGTGGCTACGCCGCCGGCGCGTTCAATGGTGGCCAGCGAAGGCGCAGCCGCCGCAGCCGCCGGGCGTGCAGGCCGGGGCGGGGACGGGGGCCGCCTTGGCGACGCGGGGGGCCATGATCGCCTTGCTCACCTCGGCGGTGCCGCACTCGGGGCAGACCAACTGGCCGGCGGCGTGGCGGGCGTCGTATTCGCCGCTGTTGGCGAACCATTCGTCGAAGACGTGGCCGTGGGCACATTGCAGGCTATAGAGGATCATCGGGTCTTCCCTGGCTGTCACCGAAAGGTTCAGCTTATATATCGGTCGAGGCGGGGGAAAGTCAAAGCGGGGGCGGGGGCCGTGCCGACGGAACGGCGGCCGACGCAAGGGGGGAGCGCCGGCCGCCGAGCCCCGCAAGAGCCGGCCGGAGGGGTCCGACGAGCCGGCTGTCGCGCGGGAACGCGCAAATCCCATCAAAATCCCCGAATATGGCGAATCTGTGGGGCGATGACTCGGGTGGGGCGGCGAGGGTGGCGAATACCCGCCCATAAGGATAGCGTACTGGACAGGATGGGGAATTTGTGGTGTAAGCGGATCCTGCATCAGCCCACGCCCCGGCCGGCCTAACCCGGCGGGATTAACGCAGAGGACTTCACATGCTCGAAGCCTACCGCCAGCACGCGGCCGAGCGCGCCGCCCTTGGCATCCCGCCGCTGCCGCTGTCGGCCCAGCAGACCGCCGACCTGGTCGCCCTCCTCAAGACCCCGCCCAAGGGCGAGGAAGAGGTTCTGGTCGACTTGATCACCAACCGGGTGCCGGCCGGCGTCGACGATGCCGCCAAGGTCAAGGCCGAATTCCTGGCCGCCATTGCCCAGGGCAGGGACAGCAGCCCGCTGATCTCCAAGGTGCGGGCCACCGAGTTGCTGGGCACCATGCTGGGCGGCTTCAACATCCGCCCGCTGATCGAGCTTCTGGCCTGTCCAGAATGCGGTGCCGCCGCCGGCGAGGGCCTGAAGAAGACCCTGCTGATGTTCGACTATTTCCACGACGTCAAGGAACTGGCCGACAAGGCCAACGCCAACGCCAAGGCGGTGCTCGCCTCGTGGGCCGAGGCCGAATGGTTCACCTCACGCCCGGCCGTGCCGGACTCCCTGACCGTGACGGTGTTCAAGGTTTCGGGCGAGACCAACACCGATGACCTGTCGCCGGCCCCGGACGCCTGGAGCCGCCCCGATATCCCGCTGCATGCCCTGGCCATGCTCAAGAATCCCCGCCCGGGGATCGAGCCCGAAGAGCCCGGCGCGCGCGGCCCGATCAAGGCGCTGGACGCGTTGAAGGCCAAGGGCCATCCGGTCGCCTATGTCGGCGACGTGGTCGGCACCGGCTCGTCGCGCAAGTCGGCGACCAATTCGGTGCTGTGGTGGACAGGCGACGACATCCCCTTCGTCCCCAACAAGCGGTTCGGCGGCGTGTGCCTGGGTAGCAAGATCGCCCCGATCTTCTACAACACCATGGAAGACGCCGGCGCCCTGCCCATCGAGTTGGACGTCGCCCAGATGGAAACCGGCGACGTGGTCGAGCTGCGCCCCTACGAGGGCAAGGCGCTGAAGAACGGCACGGTCATCGCCGAATTCACCGTCAAGTCCGAGGTGATCTTCGACGAGGTGCGGGCCGGCGGCCGTATTCCGCTGATCATCGGCCGGGGCCTGACCGCCAAGGCGCGCGAAGCGCTGGGTCTGGCGCCCTCGACCCTGTTCCGCCAGCCGCACCAGCCGGCCGACACCGGCAAGGGCTTCACCCTGGCGCAGAAGATGGTCGGCCGTGCCTGCGGTCTGCCCGACGGCCAGGGTATCCGCCCCGGCACCTATTGCGAGCCGCGCATGACCACGGTGGGGTCGCAGGACACCACCGGGCCGATGACCCGCGACGAGCTGAAGGACCTGGCCTGCCTCGGCTTCTCGGCCGATCTGGTGATGCAGTCCTTCTGCCACACCGCCGCCTATCCCAAGCTGGTGGACGTCAAGACCCATCGCGAGCTGCCGGGCTTCATCTCGACCCGCGGCGGCGTCGCGCTGCGCCCCGGCGACGGCGTGATCCATTCCTGGCTGAACCGCCTGCTGCTGCCCGACACCGTGGGCACCGGCGGCGATTCCCACACCCGCTTCCCCATCGGCATCTCGTTCCCGGCCGGGTCGGGCTTGGTGGCCTTTGCCGCCGCGACCGGCGTCATGCCCCTCGACATGCCGGAATCGGTGCTCGTGCGGTTCAAGGGCAAGATGCAGCCCGGCATCACCTTGCGCGATCTGGTCAACGCCATTCCGCTGGCCGCCATCCGCCAGGGCCTGCTGACCGTCGAGAAGAAGGGCAAGAAGAACGTCTTCTCGGGCCGCATCCTGGAAATCGAGGGTCTGCCCGACCTCAAGGTGGAGCAGGCCTTCGAGCTGACCGACGCCTCGGCCGAACGCTCCGCCGCCGCCTGCACCGTGCGGCTCAACAAGGAGCCGATCATCGAGTACATGCGGTCCAACGTCACCCTGATGAAGTGGATGATCGCCAACGGCTACCAGGACCGCCGCAGCCTGGAGCGGCGCATCGCCGCCATGGATGCCTGGATGGCGGCGCCCAAGCTGCTGGAGCCCGATGCCGACGCCGAGTACGCGGCGGTCATCGAGATCGATCTGGCCGACATCAAGGAGCCGATCGTCGCCTGCCCCAATGACCCGGACGACGTCAAGCTGCTGTCCGAGGTGGCCGGCGACAAGATCGACGAGGTGTTCATCGGCTCGTGCATGACCAATATCGGCCATTTCCGCGCCGCCGGCCGGGTGCTGGAGGGCAAGACCGACATCCCGACCCGCCTGTGGATCGCGCCGCCCACCAAGATGGATGCGATGATCCTGAACGAGGAGGGCTATTACAGCATCCTCGGCCGGTCGGGCGCCCGCATGGAGATGCCGGGCTGCAGCCTGTGCATGGGCAACCAGGCGCAGATCCGCAAGGGCTCGACCGCCATGTCCACCTCGACCCGCAACTTCCCCAACCGTCTGGGCATCGACACCCGCGTCTATCTCGGCTCCGCCGAGCTGGCCGCCGTCTGCGCCCTGTTGGGGCGCATCCCGACCTCCGCCGAGTACCTGGAACAGGTCGGGGTGGTCAACGCCAAGGCAGGCGATATCTACCGGTACATGAACTTCGACCAGATCGCCGAATTCCGCGAGGTGGCGGATACGGTGTCGGTCTGACCGTTCAATAAAAAGAGAGCTCACGCCTTGCCCCCCGCCGGGAGACCGGCGGGGGGTTTTGTTTTGGCGATAGGCAATACAAGGCGTGTCATATCTACGTGATATTCTCGCGTTGGCAATCACCGCCCTGGTCATCCTGGCCCAAGCCGCCGCCGGCTCCGCCCCGCCAAGCGGGATCTGGTGGATCGCATCTGGTGGATCGCACCCTGGCCGCCGGCACGGCCCGCCGGTATGATATCCGGCGCGACAAATATGGCGGGCGCGTCGTCGCCCGCCTGGAGACTGCCGATGGCCG
Organism: Pseudomonadota bacterium; assembly: GCA_021818185.1. Classification (GTDB taxonomy): domain Bacteria; phylum Pseudomonadota; class Alphaproteobacteria; order Rhodospirillales; family Magnetospirillaceae; genus JAKAFA01. Next base: position 16,853 of record JAKAFA010000023.1, on the reverse strand, counting down.
CGATCTCTCGGCCCCGCTGCTCAAGGCCGGGCTGGGGCATTGCTACGGCGGGGGACACAAGGCGCCGTGGTGTTGACAGGGCCGAGTCCTCCCTGTCACCGCGGCCGGCGGCAGCCCACATAGTACGGAAGCCCGCCCGCCGCAGGAGGTTGCGCCATGCCCATCGGCCCGCAAAACTTGGATGTCCGCCGGACCCTGACGGTCGGTTCCGACCGCTACGACTATTACAGCCTGCGTGCCGCCGAGGCGGAGCTGGGCGACCTGTCGCGGCTGCCGGTCTCCCTCAAGGTGTTGCTGGAAAACCTGCTGCGCCAGGAAAACGGCCGCACGGTGACCTTCGACGATTTGCGGGCGATGGCCGCCTGGCGCGATGACCGCGGCCGTAGCGGGCGGGAGATCGCCTTCCGGCCGGCCCGGGTGCTGATGCAGGATTTCACCGGGGTGCCGGCGGTGGTGGATCTGGCCGCCATGCGCGACGCCATGGCGGCGCTGGGCGGCGATCCCGGGCGGATCAACCCGCTGTCGCCGGTCGATCTGATCATCGACCATTCGGTGATGGTCGATGTCTGGGGTACCGCCGATGCCCAACAGCGCAACATGGAATTCGAGTTCCAGCGCAACGGCGAGCGCTACGCCTTCCTGCGCTGGGGGCAGGAGGCTTTCGACAATTTCCGGGTGGTGCCGCCCGGCACCGGCATCTGCCATCAGGTCAATTGCGAATATCTGGCGCAGGTGGTGTGGAGCGCCGACGGGTTGGCCTATCCCGACACCCTGGTGGGCACCGATTCCCATACCACCATGGTCAACGGCCTGGCCGTGCTGGGCTGGGGGGTGGGGGGGATCGAGGCCGAGGCGGCGATGTTGGGCCAGCCCATCTCGATGCTGATCCCCGAAGTGGTGGGCGTCCGCCTTACCGGCGCGCTGCGCGAGGGGGTTACCGCCACCGATCTGGTGCTGACCGTCACCCAGATGCTGCGCCGCGCCGGGGTGGTGGGCAAGTTCGTGGAATTCACCGGCCCGGGGCTGGACCGGCTGGCGCTGCCCGACCGGCTGACCATCGCCAACATGGCGCCGGAATACGGGGCGACCTGCGGATTTTTTCCGGTGGATGCCGAGACCCTGCGCTTCCTGCGCTTTTCCGGCCGCGAGCCGGCTCGCATCGCCCTGGTCGAGGCCTATGCCCGGGAGCAGGGGATGTGGCGCGATGCCGCCTCGCCCGAACCGCTGTTCAGCGACACCCTGGACCTGGACCTGTCCACCGTCGAACCGTCGCTGGCCGGGCCGAGGCGCCCGCAGGACCGCGTGCCGCTGGGCGAGGTCGCCGCCGCCTTCGCCGCCGCCCTGCCCACCCTGGTTTCCGGTGCCGATCCCGCCGTCAAGGTGCCGCTGGCCAACGGGGCCGGGGCCATCGGGCATGGCGACGTGGTGATCGCCGCCATCACCTCGTGCACCAACACCTCCAATCCCCGGGTGATGGTGGCCGCCGGCCTGCTGGCGCAAAAGGCGGTGGCCCGCGGCCTGCGCGCCAAGCCCTGGGTCAAGACCTCGCTGGCCCCCGGCTCGCAGGTGGTGACCGATTACCTGGCCGCCGCCGGCCTACAGCCGGCCCTGGACCAGTTGGGGTTCACCCTGGCCGGCTACGGCTGCACCACCTGCATCGGCAATTCCGGTCCCCTGGACCCGCCCATCGCCGAGGCGGTGGACGGCAACCGCTTGGTGGTCGCCGCCGTGCTGTCGGGCAACCGCAATTTCGAGGGGCGCATCAGTCCGCATGTGCGCGCCAATTACCTGGCCTCGCCGCCGCTGGTGGTGGCCTATGCCCTGGCCGGCACCCTGCATGTCGATCTGACCGCCGAGCCGCTGGGTACGGGGGCCGACGGCCAACCGGTGTTCCTGCGCGACATCTGGCCGAGCGACGCCGAAGTGCAGGGGGCGATGGAGCGCAGCCTGTCGGCCGAGGCCTATCGCCGCCGCTATGCCGACGTCTTCAAGGGACCCGAAGCCTGGCGCCGGGTGGCGGTGGCCACCGGGCGCACCTATGCCTGGGACTCCCGCTCGACCTACATCAAGGATCCGCCCTATTTCGCCGGTATGGCCCAGCAGGCCCCGGAGGCGGTCGAGGACATCGCCGGGGCGCGGGTCCTGGCGATCCTGGGCGATTCCATCACCACCGACCACATCAGCCCGGCCGGCTCCATCAAGGCCGACACCCCGGCCGGCCGCTACCTGATGGAGCGTGGCGTTTCCCCGGCCGACTTCAATTCCTACGGCTCGCGGCGCGGCAACGACGAGGTGATGACTCGCGGCACTTTCGCCAATCTGCGGCTGCGCAACGAGATGGCGCCGGGCACCGAGGGCGGGGTCACCCGCTTCCAGCCGTCCGGCGAGCAGATGTTCATCTATGATGCCGCCATGCGCTACCAGGCGGCCGGCGTGCCGCTGGTGGTGGTGGCCGGCAAGGAATACGGCACCGGCTCGTCCCGCGACTGGGCGGCCAAGGGGACGCGGCTGCTGGGCGTCAAGGCGGTGATCGCCGAGAGCTTCGAACGCATCCACCGCTCCAACCTGGTGGGCATGGGGGTTCTGCCGCTGCAATTCCCGCCCGGCACCGACCGCCGTACCCTGGGACTGGACGGCAGCGAGGAGTTCGCGATCGCCGGCCTGGCGGCCGGGCTGCGGCCGCGCCAGGAGTTGTCGCTCACCATCACCCGGCGCGACGGCACCAGCCTGACCGTGGCGCTGATCAGCCGCATCGATACGGTGGACGAGGCCGAGTATTTCCGCCACGGCGGCATCCTGCGATATGTGCTGCGGGGGCTGCTGGCGTCGTAGTCGGGGACAGTGTCCGGGGGACAGTGCCCGGGGATTAGTGCCTGGAGGGATCGGGCCAGTCGTCGGCCGGGCGGCCGGCGGCGATGCTGGCCGCCAGGGCGCGCGCGGCGCGTTGGCGGCGGGCGGCCTCGGCCTGGTCGGCCAGGAATTGCTGGACGTAGGGTTTCATCCGCAGATCCGAACTGATGATGTGGTCCACCAGCCATTCTCGCAGGAAGCCGGCCATGTCGCGGATCATGGCGTCGCGTTCGGCCCCCTGTAGGCGGACGTAGCGGGCCAGCAGGTCGTTGAGGTGTTTGAGCACGTCGCGGTGCGACCGGCGGTGGCTGTCGTAATAGGGATAGCGCACCTGGAGCTGGAGGTCTTCCTCGCGCTGGAAGTGCTCGCCGGTATAGGACACCAGGCCGAGGAGAACGCGGGCCACCGCCTTGTGGTCGATGCGCCCGCCGATGGCCGCCTCGAACTGGTTGATCATTTCCACCAGATGGTGATGGTCGGCGTCGATCACCGGATCGCCGATATCCATGCCGTCGCGCCAGGCAATCGTCATCGCCGCCTCCCTCGCGTTTAAGGCGATGATTGAATCCTAATTAAACTATCGGCATCATTCAATGGGGAAGGGAAGGGGACGGGTCACCATGGGGCCGGCCCAGCCGTGGGCCGGCGGGGCCCCGGGCCACGACCAGCCCAGCCTTGGCGGCCAGTTGGGGCAGGCGGCCCTTGAGGGACAGGCCGAAGCGTTCGGCCAGGATGGTTCCGACCGCCGCGGCCTCGGCCCAGCCGTCCCGCGAGATGGCGGCGGCCACCAGGCGCAGCAGGGTGGCCGGATCGGGGTCGCCATGCACCTCGCCGCCCAGACGGGCCGCGACGGGGAGAAAGCCGCGGTCGTTGGAGGCGATGACCAGCCGCGCCGGCTGCTCGCCGGCCAGGGTCTCGGCGCGCGCGGCGATGACCCGGTCGGCAGCCTGCGACGGGGCGTCGTCGGGGACCGGCCATTCGGCGGCCACGGCCAAGCCGTCGCGGGTGCAGGCGGCCCGCCAGGGGGCCATCAGGGCGGCGCGCCCGAACAATTCGACCCGGTCGAAGCCACGCCAACGAAAAGCGAGCGCCAATTGGCGCTCGCTCGTCAGATTCTCGCAGTCGATCAGGACGATCCGGCTCAGGCCAGCTTTTCCATCTCGCGGACGATGGCTTCACCCATCACCGTGGTGGAGACCTTGGCCTTGCCCGGCTGCATGATGTCGGCGGTGCGCAGGCCGCCCTTCAGCACCGCCTTGACCGCGTTCTCGATCAGGTCGGCCTCGGCCGCCATGTCGAAGGAATAGCGCAGGCACATGGAGAAGCTGAGGATGGTGGCCAGCGGGTTGGCGATGTCCTTGCCGGCGATATCGGGGGCCGAACCGTGGATCGGCTCGTAGAGGGCGGGACGGCCGCCATCGGCCCGCACGGCGCCCAGCGAGGCCGAGGGCAGCATGCCCAGCGAGCCGGTCAGCATCGAGGCGCAGTCGGACAGGATGTCGCCGAACATGTTCTCGGTGACCATCACGTCGAACTGCTTGGGATTGCGCACCAGCTGCATGGCGCAATTATCGACGTACATGTGGGTCAGCTCGACGTCGGGGTATTCGGCCTGTTGCAGCTTGATCATCTCCTCGCGCCACAGCACGGTGCAATCCAGCACGTTGTGCTTGTCCACCGAGCAGAGCCGCTTGTTGCGCTTGCGGGCGAGGTCGAAGGCGACGCGGCCGATGCGCTGGATTTCCGAGGTGGTGTAGGTCAGGGTGTTGAAACCGCGGCGCTGGCCGTCGGGCAGGGTCTCGATGCCGCGCGGCTCGCCGAAATAAAGGCCGCCGGTCAGCTCGCGGACGATCATGATGTCCAGGCCGGAAATGACCTCGGGCTTCAGGGTCGAGGCGTCGAGCAGGGCGTCGAACACCACGGCCGGGCGCAGGTTGGCGAACAGCTCCAGTTCCTTGCGCAGCGGCAGCAGCGCGCCGCGCTCGGGCTTGAGGTGGAAGGGCAGGTTGTCCCACTTGGGACCGCCCACCGCACCCAGCAGGATGGCGTCGGCGGCCTTGGCGGCGGCCAGAGTTTCGGCGGGCAGCGGCGTGCCGGTGGCGTCATAGGCGGCGCCGCCGATCAGGGCTTCCGACACGTCGAACTCGATCTGCCGCTTCTTGGCCAGCCAATCGATGATGCGGCGCACCTGCGCCATGGTTTCGACGCCGATGCCGTCGCCCGGCAGAATGAGAAGCTTCTTCGCCGCCATGAAAAGTCCCCTTCGTGTTCCGGCGGCCGTGCGGCGGCCGCGTCAAGCTCGATCCTGAATGAATGTTTACAGCCAGGGCTGCCCAGCCTGGCGCCGCGCCTCGAAGGCGGCGATCTTGTCGGCCTTCTGTAGGGTCAGGCCGATGTCGTCCAGGCCGTTGAGCAGGCAGTGCTTGCGGAACGGATCGACGTCAAAGCGGATGCAGCCGCCGTCGGGGCCGCGGATCTCCTGCTTGTCCAGGTCGACGGTCACCGTGGCGTTGGCGCCGCGCCGGGCGTCGTCCATCAGCTTGTCCACCTCGGCCTGGGGCAGGACGATGGGCAGGATGCCGTTCTTGAAGCAGTTGTTGAAGAAGATGTCGGCGAAGCTGGGGGCGATGATGCAGCGGATACCGAAATCGGCGATGGCCCAGGGGGCATGCTCACGCGACGAGCCGCAGCCGAAATTGGCCCCGGCCACCAGGATCTTGGCGCCGCGCCAAGCCGTCTGGTTCAGCACGAAGTCGGCGACTTCCTTGCCGTCCGTCGTGTAGCGCATCTCGTCGAACAGGTTCTTGCCCAGGCCGGTGCGCTTGATGGTCTTCAGGAACTGCTTGGGGATGATCATGTCGGTGTCGACGTTGATCATCGGCAGCGGCGCGGCGACGCCGGTCAGGGTGGTGAACTTTTCCATGGGAGGGGGTCTCCTTACAGCGTCCGCCCTTACAGCGTTCTTACGTCGGTCAGTTTGCCGGTCACCGCCGCCGCCGCGGCCATGGCCGGACTGACCAAGTGGGTCCGGCCGCCGCGGCCCTGGCGGCCTTCGAAATTGCGGTTCGACGTGGAGGCCGAACGCTGGCCCGGCTGCAATTGGTCGGCGTTCATCGCCAGACACATGGAGCAGCCCGGCTCGCGCCATTCCGCCCCGGCGGCCCGGAAGACCTCGTCCAGGCCCTCGGCCTCGGCCTCTTCCTTAACCAGGCCCGAGCCCGGCACCACCAGCACCTGTACGCCGTCGGCCACCTTGCGGCCCTTCAGCACTTCGGCGGCGGCCCGCAGATCCTCGATGCGGCCGTTGGTGCAGGAGCCGATGAACACCACGTCGACGGCGATGTCCGAGGCCTTCATGCCGGCGGTCAGGCCCATGTAGTCCAAGGCCCGCTGCACGGCGCGGCGCTTGCCCTCGTCGGCGATGGTGGCCGGATCGGGGACGTTGCCGGTGATGGGGATCACGTCCTCGGGGCTGGTGCCCCAGGTGACCTGCGGGACCAGATCCTTGGCCTCGATCACGATCTCGGCGTCGAACTGGGCGTCGGCGTCGGAATAGAGGGTCTTCCAATAGGCCAGCGCGGCCTCCCAGGCGGCGCCCTTGGGGGCCTGCGGCCGGCCCATCACATAGGCAAAGGTCTTCTCGTCGGGGGCGATCAGCCCGGCGCGCGCGCCGGCTTCGATGGTCATGTTGCAGACCGTCATCCGGCCTTCCATCGACAGGGCGCGGATCGCCTCGCCGGCGTATTCCACCACATAGCCGGTGCCGCCGGCGGTGCCGATGCGGCCGATGATGGCCAGCACGATGTCCTTGGCGGTCACCCCCGGCGCCGCCGGGCCGTTGACCGTGATGCGCATGTTCTTGGCCGGCTTTTGCACCAGGGTCTGGGTGGCCAGCACATGCTCAACCTCGGAAGTGCCGATGCCGAAGGCCAGCGCGCCGAACGCCCCGTGGGTCGAGGTGTGGGAATCGCCGCAGACGATGGTGGTGCCGGGCAGGGTGAAGCCCTGTTCCGGGCCGACGATGTGGACCACGCCCTGGCGGATGTCGTCCATGGCGTAATAGGGCACGCCGAAATCGGCGGCATTCTTGGCCAGCGTCTCGACCTGAACCCGGCTTTCCTCGTTGGCGATGCCCTTCGAGCGGTCGGTGGTGGGCACGTTGTGGTCGGCCACCGCCAGGGTCGCCTCGGGATGGCGCACCTTGCGCCCGGCCATCCGCAGCCCCTCGAACGCCTGCGGGCTGGTCACTTCGTGGACCATGTGGCGATCGATGTAGATCAGGCAGGTGCCGTCGTCCTGGACATCCACCAGATGGGCGTCCCAGATCTTGTCGAACAGCGTGCGGGGCTTGGCCATGGCGTGCGTGCTCTCGGGTCGGTGAAGGCGCAAAGTCTACAGGAAGTCACCCGGCCGCGGCCAGCCCCCTCGCCGGAGGGCGAGGGGGTGGTCGGAAAACGAAGCCGCGAGGGTGAGGGGCGCCGCCCCTTATTCCTCGGCGGCGGTCTTGGCGGCCGCCTTCTCGGCGGCGGCGGCCTCGCGCTCGGCGGCCGAGATCTTGGCGGCGTAGCCGGTGGTCTGCTCGGCGATACGGGCCGACTTGCCGCGGCGGTCGCGCAGGTAATAGAGCTTGGCGCGGCGCACGTCGCCGCGGCGGATCACCTCGATCGAGGCGATGTTGGGCGAGTAGAGCGGGAAGATGCGCTCGACGCCCTCGCCGTAGGAAATCTTGCGCACCACGAACGAGCTGTTCAGCCCGTCGTTCTTGCGGGCGATGCACACGCCCTCATAGGCCTGCACGCGCTCGCGGCCGCCTTCCACCACCTTGACGTTGACCTTGACGGTGTCGCCGGGGGCGAACTGGGGGACCGTCTTGTTTTCGGTCAGCTTGGCGATCTGCTCCTGCTCGAGCTGCTCGATGATGTTCATGGCTCACTACCCTCGCTATCCAATTTGGCGGCGACGTGCCGGGCCCACAGGTCCGGGCGGCGCAACCGGGTTATCTCCTCGGCCTGGCGCTGGCGCCAGGCGCGTATCTTCTCGTGGTGGCCGGACAGCAGAACCTCCGGCACCTCCCGGCCGACCCACGACGCGGGCCGGGTATAGTGGGGGTATTCCAGCAGACCCCACTCGAAACTCTCCTCCGCCAGCGACTCCTCCTTGCCGACCACGCCGGGCAGGAGCCGCACCGCGGCATCCAGCAGCACCAGCGCCGGGAGTTCGCCCCCCGACAGCACGAAGTCGCCCAGGCTGACCTCGACCGCCCCGTTGGCCTCCAGCACCCGCTGGTCGACCCCTTCGAAACGGCCGCACAGCACGGTCACCCCGGGCCCCGCCGCCAGCTCCCGCGCCAGCGGCTGGTCCAGCAGCCGCCCGCGCGGGGTCATGTAAACCAGGGGGCCGACCCCGCGGTTGGCCCGGATGGCGGCGTCCACCACGTCGGGACGCATCACCATCCCGGCCCCGCCGCCGAACGGCTCGTCGTCGACCGAGCGGTGCCTGTCCTTCGCGTAGTCGCGAATATTCACCGTATCCAGCCGCCACGTCCCGTTGGCTAGCGCCCGCCCGGCCAGCGAGTGGCCCAGCGGTCCCGGGAACATTTCGGGGAAGATGGTCAGCACCGTGGCGTGCCACGGCGATGCGTCACTCCCCACCCTGGTCCTCCTCCTCTTCGGGGGCGTAGGCCGGCGGGTCCACCACCAGCCGCCTGCCCGCGACATCCACCACCGGTACCGCCGCCCGGGTGAAGGGCACCATCAGGCCGCCCCTCGCTCCCTGTACGTCCAGCACTTCGCCGCCGCCGAAATCGAACACGCCGCGGACCGTGCCCAACGGGGTTCCGTCCGGCGTCTCGGCGCGCATCCCCACCAGATCGGCGTAGAGGAACTCGTCCTCTTCCGTCGCCGGCAGGCGATCCCGCGGCACGCAGAGCCGCATGCCTTTCAGGGCTTCGGCCGCATTGCGGTCCGCCACCCCGACCAGCCGGGCGATCACCAGTCCCTTGGCCTGGCCGATCACCTGCAGCTCGAACCTGCGCCCCGTCGCCTCGTCCTCTACCGGGCCGTAGCGGCCGATATCGGCCGCCTCGGCGGTGAAGCTCTTGACGCGGACAGCGCCGCGGACCCCATGCGCACCGACGACGGCGCCGACGCACACGCGGTCCATGACCGCTTACTCGCCGGCCGCCGCGGCCGCCGCCTCGCGCTCGGCCTGCTCCTTGGCGCGCTGCTGCGCCTTGGCCTTGGGCTGCGGCTTCTTGCTCTGCTCGGGGCGGGTCGGCTTGGCGACTAGGCCCTTGTCCGACAGGAAGCGCACCAGGCGGTCGGTGGGCTGGGCGCCGGCCGACAGCCAGTACTTCACCCGCTCCTCGTTCAGGGTCAGGCGCTCGGCGTGCTCGGCGGGCAGCATGGGGTTGTAGGTGCCCAGCTTCTCGATGAAGCGGCCGTCGCGCGGGCTGCGCGAGTCCGCCAGCACGATGCGGTAGAACGGGCGCTTCTTGGCGCCGGCGCGGGCGAGACGAATCTTCAGCGACATGCGGTATCTTCCCTCTCGGTCAAATCGTCGTACATTTCCAGCCTAGCGGCCGAATTTCTTACCCATCCCGGGGGGCAGCAGCCCGCCCAGGCCGTGGCGCATCAGGCCCTTCTGCCCCAGCTTGCCGACCTTCTTCATCATGTCGGCCATCTGCTGGTATTGCTTGAGCAGCCTGTTGACGTCCTGGACCGTGCCGCCCGAGCCGGCGGCGATGCGCCGCTTGCGGGAAGCCTTGATCAGGTCCGGATTCTTGCGTTCTGCCTTGGTCATCGACAGGATGATGGCCTTCTGGCGGCCCACCACCTTGTTGTCGAGCTTGGCGTCTTTCAACTGGTCGCCGAGGCGGCCGATGCCGGGCAGCATGGAGATGATGCCCTTCAGGTCGCCCATCTTCTCGACCTGGCGGAACTGCGCCAGCATGTCTTCCAGGTCGAACTTGCCCTTTTCGATGCGCTTGGCGAGCCTTTCCGCCTCATCCTGCTCCACCGTCTCCATGGCCTTCTCGACCAGCGAGACGATGTCGCCCATGCCGAGAATGCGGCCGGCGATGCGGTCGGGGTGGAACGGCTCCAGGGCGTCCAGCTTCTCGCCCAGGCCCAGGAACTTGATGGGCCGGCCGGTCACCGCACGCATGGACAGGGCGGCGCCGCCGCGGGCATCGCCGTCGACGCGGGTCAGCACGATGCCGGTGACGCCCACCTTTTCATTGAACTCGCGGGCCAGGGTCACCGCGTCCTGGCCGATCATGGCGTCGGCCACCAGCAGGGTCTCGGTCGGCTTGACGGCGTCGCGCACCTGGGCGACCTCGGCCATCAACTCCTGGTCGATGTGCAGGCGGCCGGCGGTATCCAGAATAACGACGTCGTAGCCTTCGCGCCGGCCGACATCCATGGCGCGCCGGGCGATGGCCACCGGCATCTCGCCCATGACGATGGGCAGCGAGCCCACCTCCGCCTGGCGGGCGAGGATCTCCAATTGCTGCTGCGCCGCCGGACGGTAGACGTCGAGCGAGGCGAGCAGGACCTTCTTGCGGTCCTTCTTCAGGCGTACCGCCAGCTTGCCCGAGGTGGTGGTCTTGCCCGAGCCCTGCAGGCCGACCATCAGCACCGCCACCGGCGGCACGGCATTGAGGTTGAGATCGGCGCCCTCGGTGCCCAGGGTGGCGACCAGCTCGTCGTGGACGATCTTGACCACCATCTGGCCGGGGGTGACCGACTTCACCACCTCCTGGCCGACCGCCCGGTCCTTGACCCGGGCGACGAAATCCTTGACCACCGGCAGGGCGACGTCGGCCTCCAGCAACGCGACGCGGACTTCGCGCAGCGCTTCGCCGACATCGGCTTCCGACAGCGCACCGCGGCCGGTGAGCTTGTCGAAGACCGTAGACAGCCGTTGACTGAGGGACTCGAACATCACTTCACACCCTTCCCATGCCCGCGCGATTTCGCGGCGGGGCCCCCAAGCAGCAACGCACCGGTGCGCGACACTCGCGGACCGGCGGGCCTCCTGAGAGGCGGATTTCTCCAGCAGCCTGAAGAGGCGGCGACACTAGGCCGGGCGGCGGGGCGAGTCAAGGATTTCCAAAGGGATTGCCGGAGGCTGGTCGGAGCCGGCTTGCCTCCGGCGTCGCGGCCCTATACCATTGGCGGCAGCACTACTCCCCGCGGTCCGGGCCGGAGCGACGCGTGACCAAGGAACAGCGGATCTCTGTCGAGGCCGGGGCTGCCGGCGCGACGCGTACCGGAACCCGCATCGGCGACGCGGAAACGGGTCTGGACGCCCTGGTAGCCGCTCTGCCGGGCATTCGTTTTCGCCGTGTGATGGATGGCGACGGAACGATTTCCTATCCATGGTTTAATGCCTCGACCCATGCCATTCTCGGCCTCGAACCGGGCGCCGTGGGGGTGAACTCCAAGGGTTGCCTGACGGTGGTGCATTGGGCCGACCGCGACGATCACCTGGCGGAAATCCGGCGTTCGGCGGCCACCATGACCCCCTGCGCCGAACGGTTCCGCGCGATTACCGCGGCCGGCGAGGTGCGGTGGCTGATGGGGATTTCCCATCCCAGCCCCGATGATCACGGCGGTGTGCTGTGGCACGGGCTGCTGATCGACGTCACCGCCGGACGGCGGGCCGAACTGCGCTTCGACATGCTGATGGAGCACGGGTCGGATTCCATCTTCGTGCTCAACGAGGAGGGGCGGATCGACGTGGCCAACGCCGCGGCCGAGCGCCTGTTCGGCTTTCCGGCCAGCGACCTGGCCGGCCAGCCTTTCGGTGTGCTGCTGGCCGGTGCCGCGACGGAGGGTAGCCTGGACGCGGCGATCGTCGGCGGCGGGCCGCGGGAGCTGACCGGCCGGCGGCGGGACGGATCGCTGTTTCCGCTGGAGTTGTCCACCGAGGAAGTCCGGCTGGAGGGGCATCGGCTGTTCGTCGGCATCGGCCGCGACATCACCCAGCGCAAGCGCACCGAGGCCGCCCTTCGGGATACGGAGAAGCGCCTGCGCGCCATCGCGGCCAATATGCCGGGGATGGTCTTCCAGCGGGTGCTGCGCGCCGACGACCGGCTGGATTTCACCTATGTCAGCGAGGGGTGCCGGACCGTCCTGGGCCGCGATCCCGAGGACCTGCTGGCCGATCCCGACGCCTTTCTCCAGGTGCTGTCGGCCGAGCAGCGCCAGCAGTTCCTGGCCGGGCTGCGCGCCTCGGCCCGCAGCATGGAACCGTTCGAGGAGGAACTGGCGGTGGCCGATTCCCGCGGCCACCGCCGCTGGCTGCGCGGCCTGTCGCGCCCCAGCCTGCGCGAAGACGGCGACGTGGTGTGGGACGGCGTGTTGCTGGACGTCACCGACCGCAAGGTCGCCGAACAGCGGCTGTCCTTCCTGGCCTATTACGACCCGCTGACCCGCTTGCCCAACCGTGCCGCCTTCATGGAACACTTCGAGAAGGCGCGGCGCGATGCCCGCGCGAAGCGCACCCCCCTGGCGGTGTTGTCGCTCGGCATCGACCGCTTCGGGGTCATCAACGGCACCATGGGACACACCATCGGCGATCAGGTGCTGATCGCCGCCGCCGACCACCTGCAAGCCGCCATGGAGCCCGGCGACGTGCTGGCCCGTTCCTCCGGCGACCGCTTTTTGGCGCTGCTGGCCGGCCAGGGCAGCCGGCGCGAGCTGTTCGAGGCCATCGAGCGCCTCCATGGCCTGGCCCAGACCACCGTCAGCGTCGGACGGGAACAGGTCGATCTGTCGGCCAGTGTCGGCGCCGCGCTGTTTCCGCGGGACGGCGAGGACTGCGAACTGCTGGTCCGCAATGCCGATGCCGCCCTCCAGCGGGCCAAGGGCCAGGGGCCGGGCACCCTGCAGTTCTTCACGACCGAAATGGGGGCGAAGGCGGCGCGCACGCTCAGCCTCCAGACCCGCCTGCGGCGCGGACTCGATAACGGTGAATTCCTGCCCTATTACCAGCCGCAGGTCGATCTCGCCACCGGCGCGGTGGTGGGGATGGAGGCGCTGGTCCGCTGGCAGACCGCGGACGGCATGATCGCTCCCGGTGAATTCATTCCCATTGCCGAGGATTGCGGCCTGATCGACGCGATCTGTGAAATGATGCTGGCCGCCTGCGCCCGCCAGAACCGTGCCTGGCAGGAGGGGGGCCTGCCGGCCATTCCGGTGGCGGTCAACGTGTCGGGGCGCCAGTTCCAGTATGCCCGCCGCCTGCTGACGGCGCTGGAGGCCACCTTGGCCGATACCGGGCTGGAGGCGCGGTATCTGGAGGTGGAACTGACCGAAAGTTCGGCGATGCGCGATGCCGACAATGCCATTGCCGTGGTGCAGCAGATTCGCGACATGGGAATCGGCTGCGCCATCGACGATTTCGGCACCGGCTATTCCTCGCTCAGCGTGCTCAAGCGCTTCCCCATCCACAAGCTGAAAATTGACCGCAGCTTCGTGATGGATGTGATTTCCGACCCCAACGACGCTGCCATCGTCGATGCCATTGTCGCCATGGCCAAGGCCCTGCGGCTGACCGTCGTGGCCGAGGGCGTCGAGCATCGCGCCCACCTGGAATTCCTGCGGTCGCTGGGCTGCCACCAGATGCAGGGCTACTTCTTCAGCCGGCCGTTGTCGGCCGAGAAGATGGGCGAGTTGCTGGCCGAGGGCAAACGGCTGCACTTGCATCCGCAGGTTCGGCCCAATTCCCGCCGTTCACCGGCCGGCGAGGGACGGACCCGCCTGCGGGGAGGCTGAGCGGGCGGCTGGTCCGGACCCCGCCGCCGCCCGACCCCGGCGGTCAGTGGCGGAAATGGCGCATCCCGGTGAACACCATCGCCAGACCCTTCTCGTCGGCGGCGGCGATGACTTCGGCATCGCGCATCGAGCCGCCCGGCTGGATCACCGCCGTCGCCCCGGCCGCCGCGGCGGCCAGCAGGCCATCGGCGAACGGGAAGAAGGCGTCGGAGGCCACCACCGAGCCGATAGTGCCGGGCTGGGCCAGACCGGCCGCCTGGGCGGCCTCCTGCGACTTCCAGGCGGCGATGCGGCTGGAATCGACCCGGCTCATCTGGCCGGCGCCGATGCCCACCGTGGCGCCGTCCTTGACGTAGACGATGGCGTTGGACTTGACGTGCTTGCAGACGCGGAAGGCGAACAGCAGGTCGGCAAGTTCCTTGTCGGTGGGGGCGCGCTTGGTCACCACCTTGAGGCCGTCGAGGGAAACCCGGCCGTTGTCGCGGTTCTGGAACAGGTAGCCGCCGGACACGGCGCGCAGGGTCATGCCGGGGGAGGTGGGGTCGGGCATGCCGCCGGTGACCAGGAGGCGGAGGTTCTTCTTGGCGGCGAAGGCGGCTACCGCCGCCTCGTCGGCGGCGGGGGCGATCACCACCTCGGTGAACAGCTTGCAGATTTCCTCGGCGGTGGCGCCGTCCAGCGGCCGGTTGATCGCCACGATGCCGCCGAAGGCCGAAACCGGGTCGCAGGCCAGCGCCGCCTTGTAGGCGCCCAGCACGTCGGGGCCGGCGGCGACGCCGCAGGGATTGGCGTGCTTGATGATGGCCACCGCCGGCTGCTTGAACTCGGCGGCCAACTCGAAGGCGGCGTCGGTGTCGTTCAGGTTGTTGTAGCTCAGCTCCTTGCCCTGGAGCTGGCGGGCGGTGGCGATGCCGGGCCGCGCCTGGCCGGTGGTGTAGAAGGCCGCCTGCTGGTGCGGATTCTCGCCGTAGCGCAGCGACTGTTTCAACTCGCCCGCCACCACGACGCGCCGCGGGAAGGTGTCGCCCAGCACGCCGGCGAACCATTGGGAAATGGCGGCATCGTAGGCGCCGGTACGGGCATAGGCGGTGGCGGCCAGCCGCTTGCGCAGCGCCAGGGTGGTGGCGTTGCCGTTGGTCGCCATCTCCTCCATCAGCGGGGCGTAATCCTCGACGTCCACCACCACGGCGACGCCGTCGTGGTTCTTGGCCGCCGCGCGGATCATCGCCGGGCCGCCGATGTCGATGTTCTCGACGCAGGTGTCGTAATCGGCGCCCTTGGCGACCGTCGCCTCGAAGGGATAGAGATTGACCACCAGCAGGTCGATGGGCTGAATGCCGTGCGCCGCCATGGCCGCCTGGTGCGCCGCGTCGTCACGGATGCCCAGCAGGCCGCCATGCACCTTGGGGTGGAGGGTCTTGACCCGTCCGTCCAGCATTTCGGGGAAGCCGGTGTAGTCGGCGACCTCGGTCACCGTCAGGCCGGCATCGCGCATGGCCTTGGCCGAGCCGCCGGTCGACAGGATCTCGACGCCCCGCTCGGCCAGAAAGCGGGCGAATTCGATCAGGCCGGTCTTGTCGGAAACCGAAATCAGCGCGCGGCGGACGGGACGAAGGTCGGACATGGGCGGGGCTCTCCGGCTGGGCGGATCGATTGAAGGGGATGGTGGCGGGATATATCACACCGCCGAAGGGTTGGGCTGGTTTTTTCGCGCCCCGGTCCGCCGCCACAACGCTTCGGCCGCTGCGGCTACCCGCTCGGGTTCCAGGTCCAGCATCAGGCAGGCGTGGCTGCGGTGGTCGAAGTCGGGGGCGTGGCAGATGTCCTCGAAGCTGCGCGGCCCGCGCACCGTCGCGGTGGCCGGCCCCATCGGGCCGTAGAGGATCTCCGAAGAGGGGCCGAACAGGCCCAGGGTGGGGGCGCCGCTGGCCGCAGCGATATGCATCAGTCCGGAATCGTTGCCGAGATACAGCGCGCAGCGGGTGAGGCAGGCATGGGCGGTGGGCAGGTCGATCGCCCCGATCAGGTCGATGCGCCGGTCGAGCGGGATCGCCTCCAGCAGCGGAGTGGCGGCCGGGCGTTCCCAATCGGCGCCGAACACGGCGATCCGCGCCCCGGGCAGGATGCCGCCGGGGGCGGCAAGGGCGGCGACCACCTGGGCGAAGCGTTCGGCCGGCCATTGCTTGCCGCCCCAATTGGCGGTCGGGCCGACCCCGATCGCGGGCCGGTCGGCGGGGATCAGGGCGGCGGCGCGGCTCTGCTGCTCCGGCGTGTTCCATAAGACCGGCGCGAAGCCCGAGGGCGCGCCGATGGCCGAGGCCAGATGGTGGATACGGTGCTTGGGCGCCCACGACGATTTGAGCACCCGCCGGTGCAGGGCCGGCACCACATAGCCCAGGGCGCTGCCGCGCAGGTCGACCACCGTATGCCAGACGGTGCCCGCCGTCTGCCGCCACAGATCGATCCAGTGGCCGGCGCGGCGGCGCTTGACCATCGGGATCACCCGCTCGATGAAGGGCGCCGGGGCGAACAGCGGGGCGGCCGGCGCGCCGCAGGCCACGGTGAAACGCGCCCGCGGATGGCGGGCGGCCAGCGCCGCCAGCAGCCCGGTGGACAGCACGGCATCGCCGATGCGGCTGGCGGTGATGAAAAGGATGCGCATGGGCTACCGCCGCCAGACGCGCAGGGCGTCGGCGAGGGCCAAGCCCCGCCACATGCCCTTGATGTCGGCCACCAGGCCGCCGGGCTTGACCAGGGTGGCGATGGTCTCGGCGATGTCGTCGCCCATGCCGTCGTTGATCCGTCGCCCGGCCAGGTTGATTTCCGGATAGAAGGGATCGGTGCCGATGGCCGGTGGCAGGCCGACATAGCCCAGGCCGACGATGGCGATGCGGGGAAGGGAGATCATGCGTGCGAGCCCCGGTTTTGGCGGCGCGAATTCTTGGCGCCCCCACTCGCCGAAGTCAAGAAAGCCGGGGAGGGCCGGTTCGGCGCTGATGTGGTCCCGGATTAATCCGAGTGCGCAATTGCCGGACCGGTTCCTTAGCGTCCGACGCGGCCTTGTCGCGCCAAATACCCGGCCCGCGCGGCGACGGAGCCCTAATCAACCGCTTCCAGGGGGTCCGTCTGGTCCTGCGGCGCGTATTCCGGCACCAGCCGGCGCAGGATGGCCAACGCGCCTGCCGCGTGGTGGGCGCGGCAGGCTGCCTCCATCTCGGTCAG